>CAMLOU010000001.1 GCA_946481735.1 uncultured Cellvibrio sp.
GCGTCAGCAGCCATCACCGAACTGGAAAGCAACAGGAAGCAGGATGATAAATAGTTAACAACACGAGAGTTGAACAACCGGGTGTAATTCATACTTGCTCCGATAGTAAATTAACCGTCACGCTTAATTGACGTGCTGCTCATGCACGTACAAGGTCAGCGATTGCCCTGGATGAATATAGCTGGCATCTTTCACGGAATTCCAGCTGAGAATATCTTTTGTCGATAAGCGAAAACGATTGGCGATGCTGTACAGTGTATCGCCGCGCTGAATTTGATAAACGAGCTTATGTAGACCATTCTCGGCAACAACAGTTTTATCGACAATGGCACTGGCTTTATTGGATACCAGAAGTTTTTGCCCCGGCTTCAGCACGGTTTTTGCGTTGATGTTATTCAATCTTGTCAGCGTTTTCACGCTGGTGTCATAGCGGCGGGCGATAGTCCATAAATTATCACCGGAGCGAATGGTATGGTATTGCGCGCCGGCGCCGGGTTTCTTCTTGCCGTAGCCGTACATCAGGTCCTGAGAGCTGGTGTATTCGGGCATGGTGATTGCGGCACTGGGAACCAACAGCACCTGGCCGATGCGGATGTTGTTATTTTTCAGGCGATTAACCGATTTGATAGCATCCACCGTTGTTTTATAACGGCGTGCAATCGTGCCGAGCACATCACCCTTGACTGCCTTGTGTTCACTCCAGCTGATGGGCGGAAGCTTGGGCATATTATCAAGCTGGTTGGTAAAGTTTTCGGCATCTGCTACGGGTACCAACAGAATATGTTCGCCCGAAGGCGCGGTGAGCCAGCGGTTATAGCCGGCGTTCAGATGCTGTAACTCCGTTAGATCAATGTCCGCCATTTTGGCGGCCTGCATCAGATCAATCTGTGAATCCAGATTAATCTTGGTGAAATAAGGGTCGTTGGGTATCTCGTGCAGGGTAACGCTGTAAGCTTCCGGGGTGCGAATTATTTGTGAGAGTGCGAGCAGGTGAGGAACGTAAGAGCGGGTCTCTTTGGGCAGGGATAGCGACCAGAAATCAGTAGGCTTACCCGCTCGGCGATTTTTTGCAATGGCACGTCGCACTCGGCCTTCACCGGAGTTGTAAGCGGCTAAGGCTAATAACCAGTCGTTATCGAACATAGCATGCAAACGTTGTAGATAACGGATAGCGGCGTCGGTTGAGGCAACCACATCGCGCCGGCCGTCGTACCACCAGTTTTGCGTCAAACCGAAATTCTTACCGGTACCGGAGACGAACTGCCAGATGCCAGCGGCCTTGGCCCGGGAGTAGGCGAAAGGATCGTAGGAACTTTCGATCATGGGCAAGAGCGCCAACTCCAGCGGCATATTGTTGTTTTCCATCTCGGAAACCACGTAATGCAGGTAACGCTGGCTGCGCTCGGTGACCCGATCAATGTGGGCCTGGTTATTGGCGTACCATTTCAAGTGCGCATCAATTTGCGCATTGCTGATGGTCGGTAAACCATAACCACTGCGGATACGGGCCCAGATATCGGCATACTCGACCTCGGTAACTTTATTGATCTCTTCGGCGATCTTATCTTCCAGGTCGGCTCGTTGCTCCGGCGCAACGTGGTATTCATCAGATTCAAAATCGGGCAGGGGGTGGATGAGTTCGCTGGTATTGGCAGTTGATTGTGGTTTAAGCAGGTTGCAGGCGGACAGCGAAAACAGGACCAGGGATAGGGTAAATAGTCGCAGGCTGGGGTGGCGGTTAAACATTATCATTGAGTCACATTGATTTTGTTGGATTTATCGGCGCCGCCCTCCCTGAATCGACTGGTTGAAAGCGATTCTATGTGCAACACCCGGAGTGGTCAATCAAGCATGACAGGCGATGAGACTTACATAACTTGTTCAGGCTTGATCCTTCCAGCGCCGGATCACGGCAAAAACACTCGCATCCGAGGTTAGTGTGGAACCTATATGCTGCTCGGCAGCAGCTTTAATGGCAGGTAAATGACAACGCAGAAAAGGATTGGTGCGTCGCTCAATCGCTATGGTGGAGGGCAGTGTACTGAGGTGTTGCTGGCGTATCTGTTGAACTGTTTGAAGGCGGTCGGTCAATGCCTTGTTATCCGGCTCAACCTTCAGGGCAAACTGCAGATTGGGGAGGGTATATTCGTGAGAACAATACACCAGCGTGTCTTCAGGTAAGGCGGCGAGCTTGTTCAGTGATGCAAGCATCTGCTCAGGCTGCCCCTCAAACATCCGCCCGCAGCCCCCGGCGAACAGGCTGTCGCCGCAAAACAGTTTTGCCGGTCGGCTGTCGGTATGAAGATACGCCAGATGGTCCAGGGTATGCCCGGGCACGGCCAGCACTTCAAGGCAGAGGCCGGGTAGTTCGAGGGTGTCGCCGTCCTGCAAGGTATGTGTGACTTGAGGAATGCGGCGGGAATCGGGACCATAAACAGGCACGGGGGAGTGCGCCAGTAACTCATCAATGCCATCTGTATGATCCCAGTGATGATGAGTAATAATGATGCCGGCAAGGCGCAGTTGATGCTGATGCAGGCAATCCATCACTGGCTGGGCGTCGCCCGGATCAAGAATATAGGCATCAGGTTCTTCTGGCACCGGTTGCAACAACCAGAAATAATTGCTCTCAAGGGCCGGGATGGAGTAAACAGTTAGCACAGTTGTACCGCTCGTGTGGTGATGGCTTAACAGCAGGGGACAAGCCTAGCCTTCTCCGAGTTCAAAATAAACCTCTACCGGAGATTCATATGTCACATCAGCCATTGGGTCCGTTGCGCCAATTCTGGCAGAAGCACTTTGGTGTGTTGCCGGAGGAAGAGTCCATTCGGGATATGGCCAACTGGTTCGAAACCCCGCTGGGCGAGGCTTTGCTGGTGGAAGAAGGCGAATCAATCGAGCAGGCCTTGCACTGCTTGTTCGGGTACCACCTGTTGCAAATGAGTGTGAGCCCCCGCCTGGACCTGGGTCATTCCAGCCGGATTACCCACCGTTTCTCCTTGAGCCCGGTGCCGGATACTAACCCCAGTCTTTCCGCATTATGTGACTTTACCGAGTTGCCGCTTCCGGAAGAATCTATTGATGTCGTTTTGCTACATCACGTCCTGGATTACAGCCAAAGCCCCCATCAACTCTTGAGAGAGTCGGCCCGCGTACTTATCCCGCGCGGACATCTGGTTATCCTGGGGTTTAACCCCTGGAGTGTATTCGGCACCTGCCGGTGGTTTGCACGTTTTTTTAGTCGTAAGCCGCGCTGGCGTCATCAATCCCTGCGGCTGGGGCGGATTCTGGACTGGTTGACGTTGCTTGATTTCGAGTCCGTCGATATCCAGCAGGGCTTCTATCGTTTACCCTTGCAGCATCCTCACGCCATCAAACATTTGCATTGGCTTGAACGCTGGGGTAAAAGGCTGCGCCTGCCGTGGGGTGGGTATTACCTGGTTGTGGCGCGTAAGGAGCGCATTGCGCTGACCCCACTCAAACCCGCCTGGCGCGCACTCAAGCCAGTACCGGGGTTGGGTATTACCAAATTGCACGGACGGGTTAAAAGTCCCTCCATCAAGGTCGCCAAGACCAGCCAAGAGAATAGGACAAAGTAAGTTTGAAACAGGTTGAGATATTTACTGACGGTGCCTGTCGCGGTAATCCGGGGCCAGGCGGTTGGGGGGCGGTACTGCGTTTTGGTGAGATTGAAAAGTCCCTGCATGGCGGTGAGAAGCTGACAACCAATAATCGCATGGAGCTGACCGCAGCCATTGAAGGGCTTGCGGCGCTAAAAGAGCCTTGCAAGGTGGTACTCACGACCGATTCCGAATACGTGCGCAAAGGCATTACGGAATGGCTGGCCGGCTGGAAACGCAAAGGCTGGCTTACTGCGAGCAAACAACCGGTAAAAAATGCCGACTTGTGGCAGCGGCTGGATGAGCTGAATCAGCGCCATCAGGTGGAGTGGCATTGGGTAAAAGGTCACAGCGGACATCGCGAAAACGAGATGGCTGATGTGTTGGCCAATCGCGGTATTGATGAATTTTCACATTAACAGGGGTAAGCATGCGTCAGGTTGTACTGGATACCGAAACCACTGGTCTGGAGACTGCCCAAGACCACCGGATCATCGAGATCGGTTGCGTTGAACTGGTTAATCGCCGCCTGACGGGGCGGCACTATCACCAGTACATTAATCCGGAGCGCGAGGTGGATGCCGGAGCGTTTGAAGTCCACGGCATCAGCAACGAGATGCTCGCCGACAAACCGGTATTTGCCCAGATTGCCGAAGATTTCCTGACATTTATCGGGGATGCTGAACTCGTCATCCATAACGCTCCCTTCGATATCGGCTTTATCGACCATGAGTTGCGCAAGCTCAATTCAGCGCATCAATCCATTACCCAGCGTTGCAAGGTGATTGATAGTCTTCTGCTTGCGCGCAGCAAGCACCCCGGACAAAAAAATAACCTGGATGCTTTGTGCAAACGCTACGGCGTCGACAACTCCCAGCGTGAGCTCCACGGCGCCTTGCTCGACGCCGAGATTCTGGCTGATGTCTATCTCGCCATGACGGGTGGGCAAACTGCCTTATCGTTGGGCGGGAATCAATCCAAGGGCGACGGCGCTGCTGCGGTCAGTGAAATTCGCCGCTTGAACCCCAATCGCCGACCCTTGCCTGTGATCCCAGCGTCTTCTGACGAATTGCACGCCCATGCGGAAAAACTGGCGGCCATTGATAAAAGTAGCGGTGGAAATTGCGTTTGGTTGCATCTTGCCGATGCGTGATTTGCGAAATAATTAGCAAGAATGACAATGACTTAGCGGCTTTTTATAGAATCCATATTAGAATCATGGCCTCCATGGCAGACGGCGGCGTGACAGGGTATACATTGCTGTCATCATTCGCCGGCCAGAACCAAGCAATCAGGAATATCTTGCGCTAAGCTAATCAGGCCCGGTGCGGTCATTGATCGCGTCTTTCATCTGTCAGTTTAAGGAAGTACTCGTGAGCAATAGCGAAACTCTCAATCTAGCGTCCCTGAAGATGGTTCAGGATGAACTGGTTGCCACTATTGAACAATCCGCCGTGGGGCTTGAGCAATTCGCCAATGACCGCAATAACGGTGAGTTACTGCAAAACTGCATCGACGGTATCAAACAGATTCGCGGCACCCTGAGCCTGATACAACTCAAAGGCGTCGACCTGCTGGCTGAAGAGCTGGTTGAGCACATTACCGAGATTACCCTGGGCGAAGAACCCAAAACCAACCGTAAACTGGAACTGCTGACGTCAGCCTTCTTTATCCTGCCGCGCTATCTGGAGTACTGCACCCAGACCTCGCGCAGCATGGCCATGTTATTGATCCCCTATATCAACGAGCTGCGCCAGGCGCGTAAGGCGCCCCTGGTACCGGAAAGCTATTTCTATCCATACGAACCGCCAGCCAATGTGGCACGCCCCGCACCGGCTGCGTCATTAAATGAAGACTTAATGGCTTTGGTGCGTCGCCTGCGCCACATGTACCAGACAGGTCTTTTAAAGGTGCTGCAAGGGGTGCAGGTCAAACCTTCCCTGGGGATGATGTGCCGGGCGATGGACCGACTGGAGGCTGCGAGTGGGGCGGCGCCCCTGGGAAATTTGTGGTGGGTCGCCTCGGCAGCCTTTACCGCCATTTCAGAAAAAGATATGCAACTTACCAAAGGGCGCAAGCTGCTCTTCAGTGCCCTGGACCGCGAGATAAAACGCTTACAGATGGAAGGTAAACAATCCCTCGCACGCCAGCCGGACAAGCATCTGCTGAAAGATCTGCTGTATATCCTAGCGCTGTCTCGTGCGACGGATGACAAGGTCAGGGCGGTTGCCACGGCATATGACATTAAACCGGTTCGCTACACCGATGCCGAACTGGCGCGTGAGATGGAGTTCCTCAAAGGACCCAGTGCCAACACCCTGAACTCCATGGCCGCTGTGTTGAGTGATGAACTGCGCAGCACAAAAAATATCCTGGAGCGCGCCGCCCAAGGTGGTGCGGAATTACTCAGTGAAACCCCGGAGCTGGTCGATACCCTTAAAAAAGTAGCCGATATTCTCTCTGTGGTGGGGCTGGTCGCGCCCAGTAACAGCTTAAAACAGGAGATTGAAAAGATCTCCCACTGGCAAAAGACCAAAAAGCCGGTGAGCCCAGAGGAACTATTGGGCGTGGCGGATACCTTGTTGTATGTCGAGAGCACCATCTCAGGGCTGGGCAAGGTAAATCTTTCTGATGAAAAGCTTGCGCAGATTAATGCCTTGTCCCGCGATGACGCGATGGCTCATAGCCAGATTGCGGAGGCTGAACGCCTGGTGATTGAAGAAGCAGAATCAGGATTGGCGTTGGTCAAACGGGCGTTGAGTTCTTTTATGGAGTCCAACTACGACAAAGGCCATATTCACAACATCGTCGGCACGCTCGACAGCGTGCGCGGTGGTATGTTTGTGCTGGGTTTATCCCGCGCTGCCAAGGTGTTGGCGAAGTGCATTGAGTTTATCGAAGTGTCGTTGCTGCGCAATGAACAAATGGCCGCAGTTCAGCATATGTTGGAAACCTTTGCGGACGCCATCATCAGCCTTGAATACTACCTCGACAGTATCAAGCTGGACAAAAACGCTGATACCAGCGTACTGGAAATTGCCGAAGAAAGTCTGGAGGCATTGGGTTATCGGGTGTAACCATGGTTTTTGTTCCCGCCACACAGCCAGCCCAGATCGCGACGGCGACCTGCTACGTTCCCGTAGCAGCCGGACAATTATTGAGTCCTATCAAGGATGGCTGGCGACCTTTTTCCCAAGCGGAATTCGCCGCTGCGCATCCTGTCATTAATAGTCAGCACTTTTTGGGTTATTTCAACCGGGCGGCCTGTTGGGCGGTGGATGTGGAGCAGCCCAATACCCCGGAATGGCAACGGCAGGGCTTGCGCAGCCTGTTAAATAGCCTGGATGAAGAGCAATTCCTGTTGGCTGGTCGCGCCCTGCAAGTGGTGCAGTGGCATCTTGACCACCAATTCTGCGGGCGCTGTGGCCGGCCCACGGTCAGCAATGACGATGACCGCGCAAAGGTGTGCTACGCATGTGAACTCAGTTTTTACCCGCGCTTGTCACCCTGTGCCATCGTGCTGGTCACTCGTGGCGACGAATGTCTGTTGGCGCACCATGCCCGATCAAAGCAATCCATCTACACCGCGCTTGCCGGCTTCGTAGAGGCGGGCGAGCGGGTGGAAGATACGATCCATCGCGAGATTTTTGAGGAGGTCGGGGTCAGGGTTCATTCGCCCCGTTACTTCCATAGCCAGCCCTGGCCTTTTCCACACCAGTTGATGCTTGGCTTCCATGTTGAATATGCCTCCGGGGACATTCAGATCGACGATAAAGAAATTCTGGATGCACGTTGGTGGCGTTACGATCAGTTGCCTCAGGTGCCGCCAATCGCTACTCTAGCGGGTCAATTGATAGCACATTTTGTTCAACAGCAGACCCAGCATAAATAATCCGACCGGGAGCAACATGTTATACACCCTCATAGCATTAGTGGTGATTACGATAGGTGGCTTTATCGCGTACAAAGCATTGGGCATTCTGCTCAAAGGCAGTTGGGTGATGGGATGGCTGCGCGGTATGTTTGGTTTGGTTCTGTTGACGGTTGCATTGGCAATTGGATTAATTGCCTACGATATCTTCCGCTATAAGCAGATCATGCTGGAGCAGGTCATTGCAACGATCAACTTTGAGAAAATTGAAGATCAACATTTCGAGGCGATATTGGTCGATAGCAAGGGTAACGAACACCGTTACAAGCTGCGCGGCGACCAGTGGCAACTGGATGCACGGGTTATCAAGTGGAAAGGTTATTTGGGAACCTTTGGTTTGCGGCCAGCGTACCGACTGGACCGTATCAATGGGCGTTACTACGACCTGGAACAAGAGCGCACCGCGAAACGCACGGTATACGCACTGAACGAAAGTATCTACAACCTTGATGTCTGGAACTGGATTAATAAGTATCCGGATTGGGTGCCGGTGGTGGATGCAATCTACGGCAGCGCCACTTATCTTCCCATGGCTGATGGGGCGCTCTATGAAGTCTCACTGTCTAACACCGGGTTATTGGCCCGCCCGCTTAACGCGCCAGCGGAAGACGCAATAGGTGCCTGGCGCTAGCAATTCATAATTAATAAGGTAGATGGGGTAATCAGTTGGAATTTTTAACGGAATACGGTTTGTTTCTCGCCAAGACGGTCACCATTGTGGTGGCTATCGGTGTTATTGTCGGCTTGGTTGTGTCGGCGGGGCAGCGTCAGAAAAAAACTGATAAAGGTCATATTGAAGTCAATAAATTAAATGAGAAATTCGAGCACATGCGCGATGTGCTCAAAGAGGCGACGCTTGATCCTGAACAGTTCAAGGTGCTGATGAAGGAAGAAAAAAAACGCGAGAAAGCTGAGCGCGCTGAAAAGAAAAAAGCGGCCAAGCTTGCTGCGAAAGATAAGGCAGCCTTGAGCGATAAGACAGCCTTGAGCGATAAGACAGCCGCGAGCGAAAAAGCAGTGGTTGACGCCGGCGAGACAGATGCAAATGCAAAGACCGACGAAAAGACAAATAATAAAAAGCGTGTATTTGTACTCGATTTCCATGGCGATATAAAAGCTTCTGCCTGCGACAACCTGCGCGAAGAAATCAGTGCAGTACTCAGTCTCGCAACCAGTGCCGATGAAGTTGTTGTGAAGCTGGAAAGCGGTGGCGGGATGGTGCACAGCTATGGTTTAGCCGCAAGCCAGCTGGCGCGTATCAGCAATAAAAAAATCCCGTTGACGGTGTGCGTTGATAAGGTGGCGGCCAGCGGCGGCTATATGATGGCGTGCGTGGCAGATAAGATTATTGCCGCACCCTTTGCGGTTCTGGGGTCTATTGGTGTTATCGCCCAGTTACCCAACTTCCATAAGTTGCTCAAGAAAAACAATATTGATTATGAAATGTTCACGGCGGGCGAGTACAAACGCACTGTGACCATGTTCGGCGAAAATACTGATAAAGGTCGCGAGAAATTTAAAGAAGACCTGGAAGACACCCATGTGCTGTTTAAAGAGTTTGTCAGTGAGCACCGCCCCCAGGTAGATATCGCCAAGGTCGCCACGGGTGAAGTCTGGTTCGGGCGCCGGGCGATGGAGGTCAATCTGGTGGATAGTCTGTACACCAGCGATGAATATTTGCTTGCCCAGGCTGAGAACGCTGACATCTACGAAGTGAGTTACAGCTTCAAGAAATCCCTTCCGGAAAAACTCGGTATTGCTGCGCAAGGTGCAGTGGATCGTTTGCTGTTGACCTGGTGGGAACGCTTGAATCACAACCGCTGGTTTTAATGATTGCGCCTGACCGATAATGCCAGGCGCACCGCCTGACTGCTCCGATCCACGTAACGGAGGCCTGCCATGTTATACAGTATTCAAAAAATGCAAATGCCAAGTCCCGAGCAAGCCTTGCCCGGGCGCGCCCAACCTATTGTTATTAAAAACAGTCATTATGTTAATGGCCACCCCCTGCAAGCGCCGTTTCCGGACAACATGCAACAAATCATTCTGGGACTGGGATGTTTTTGGGGCGCAGAGCGGCGCTTTTGGCGGCAGGATGGGGTGTTTACAACGGCGGTCGGCTACTCGGCTGGTTATACACCCAACCCTACTTATGAAGAGGTATGCAGCGGCCTGACCGGTCATAACGAAGTGGTATTGGTTGTCTTTGATCCCGCCGTTATTTCGCTTGAAAAAATCCTGACAGTATTTTGGGAATCCCACGATCCAACTCAGGGGATGCGCCAGGGAAATGATCGCGGGACGCAATATCGCTCCGGTATTTATGTGCTTGATGAGGCGCAAAAGCGTATAGCAGAAGAGAGCCGTGCAGCGTATCAACGCGCGTTGTCAGACGCTGGGTTTGGTGACATTACCACGGAAATTTTACTGGCCACGGCGTTTTACTATGCCGAGGATTATCACCAGCAATATCTCGCCAAGAATCCCGATGGTTATTGCGGCCTCGGCGGCACTGGCGTTAGCTGTAGGTCGGATTAGCCGCGCAGCGACGTAATCCGACAGGCAATTTTTTAAGGATAGATATTTTTAAAGACAGATGTTTTTAAAATCGATACCGCGTCGGATTACGCTGCGCTAATCCGACCTACAAAATGCCCAGTAGGTCGCGTTAGCGGCAAAGCCGCGTAACCCGACAATAATCTTGCAGCTTAAATTAGCTGTTCGTCATTACCTTGATACAGCTCCTAGGCCGAGTATTCAAACTGCTGGCCAGACACACCGATAGAATCATCACCCATTAAATACAAATAAGCCGGCATTAAATCTTCCGGGGGTTTGATGCTCGTGGGATTTTCTGCCGGATAAGCCGCTGCCCGCATGCGAGTGCGAGTGGCACCGGGATTAAAACTGTTGACGCGAATGCGCGAGGTTTCCTGTAATTCTTCTGCCAATGTTTGCATCAGATTTTCGGCCGCCGCCTTGGAGGCTGCATAACCACCCCAAAATGCACGGCCCTGTAATCCGACGCTGGACCCGGTAAACACAATGGATGCATTGGGTGCTTTGTCGAGCAGTGGCAAAAGGGCGCGAGTCAACATGAAGGGCGCGTTGACATTCACTTGCATCGCCCGCATCCAGCTGGCGCTGCTGTAATTACTGATCGGAGTGCGCTCGCCAAGCTCGGCGGCATTGTGCAGGATGCCATCAACTCTGCCGAAAGCATCATTAATCGCATTACCCAAATCGTTGTAATCTTTTTCTACCGCGCCTTCAAAATTGATCGGGTAGATAGCAGGTTGGGGATGGCCGGCTGCTTCAATCTCATCGTAGACCATTTCCAGTTTGGCCATGGTACGGCCCAGCAACACTACCGTTGCGCCATGGGCAGCAAAGGTCTTCGCGGCGACACGCCCGATACCGTCGCCAGCGCCGGTGACTAACACAACTTTATCTTGTAAAACATTCGCCGTAGCGGCATAACCTTGGGGTATTTGCATCATAGGTGTGTATCCCGACAATCAATTTTCCATAGAGCTTGCTACTTCGCCACTCTCTTTTCTGACCAATTGTCTGGAGGCAATCATCAGGTTTTCAAGGATGGGCCAGATTTCATCGGCATGGTTGACGCGATAATCGGCTTGCCAGGTATCAATGTCATCATCAGCTTCGATATAACCATAGGCCGCCGCAATGGTAATGGCCCCGGCATCTCGGCCGCAATCAATATCGCGTTTATGATCGCCCACGTAAACAATTTCACTGGGTTGGCAGCCGACGTGTTGGCTGGCGAGAAACATGGACTCCGGATGCGGTTTGCGGTCCTTCACATCTTCCGGACAAATGATGCTGACAGGGGCCGGCTGTATTTTCAAAGCCTTGAGTAATTGATGGGTATAAGCTGAAGGTTTATTGGTGGCAATGCCCCAGGCGATATTGTGATCCTGGAGCTTGTGCAGCAATTCACTGATGCCGGGAAACAGCTGTGTATGGACGGCAATGTGCAGCGTATACAGTTCAAGCAGGCGCACACGCAAGCGCTCAAAATGCGGGTCATGCTCATCAATGCCAAAGCCCAGGCTCACTAACGCGCGCGCCCCATTGGATACCGATGCACGAATCAGGTCGGCGGGTAGAGCAGGGCGCTGGTTTTCTTCGAGCAATTGATTTAATACCACCACAAAATCCGGTGCGGTATCGAGCAACGTACCGTCAAGATCAAACATGACGGCGCGAATGGGTTTGCTGGATGACATGCAAAAATCCTGAATTGGTTTATGCCAGAAAGGTTTAAATAATTACGCCCGGGGGCGCAAATGTTAAACGGATCCCTGGATTTTTTTAGCGTGTAATAAATAATTCACGCTGACATCTTGTGGATCAAGCTTGTAATGTTTCGTCAGTGGGTTGTAGGTCATGCCGGTGATATCCTGCAGTTCCAGCCCGCTCTGGCGCAACCATTTGGCCAGCTCCGAAGGGCGAATAAATTTACTGTATTCGTGCGTACCTTTCGGCAGTAACTTCAATATATATTCCGCACCAAGGATAGCGAAAGCATAGGCTTTCGGGTTGCGATTGATAGTAGAAAAATAAACATCACCACCCGGTTTAACCAATCGTGCGCAGGCATTTACGATGGATGCCGGATCGGGTACGTGTTCCAGCATTTCAAGGCAGGTAACAATATCAAAATGGCCCGGTGCCTCGGCGGCCAGTGCTTCGGCGGCAACCTTGCGATATTCCACCTTCACACCACTTTCCAGCGCATGCAGGCGCGCCACAGATAACGGCGCTTCGCCCATATCGATACCGGTTGCCTCGGCGCCACGTTGAGCGAGAGCTTCCGTCAGGATACCGCCGCCACAACCCACGTCCAAAACCCTGCGTTGCGCGACCGGTGAACGTTGATCAATGTAGTTGGCTCGCAGCGGGTTGATATCGTGTAGCGGCTTGAACTCGCTGTTCTTGTCCCACCATCGGCTGGCGAGTGCTTCGAATTTGGCAATTTCTGCGGCGTCTACATTGCTCATAAAAAGCTCTCATTGTGGTTGTCGCTGCTTAAATATTCGTGTGAACTTTGTGGCCGGATTACGCTTTGCCAGTTCGCTCTGCGTGTTTTTACCTGGTGATCTGTTGGCGCCACCAGCGCGCTTTTCCGATCAGCTCGCGTTCATTGAGTGTTTGCAACTGCCGGCTGAGCATCAAAGCGCGCCCGCCGACCCAGACATGACTGACGCGGTGTCCACAACTGGTATACACCAGTTGGGAGACCGGGTTGTACAGGGGTTGTGCTTCCAGTTCACCCAGGTCAATGGCGGTAATATCTGCTGCCTTGCCCACCTCCAGGCTGCCGATACGTTCCTCCAGCCCCAGTGCTCGCGCGCCGTTGATGGTGGCCATGCGTAATGCCTGGTGTGCATCCAGCGCCGCCGCGTCGTCAGCAACGGCTTTGGCCAGCAAAGCGGCCGTCTTGAGTTCTGACAAAATATTCAGATCGTTGTTGCTGGCAGCGCCATCAGTGCCTAAAGCGACATTGACACCGGCATTCCACAGCTTTTGTACCGGACAAAAACCGCTGGCCAATTTGAGGTTTGATTCCGGGCAGTGAATAACATGGGCTCCGCTTTCCAGCAGTAAATCAATATCGCTATCGTCAACCTGGGTCATGTGTACGCATTGGGTGAGCGGCGACAACACGCCCAGATCCATCAGACGTTGCGCCGGGCGCTTCAAATGTTTCTTCAGCGACTCCTCTACTTCAAAGCGGGTTTCGTGCAGGTGTATGTGGATGGGGGAGTCCATCTCCTGGGCCAACACGGCTACCTTTTCCAGCACATCGTCTGATACGGTATAGGGCGCGTGAGGTCCAAAACCGACATTTACCAGATGGCTTGAGCGGAAGTCATCATGAAGCGCGAGTCCCTTGGCAAAATAATCTTCCGGCCCCTGGCCCCAGGCTGAGGGGAAATCGAAGATCGGGAAGGCAATCTGGGCCCGCATATGGGCTTGTTGAGCAACCTGGGCGGCCTGTTCCGGGTAGAAATACATGTCGGCGAAACAGGTGGTACCGCTTTTAATCATTTCCGCCATGGCCAATTCGGTGCCATCGCGCACGAACTCCTCGCTGACCCATTGATCCTCGGCGGGCCAGATATGGTTGTTGAGCCAATCGCGCAGCGGTTTGTCATCCGCGAAACCGCGCAACAGGCTCATCGCCGCGTGGCCATGGGCATTAATAAGACCGGGAATGACCAGATGATTGGTGAGATTGATGGTTTGTTCGGGGTTGAAGCGTTTGTCGGCTTCATCCTGGGGAACAATCGCAATGATAGCGCCGTTATGAACGGCCACTGCGCAATTTTCAAGCACGCGATTCTCCGGCACAACCGGGACAATCCACCGCGCTTTGATCAATAAACGAATGCTTTCTGGTGCAGGCATGGGCTTTCCTGGGTCAAATCATCCCGTGATTGAGAGCCGCGCAGTATAACGCAAAGTGTGTTGATGGGCAGTGATCCGCCGTGCAAGGAGCGGCGTGTGACGGGGATTGATCAGCGAATGTTCAGGCGCTCGACGAGCTGGCCTAAAAAATGCCTATCGAATTGATTTTGTGGTAGTATTCCCGCCTTTCTGTGGCAGCCAAACCCGTTTTTAAAGAGGCCCTTCAGTGTGTCGTTAAAAGCCGGTTGGGCATTCGCTAATGCCGAATTAATGATCAATTAACCCAAGCAGTCACCATAATAAGGAATGCTGTAAACCCATGGGCGAATTTGCAAAAGAAGTTTTACCCGTAAATATCGAAGACGAGCTCAAGCAGTCCTATCTCGATTATGCCATGAGCGTTATTGTGGGTCGGGCGTTGCCGGATGTGCGCGATGGTTTAAAACCGGTGCATCGTCGTGTGCTCTTTGCCATGAGCGAGTTGAACAACGATTGGAACAAGCCCTACAAGAAGTCAGCGCGTGTTGTGGGTGACGTAATCGGTAAATATCACCCCCACGGTGACTCTGCGGTCTACGACACCATCGTGCGTATGGCTCAGCCGTTCTCGTTGCGGTACATGCTGGTTGATGGCCAGGGTAACTTCGGTTCGATTGATGGTGATAACGCAGCGGCCATGCGTTATACCGAAATCCGTATGGCCAAGCTGGCCCACGACCTCCTGGCGGATCTCGACAAAGAAACGGTCGACTTTGCACCCAACTACGATGGCTCTGAACAAATTCCCGTCGTTTTACCCACCCGTATCCCCAATTTGCTGGTCAATGGTTCCTCGGGTATCGCCGTGGGCATGGCCACCAATATTCCCCCGCATAACCTGAAAGAAGTGGTGCAGGGCTGTCTGGCGATGATCGATAACCCGGATATTACCGTCGATGAACTGATGGAGTTTATCCCGGGCCCCGACTTCCCCACTGGTGCCATCATCAATGGTCGTGCGGGTATTGTGGAAGCCTACCGCACGGGGCGCGGTCGGATTTATGTGCGCGCCAAAGCGAATATTGAAGTCGATGAAAAAACCGGTCGCGAAACCATCATCGTGACCGAGATCCCTTACCAGTTAAACAAGGCACGCCTGATTGAGCGTATTGCTGAGCTGGTTAAAGAAAAGAAAATTGAAGGCATCAGCGAACTGCGCGACGAATCAGACAAGGACGGTTTGCGCATCGTCATTGAAGTCAAACGCACCGAATCTGCTGACGTGTTGTTGAACAACCTGTATGCGCAAACGCAATTGCAGAATGTGTTTGGTATCAACATGGTCGCCCTGGATGACGGCCAGCCCAAGATTCTTAATCTTTGGGACCTGATCGATGCCTTTATTCGCCACCGTCGCGAAGTGGTTACCCGCCGGACGGTTTATCTGTTACGCAAGGCCCGTGAACGCGGCCATATCCTTGAGGGCCTGGCGGTTGCCATTGCCAATATCGATGAAGTCATTGATCTGATTAAACGCTCACCCAGTCCGGCGGAAGCGAAAGACGGCCTGATGGCGCGCGGTTGGGATGCGCGCGAAATGGCTCCCTTCCTTGAGCGTGCCGGTGAAGATGCCTGTCGCCCGGAAGATTTGGGTGAAGAGTTCGGCGTGCGCGATGGTAAATACTTTTTATCTGCCGCCCAGGCCCAGGCAATCCTCGAGTTGCGCTTGCACCGTTTGACGGGCATGGAGCACGACAAGCTGCTCGCTGAATACGATGAAAAACTGGTGCAAATTGCCGGGTATCTCGAAATTCTGGGTAACGCGGTACGCCTGATGGCGGTTATCCGCGAAGAGCTTGAGCAGGTGATTGCGGATTATGGTGATGCGCGTCGCACAGAAATTGTTGCTTCTACGCTGGACCTGACCACGGAAGATTTGATTAACGAAGAAGATCGCGTGGTGACGATTTCTCACGGCGGTTACGCGAAGAGTCAGCCGCTGGATGATTACCAGGCGCAGCGTCGCGGCGGTATGGGTAAATCTGCCACAGCCGTTAAAGATGAAGACTTTATCGAGCATCTGCTGATCGCCAGTACCCACGATACGATTTTGTGTTTCACCAATGCCGGTAAGGTGTACTGGCTCAAGGTTTACATGATTCCGGTAGCCGGGCGCCAATCCCGCGGTCGCCCGGTCGTGAATCTGTTGCCGCTGGAAGAGGGCGAGCGCATCACCTCTATCCTGCCGGTTAAAACCTATGATGATGACCACTTTATCTTTATGGCCACCGCTAACGGCACCGTCAAGAAAACGGCATTGACCCAATTCTCTCGTCCGCGCAGTGTTGGCTTGCGAGCGATTGAGCTGGACGAAGGCGATACGCTGGTGGGTACCGCTATCACCAATGGTTCCTGTGATGTCATCCTGTTCTCCAGCAGCGGTAAGGCTGCACGCTTCCGTGAAGAGCAGGTTCGCGCAATGGGACGGACCTCGCGCGGTGTGCGCGGTATCCGCCTGGCGGAAGGCCAGCGCGTTATCGGCATGGTGATTCCCATGGAGAATGGCCAGGTATTGACGGTGAGCGAACACGGCTACGGCAAGCGTACCGATGTGGGTGAGTTCCCCGCAAAAGGTCGCGGCTCGCAGGGTGTTATCGGCATGCAAACCACCGAGCGCAACGGCCAATTGGTTGGTGCGGTACAGGTATTTGATGGCGAAGAGATTATGTTGATCTCAGACCAGGGCACCATGGTGCGCACGCGTGTCGATGAGGTGTCGCTGTTGAGTCGCAACACGCAAGGTGTTCGCCTGATCAAGCTCAAAACCGGCGAGCGTATGCAAGGTCTGGAGCGCATCGAAGAAAGCGCGGATGAAAATGCAAACCGTGCGCCGGCTACTGCCGAATCATCCGCTGATGACGAGGTGCCTGATGATCTGCAGACCGATGACGATGCAGCAGGCTCACCGGACAATGATGAGTAAAAATGATGAATAAAAGTGACGCAGCCTGGGACGTTCCGGCTGCGTTTTTATTCATCTCTCTTTTCAACTTAACACGCTGTAATTAATCATGTCAGCTGAACAGACCGAAGAGCAAAAACTCCTGGCTTTGCGTAATGAAATTGATGCGATTGATGATGAAATCGGTCGTTTGATTTCCGCTCGCGCGAAGTGCGCCCAAGAAGTGGCAGAAGTTAAAAAAGCCACTTTACCTCCGGAAGCCCAAGTGCTCTTTTACCGCCCCGAGCGTGAAGCGCAGGTTTTGCGCAAAGCCATGGAGCGCAACACCGGGCCGTTGAGCAACGAAGAAATTGCGCGGCTGTTTCGCGAGATTATGTCGGCGTGTCTTGCGCTGGAGAATCCGATCAAGGTGGCTTACCTTGGTCCAGAAGGTACCTTCACCCAACAGGCAGCCTTGAAACATTTTGGTCACTCCGCTGTAGCTTTACCCTTTTCGGCGATTGATGAAGTCTTTCGTGAAGTGGAAGCCGGTGCGGTGAATTACGGCGTGGTGCCGGTGGAAAATTCCACTGAAGGTGTCGTGAACCACACCCTCGACAATTTTATGGGTTCCAACCTGAAAATTTGTGGTGAGGTGGAACTGCGTATTCATCAGAATCTGTTGGTATCTGATGTGACCAATATCGGCAGCATCAGCCGTATCTACTCGCACTCCCAATCGCTGGCACAATGCCGTAAATGGCTGGATGCGCACTATCCGAAGGCCGAGCGCATTGCAGTAAACAGTAATGCCGAAGCGGCGAAACGGTTGAAGGGCGAATGGAATGCGGCCGCCATCGCCGGTAGCATGGCGGCAGAGCTATATGGCCTGACGGTGCTGGCAGAAAAAATTGAAGATCAACCGGATAACTCCACACGTTTTCTGATTATTGGAACCCAGGCGGTTCCCGCCAGTGGTGTTGATAAAACCTCTGTTGTTGTGGCCATGCGTAACGAACCGGGCGCTTTGCATAATTTGCTCGAACCCTTTCATCGTCACAATATTGACCTTACGCGGGTGGAAACCCGTCCGTCGCGCACCGGTGCCTGGACCTATGTGTTCTTCATCGATTTTGTCGGTCATGTTGACGATCCCCTGATCAGCAAGGTGCTCAAGGAAGTGGCGCAACGCGCTGCAGATTTGAAATTGCTGGGCTCTTACCCCAAAGCCGTTCTTTGATTCCGTTATGACTCTCTCTTCGACTTCTGACTGGCAAGGCATCAATAAACTCGTCGTGATCGGCATTGGTCTGATCGGCGGCAGTTTGGCGACCGGTTTGAAAGCGCGTGGCGCCTGCAAGGAAGTCATTGGTATTGCCCGTCGCCAGGAAATCTGCGAAGAGGCGGTAGCCCTGGGTGTGGTTGATCGTGCATACGTCGAACTTGCGGATGTGGCGAGCGAGTTGGGTGAAGGAGATGTTATTTTTATCGCCGTGCCAACGCTGTCGGTTGCATCGGTATTACAAACCGTGAAATCTACGGTGCCGTCTTCGGTCACGGTTACCGATGGTGCCAGTGTCAAAGGAAGTGTTCAGCAAGCAGCGGAAACGGTGTATGGCCAAGTGCCGCCCCAACTGGTGTTGGGGCATCCGATTGCAGGCTCGGAGAAGAGTGGTGTGACAGCGGCGAATCCGGATTTGTATGAAAAGCACCGGGTCATCCTCACGCCGCTGGAGACGACGGGTGCACAACATCTCGATGTGGTTACGCGTATGTGGCAGGCCGTAGGGGCCGAGGTGTTAAGTATGACCGTAGCAGAGCATGATGACGTGCTCGCCGCTACCAGCCATCTGCCACACGCCATTGCCTATTCGCTGGTTGATACACTGGCACAAGACATAGGTAACCCAAATATCTTTCGTTACGCTGCTGGTGGTTTCCGCGATTTTACCCGCATTGCGTCCAGTGATCCGGTTATGTGGCACGACATTATGCGCGCTAATAAAACCAGTGTGCTGCACGCGCTGGATTTATATATCGACAATCTGATGCGATTGCGCACTGGAATCGAGCAGGAAAACAGCGAGTATCTCCTCGACGTGTTTACCCGGGCAAAAACGGCGCGGGATCGTTTCACCAGGATGCTGGCCAACAAAGGCGAGCCTGACCGAGAGAGTCGCCAGCAAGCGGATGACGTATCAGCCCCTGGCGCTGAGGCTACGGGAGACACGCCGTGATATGAGCCACGGCAGTCAAACAAACCGGCATAAACATAGAAGTAATTAATCGTTAGCAATTGGTAAACGGTTATTTATAATTCGCAGCCAGCGAAGCCTATTGCCTGTTAATAATCACTTTTTATTTGGTAGTCGTTAATGTCCAACTACAACCTGACTCACTTGAAACAACTGGAAGCGGAAAGCATCCACATCATTCGCGAAGTCGCGGCGGAATTTGATAAGCCGGTTATGCTGTATTCCGTGGGTAAGGACTCGGCGGTGATGATGCACCTGACGATGAAGGCCTTTCATCCGGGCAAACCGCCATTTCCCTTGATGCACGTTGATACCACGTGGAAATTCCGCGAAATGATCGAGTTTCGTGATAAGCGTGTCAAAGAGCTGGGTTGGGATTTGATTGTGCACATCAACCAGGAAGGCGTTGAGATGGGCATCAGCCCGTTCGTCCACGGCAGTGCCAAACACACGGACATTATGAAAACCCAAAGCCTCAAGCAGGCGCTGAATAAATACGGCTTCGATGCAGCCTTCGGCGGTGCGCGTCGTGACGAGGAGAAATCCCGCGCAAAAGAGCGCGTCTATTCCTTCCGCGATAAAAATCATCGCTGGGACCCGAAAAACCAGCGCCCGGAGTTGTGGGATATCTACAACGGCCGCGTCGACAAGGGCGAAAGCATCCGTGTATTCCCCTTATCCAACTGGACAGAACTCGACATCTGGCAATATATCCACTTGGAAAATATCCCCATTGTTCCGCTGTACTTTGCGGCCAAGCGTCCGGTCGTCAGACGTGATGGAACATTGATCATGGTAGACGATGATCGCATGCCAATTGGCCCGGATGACAAAGTGGAAGAGAAGATGGTCCGCTTCCGCACCCTCGGTTGTTACCCCTTGACCGGTGCGGTGGAATCCGAAGCGGCCACATTGCCAGAAATTATCCAGGAAATGCTGTTAACCACCACCTCTGAACGTCAGGGCCGTGTTATCGACCACGATAGCTCAGGCTCGATGGAAAAGAAAAAACAGGAAGGATATTTCTAACATCAGGCGAAATGTGGTTCTGGTCGTATAAACCAAAGCATCGCTCACTCACATTTAACGGATAAACAACTAGTTACTCACGACTAGCAACTAGAGACCCAATATGTCACACCAATCAGATTTAATTGCAACGGATATCGACGCTTATCTTGCGCAGCATGAACAAAAAGAGCTGTTGCGCTTTTTGACGTGCGGAAGCGTGGACGATGGTAAAAGTACCTTGATCGGACGCTTGTTGCATGACTCCAAGATGATTTATGAAGATCAGTTGGAAGCAGTGCGTTCCGATAGTACCAAGCACGGCACAACGGGTGAAAAAATTGACCTGGCGTTGCTGGTCGATGGTTTGCAAGCTGAGCGCGAGCAGGGCATTACCATTGATGTGGCTTACCGGTATTTTTCCACCGCTAAACGCAAATTTATTATCGCCGACACACCGGGACACGAGCAGTACACACGCAATATGGCTACCGGTGCGTCCACCTGTGATCTGGCAATTATTTTGATTGATGCGCGCCACGGTGTGATGACGCAAACGCGTCGCCACAGTTACATCGCATCGCTGTTGGGTATCCGTCACATTGTAGTGGCGATCAACAAGATGGATTTGCTGGATTTCAGTGAGTCAGTATTTGAAAAGATCAAAGCAGATTATCTGGTATTTGCTGAAAAGCTCGGTATGAGCGGAATCAGCTTTGTACCTATATCTGCCCTTGAGGGCGATAACGTTGTTAATCGCTCGGAAAAATCGCCCTGGTACAAAGGGCAGACCTTGATGGAAATCCTTGAAACCGTTCCGGTATCAGCGGATAAAAATTTTGATGATTTTCGTTTTCCGGTGCAGTACGTTAATCGTCCCAATCTTAACTTCCGTGGTTTCTGTGGCAACGTGGCATCCGGCGTAGTGCGTGTGGGTGATGCAATTAAAGCGCTGCCCTCCGGCAAGACCAGCAAGGTTAAAGCGATTGTGACCTACGACGGTGATTTGACGGAAGCTTTCGCCGGTCAGGCTATTACGCTGACGCTTGAAGATGAAATCGACATCAGTCGCGGCGATATGATTGTGTTGGCGAAAGATGAGGTACCGCAAACCAATCATCTCAAAGCCCATGTGGTATGGATGAATGAAAAAGCCTGCCGTACACATACGGAGTATTTGTTTAAGTTCGCCAGCAAAGTGGTGAGTGGCAGCGTTGAGAAGATTGATTATCGCGTCGACGTCAATACGCAGGAACATACCCATGTGGACAACCTGCAACTCAATGATATTGCCGTGGTAGATATTTCCTTAAACCAGGCCGTCATTGTTGATCAATACCCGGTGAATCGTGCTACGGGTGCTTTTATTGTTATTGATCGTCTGACTAACCTCACAGTAGGCGCCGGTATGGTGATTGACCGTCTCGAAGCGACGGCAACAACGGCGGTGAATTACAGCGAGTTTGAGTTGGAGTTAAATGCGCTGATCCGTAAACATTTCCCACATTGGGATGCGCGTGATCTGAGCAAATTATTGCGGTAAACCCTGCCTGACTGCCGCCATCGCATGCGATGGCGGCAGCACTTTTGTAAGATATCTCCTACATAACTTTCAGTGATCTCCTCTGGTCACAACGCCGTGTGCTTTATAACCTACGCGCCGCATGCAGGAATCGCATGCATACTCCAATCATCTATTAATAGAAAAGGATTTTTCCTATGAAAGCGTTTATCTCTTGTGTTTTTGCTACTGCGCTTGTTCTCCTCTCGTCTTCTTTTGCCTTGGCTGTAGAAAATAAACCTGCTCAACCCGCGCAGGAAGCTTCTCAGTTACAACAGGCTGTCAATATCAATACTGCAGATGTTGATACCTTATCAACCCTTAAAGGGATTGGTGTTAAAAAGGCAGAAGCGATTATCGCCTGGCGTGATGCTAACGGTGGATTTACATCGGTAGAGCAACTCCTGGAAGTGAAAGGTATTGGCGTCGCGATCCTGGATGCGAACCGGGATAATCTTCGCCTCCAGTAACATCTGACAGCGAGAGTTGCTGCGAAAACCCTTAAGATTTGCTTTAATGACGGCCCGAATCCGCAAGGATCGGGCTTTTTTTATCGCATTTGAAAGGTGAGGTGGTGATGATACAAGTGCAAGGGCCGCGAATAATTGTCGCTATGGATTTTGATAATGCCGACGACTGTCTGGCGCTGGCCAGGCGCTTATCTCCCCAGGCTTGTCGATTGAAAGTCGGCAAAGAGCTGTTTACCAGTACTGGCCCCAAGATTGTTGAAGGCCTGATGGCCATGGGCTTCGAGGTCTTCCTTGACCTGAAATTTCACGATATTCCCAACACCACCGCCAAAGCGGTTAAAGCGGCAGCCAATCTCGGCGTCTGGATGGTTAATGTGCATGCGTCAGGCGGTGAGCGTATGATGATTGCCTGCCGGGACATCCTGGAACAGGTATCGAGCCCACGTCCCTTGTTGATCGGTGTCACAGTATTGACCAGTCTCGATGACACCGATTTGCAGGCGGTGGGCATTCAGGATTCTGCGCAACAGCAGGTGGCGCGCCTGGCGCATCTGACACAAGCCTGCGGGTTGGATGGCATCGTTTGTTCTGCGCAGGAGGCACGGGATTTGCGTAACGTCCTGGGTAACGAATTTTGTCTGGTGACCCCAGGCATTCGTTTAGCGGATTCACCCAAAGATGATCAGCGTCGCACACTGACCCCCACAGAAGCGGTGCAGGCCGGTAGCAGCTATCTGGTGATTGGACGACCGATCACTCAAGCCATAGACCCTGTTACCGTGTGCGAGAACATCAACCGTTCACTGAATGTTTAATTGGATGTAAGGAATCTGGATTTGGCTACTCATGGCACACCTACCGTTATCACGATTGATGGTCCCAGTGGTTCGGGCAAGGGCACATTAAGTCAATTACTCGCCAAAAAAATCGGTTTCCATTTGCTCGATAGTGGAGCACTTTACCGATTGGTTGCACTGGCAGCGCTCAAGCAGGGCGTCAATATTCAGGATGAACAACAAGTGGAAAAAGTGGCGGCGCAACTTGATGTCCGTTTTGATATTACTGCTGAGCACACCCGTATTTTATTAAGTGATGAAGATGTTACCCGTGCGATTCGCAGTGAAATTATCAGCATGAACGCATCTGTCGTTGCGGCTTATCCCGGCGTGCGTGAAGCCTTGCTGAAACGTCAACGGGATTTTCGTCAGTTGCCCGGGCTGGTGGCCGATGGCCGCGATATGGGCACAACGGTTTTTCCTGATGCAGATATTAAAATATTTTTAACCGCCAGCGCCGAGGCGCGCGCGCAGCGACGCTATAAACAACTCGTCGAAAAAGGTGAGTCTGTCGACATCAACGCCTTGATAAAAGATATTCAGGAACGTGATGAACGTGATAGCAAACGCACAGTTTCGCCATTAAAACCGGCAGCTGATGCGATATTGTTGGATAGCACACAGATGACTATCGAAGAAGTATTGGAAGCTATGCTGAATTTGGTGAAAGGCGGAAAACCTTCCTGACATCCACATTGTGTTTGCATCGCAAGATGTCAACAAACCGTAAGAATGCGCAGCTATGGTGCTTCGCAGAATTTTAAAATGTCGGTAGTGTTTTCGCCGGCACATTGTTTCAGTGTAAGAATGGAAAAATCGACATGACATTGACTTGCTTTAAAGCCTACGACATTCGCGGCAAATTGGGTGAAGAATTAAACGAGGATATCGTCTACCGCATCGGCCGTGCCTATGCGTTTTTTTTGCGCCCTAAAACGGTTGTAGTAGGGGGCGACGTGCGCTTGACCAGCAATGCGTTAAAAAATGCATTGAGTAACGGTTTGCGCGATGAAGGTGTGGATGTTATCGATATCGGTATGTGTGGTACCGAAGAAATATATTTTGCAACCAGCCACCTCAAGACTGACGGTGGTATCGTCATTACCGCCAGCCACAATCCCATCGACTACAACGGCATGAAGATGGTGCGCGAAGGATCAAAACCAATCAGCAACGATACCGGTTTAGGTGATATTAAACGGCTTGCAGAAGCCAATGATTTCGCCCCGGTTGATTCAACAAAACGCGGCAATTATCGTCAGGAAAGTACACTGGATGCCTACGTTAAGCATTTGCTGACCTATATCGATACAGCGCAATTAAAGCCATTAAAACTGGTAGTCAACGCCGGTAACGGTGCTGCTGGTCACGTTATTGACGCGCTGGAAAAACATCTACCCTTTGAATTTATCAAGATCAACCACGAACCCGACGGCAATTTCCCCAACGGTATCCCCAATCCACTGCTACCGGAAAATCGTCCGGTGACCAGCGAGGCTGTGCTCAAACACGGCGCCGATATGGGTATTGCCTGGGACGGTGATTTCGATCGCTGTTTTCTGTTTGATGAGCGGGGCGAATTTACCGAGGGTTATTACATCGTCGGTTTGTTGGCAGAAGCGTTTCTTATTAAAAGCCCCGGCGAAAAAGTGATTCACGATCCGCGTTTGGTGTGGAATACCATCGATATCGCAAAACGCAACGGCGGTACCGCGATCCAATCCAAAACCGGTCATTCATTTATCAAAGAGCGTATGCGCGAAGAAGATGCAATCTACGGCGGTGAGATGAGTGCGCACCATTATTTCCGCGATTTCTTTTACTGCGATAGCGGTATGATCCCCTGGTTATTGGTTGCTGAGTTGTTGTGCCGCAAGAACCAGCCCTTGTCCTCCATGCTGGAAGATTGCATCGCGCGCTTCCCGTCCCCCGGTGAAATCAACAGCTATGTGGAAAATCCCAAAGAGGCCATTGAACGCGTCCTCGCACATTACGGTGATCAGGCTAAATCGGTCGACCGCACAGACGGCATCAGCCTGGAGTTTGATAATTGGCGGTTCAACCTGCGCATGTCCAATACCGAACCGGTGGTGCGTTTGAACGTTGAGAGCCGCGGCGATGCCGAGCTGGTGAAAAGCAAGACGGACGAAGTCCTGGCATTGCTCGCCTAAATTGCTACACATCGATACCTTCGTGTGAGAGATAGCTAAACCAGAAACCAAGGAGTTTTGAATGCAAATCAAAAAAGCGGTCATTCCTGTTGCGGGTCTGGGGACCCGTATGTTGCCGGCAACCAAGGCAATTCCCAAAGAAATGCTGCCGGTAGTTGATAAGCCGCTGATTCAATATGTGATTGAAGAGGCCGCCGCCGCCGGCATCAAAGAGATCGTCCTGGTGACTCACGCCAGTAAAAATGCCATCGAAAACCATTTCGATACGAGCTTTGAACTGGAAGCACAATTGGAAGCACGTTTGAAGCGTTCTCTCTTGCAGGAAATCCGCTCCATTACGCCGCCGGGTTTGACCGTTATTTCGGTACGCCAGGCGGAGGCTAAAGGACTCGGCCACGCTATTCTGTGTGCGCGTCCGGTGGTGGGGGATGAACCCTTTGCCGTGCTTTTGCCGGATGTCCTGATCGACCGTGCCGAATGTAACCTGCGTCAGGATAACCTGGCGGGCATGACCAAGCGCTTTATGGAGACCGGCAATAGCCAGGTGCTGGTTGAGCGTGTACCGCGTGATCAGATTGACAAGTACGGCGTGGTGGATTGCTCCGGCGTAGAGATCGGCCCTGGTGAGTGTGCGGCCATCAAGGCAATGGTTGAGAAACCGCCGGTTGACGAAGCACCCTCGGACATGGCCATTGTTGGTCGTTATGTGTTGTCCAAAAAAACCTGGGAATTGCTCGCCAAAACCCAGCCCGGTGCCGGCGGTGAAATCCAGCTCACCGACGCCATGGATGAATTACTGGAGCAGGAAACCATGGAGGCCTATCAATTGATTGGTCGCAGCCACGACTGTGGTACCAAGATCGGCTATATGATGGCCAACGTGATTTACGCTGCCCGTCATGATGCGATTGGCAAAGAGTTTGAAGACTTTATTCGTCAGCGTTACTGCAAGTAATCATTGTCCTATTAGCCGCCCCTGAGCAACAGGCGTACACTCAGGGGCGGTTCACTTCATCTAACACAGCAGTGGAGAGATCACTTGATAATACCCGTTATCATGGCAGGAGGGTCCGGCACACGCCTGTGGCCTCTTTCCCGGCAGCACTACCCTAAACAATTGTTGAAGCTGTTTGGCGACAAAACCATGCTTCAGCAAACTGTCTTGCGTCTCACCGGCATACCCGATATTGCTCCACCTATTGTGGTGTGCAACGAAGAACACCGGTTCATGGTGGCCGAGCAGTTACAGGAAATTAATCAACGCGATGCGGTGATTATTCTCGAACCGGTCGCGCGCAATACAGCACCGGCCATTGCGCTGGCTGCACTGCAAGCGCGGTCGATGGAAACCAATCCAACCCTGCTGGTACTGGCTGCCGACCACATGATCCGCGATGTACATGAATTTCAGCGGGTGGTCAGTGTGGCGGTTCAGGCGGCTGCCGAAGGGCGTATTGCCACCTTTGGTGTACAGCCGACGCATCCGGAAACCGGCTATGGCTACATCAAGACCGACACGGGTAAAAGTGCCGACGGTGTGTATTTCCCCGTAGAGCAGTTTGTTGAGAAGCCGGATCTGGCAACGGCGGAAAAATACCTGGCGGCAGGTTGCTACTACTGGAACAGCGGTATGTTTGTGTTCAATACCGATGTGTTCCTGAGTGAGATGGAGCATTACAGCCCGGAGGTGATTACAACGGCGGAGCAGGCCAGAACCCTGGCGGTTCGCGACCTCGACTTTATTCGTATTGATCGCGACGCCTTTGCCAGGGCGCCCAATATTTCCATTGATTATGCGCTGATGGAAAAGAGCCAGAAGGTCGTGTGTGTACCGCTCAATGCGGGCTGGAGCGATGTGGGGGACTGGAAGTCGTTCTCTGACCTGTCCGATAAAGACAGTGCCAATAACAGCTTTATTGGCGATAGCATCGATATCGGCTCAACCGACACCCTGGTGTTTTCCCAGGACAAACTGGTAGCCACAATCGGGGTAAAAAACCTGATGATTATCAACACACCGGATGCCGTGCTGGTGGCTGATAAATCCCAGGCCCAGCAAGTCAAGGCGGTGATTGGACACATCATCCAGCAAAAGCGTAGCGAGCATTTGCAGCATCGTGAGATCTATCGCCCCTGGGGTTGCTACGACGCGATTGATACGGGCGAGCGTTATCAGGTAAACCGCATTCGTGTTAAACCCGGTGCGAGCTTGTCGTTACAACTTCATCACCATCGCGCCGAACACTGGATTGTGGTGAAGGGAACGGCGCTGGTGCAAAAGGGCGATGAGGTGACCTTGCTGTCAGAAAATGAATCGACGTTTATCCCCATCGGCACCCGCCATCGTTTGAGTAATCCGGGCAAGATTCCGCTGGAGATTGTCGAGGTACAATCCGGTCCGTATTTGCAGGACGATGATGTGATTCGCTACGAAGACAGTTACGGTCGGTCTTGATGCAAACCGCCGGATTGCCCAATCAGGCAATCCGGCGTGATGTTATTGTTTGATGTTCTCTCCGTGTAAGCCACATTCTTTCTTTGTGGCTTCCTCCCACCACCAGCGACCCTCGCGCTCATGTTGACCCGGGCCAACCGGTTTGGTGCAGGGCTCACAGCCGATAGAAATAAACCCGCGATCATGCAACTCGTTGTAGGGCAGGTTGTTGCCGCGAATGTAATCCCACACGTCCTGGGAGCTCCAGTTGGCCAGCGGATTAAACTTCGTCAGTGTGGCACCGGGGCGCGCAAAGGTGGTGTCATTTTGAATGACCGGAATGCCGGCGCGGGTGCCGGGGCTCTGGTCTTTGCGCTGGCCGGTTATCCAGGCATCCAGCGTATGCAGCTTGCGGCGTAGCGGCTCAATCTTGCGGATACCGCAGCACTCCTGATGGCCATCCTGATAAAAGCTGAACAGGCCCTTCTCACCCACAAAGCGGCGCAAGGCTTCTCCGTCGGGTGAAAGCACATCAATCCTGATGCCGTAGTGTTCGCGCACCTTGTCAATAAAACGGTAGGTTTCTGCATGTAATCGGCCGGTATCCAGGGTAAATACCTGAATGTCCGGTTTCAAGCTGACTGCCATATCAACCAGTACTACATCTTCAGCGCCGCTGAAGGAAATAGCGATATTGTCAAAATGGGCGAGGGCGTGTTTGAGGATCTTGCGCGGTGACTGGGTTTGCAATTCAGCATCCAGATCAACCAGATTGATCAGTTCACTGGCCATAGTTCATCTTCTCTTGCTGGACTTCTCGGCGGGTTTTACGGTTGTCAATGCGTTGCCATTCTGATTAACAAGCCTGAGCACGGGTCGCGAAGGATAACAGAGGCAGGATTAACTTCCTAATACCCAGTGCCCTGGAACCCGTTCTTATGCTCTTGCCTCATTTCTGCCAATTGTTGTCCGTGAAACAATGTTTAATTAAAATGCGATAAGAACAAAAAATACACACAATGTGGTGCTCAATAAACAACCATGGCACAAGTTATAGTGCAAAGTACCGGAAAATCAGCATATTATAGAGTGAACTTGTTGTTATTTGTAGGAATAAATAATTTTATACTTATCCCTTTTAAAGCTATGTTCCACGTGAAAAGGCCGCGTTTGCTTTCAGTAGGAGAAACGGGTAGATTGCCGCCAACTTTTGTTCGCTGCGCACGATGGGCGCCTTATTTTCTTATTTAGCTGGAGGTTGATGTGGAAATTGCATGTCTTGATCTTGAGGGTGTACTGGTTCCGGAAATCTGGATTGAATTTGCCAAAGTGACCGGCATTGAGTCGCTTAAAGCCACCACCCGCGACATCCCGGATTACGACGTGCTGATGAAGCAGCGCCTGCGCATTCTGGAGGAAAATAATCTGGGATTGAGCGAGATCCAGGAAGTTATCGCCACCCTCAAACCACTGGATGGCGCAGTGGAATTTGTGGACTGGCTGCGCGAGCGCTTCCAGGTGATTATCCTGTCAGACACCTTCTATGAATTCTCCCAGCCCTTGATGCGGCAGTTGGGTTTTCCCACGCTGTTTTGCCATCGTTTGAACGTTGATGAGCGTGGCCGGGTGGTGGATTACACCCTGCGCCAGAAAGACCCGAAGCGCCAATCGGTCCTGGCATTGAAGGCGCTTTACTACCGTATTATTGCGGCGGGTGATTCCTATAATGACACTACCATGCTGGGCGAAGCCGACGTGGGTATTTTGTTCCATGCGCCGCAAAATGTTATCGAGCAATTTCCTCAATTCCCCGCCGTACACACCTACGAAGACTTGAAAAAGGAATTCATCAAAGCAAGCAATCGTAACCTGAGTTTGTAATAGCACTATGCCCCGAGTATGTGCGCCCCATGTAGATACATGGGGCTCTGCACGTATTTCTTTTTCTCTTCTGAATCCAATTCATCGGCTCACTTCTCTCGCCTCATTACAGTCGGCGTCCTCAGACTGTAAAAAACCGTAATGATATGTGCGAATAATGCAGCAAACTGGCTAAGGTGTGGACTGTCAGTTCGCGGCGATGGCTTTACCTCGACGTTTTTAGCGCGAAGCCTTTTTCAACGCCGTTATCTCAAAAACAATTGTCGCAAAACGTTTTCCTCGATAGACCAAATGCCATTGGCACGCGTAATTATCCGACTCATAGGTTCACGGTAGGTGGATCACATCCTTTGCCGTCAGAAAATAAACATCAAGGGAATTCTATGCTGAATAAAAAGTACCTGGCCCATCTGTGCTCACCGCTTTGGTTATTGATGTATGGGGTCTTGCTGGCCCAGGAGCTGCGGGCCGATACCGCAGTAAAAGTGGCAGTAGCTACGGTTGAGCGGCGTGAGTTGATTGAAGAGGTTCCGCTGACCGGCACAGTGTCCTCGCCCAGGATGTCAGTATTGTCCACAGAAGTGGCCGGACTGATAAACAAGGTTCATGTGGACGCCGGTGATCGGGTTAACGCCGGTGATGTATTAATAGAGTTGGACAACACCTTGAGCGCGATAGATCGCGACAGTGCTCGGGCTGCGGCCAGGGGCGCGCGAGCCGCCTGGGAAGAAACTGAAAAACGGCTGGCAGATGCGCAGACATTGGTGGCGCAGCAAAATATCGCCGCCAGTGAGGTGCGTGCACTCCAGGCGCAGGCGGAGATCGACGAGGCAGCCTGGCAGGCGGCAGATGCGGAGGCGCGGCGCCAGGAGGCGGAGTTTCAACGCCATCGATTAAGTGCGCCGTTTTCCGCTACCGTCAGTCGCAAACTGGCCGATGTCGGTGAATGGTTAGCGCCGGGAGCAGAGGTAGTGGAGCTGGTGGCAACCGAAGGGCTGCGCGTAGATTTTCAGGTGCCGCAACGTTTTTATCCGCGCATTCATGACCACACCGCTATCCAGATAACGATTGATGCCTATCCAGAGCAAACGTTTGCGGGCAGGGTCCATCGCAAGGTGCCTCTGAGTGATAACAGCGCACGGACATTTTTGTTGCGGGTGTTACTGGATGAGGCGCAACAACCTGAATTAATTCCGGGCATGTCTGCTCGAGCAGTGCTTAATCTGGTGGTAGATGATGCCGGTATTGTTGCGCCGCGCGATGCCTTGCTGCGTTATCCGGATGGGCGGGTGAGCGTCTGGGTTGTTGAAACAGCGGGCGACAAGAGCCGTGTGCGCGAGCAACAGGTTAGCCTCGGTCTGGCCTTTAATAATCTGGTGGAGATTCGCTCCGGTCTTGAGGCGGGTCAACGGGTGGTGGTGCGTGGCAATGAAGCGCTGCGTGCAGACCAGGCCGTGACACTTGAAAACGCTGCGGATGAGTAGCTGCCATGTTTGAGAAAATAGTTCGCCATGGCATCCTCGTTACGGTAACAGTTTTAATTATCTGTGTGCTGGGTGCGCTGGCCGCGTTGCGTATTCCGGTGCAGATGATCCCCGATCTGGATGTGCGCACCATCAGCATCCAGACGCGCTGGCCCGGTGCAACACCACAGGATATTGAAAAAGAAATTCTGATCGAACAGGAAGAATACCTGCGCAACATTCCCTACCTGGAAGAGCTGACCGCCACCGCGAATACCGGCTCGGCCGAAATCGAACTGGAATTTCCCTTTGGTGTTGATATCACTGAAACCCTGATTCGGGTCAACAACGCGCTGACCCAGGTGCCGTCTTACCCTGAAAATGTGGATGAGCCCCAGGTGTTTGCCACATCGTTTTCTGCCAATGCCTTTATGTACTTTCGTGTCTCGCCCTTGCCGGACAATCCGCGCGGGCTCGACATGGATATGATGCGCGACTTTATCGAAGACAATGTGCGTCCGCGCATGTCCAGCGTCGCTGGCGTGGCGCAAGTGGATGTGGGTGGCGGTGCAGAGCGGCAGATTCAGATTCGCATTGACCCGGATCGCCTGGCGGCACGCGGTCTGGGTTTAACCGATGTGCGCGCAGCCATTGCGGCACGTAATCGCGATATTTCCGGCGGTGAACTGGAAAGTGGAAAACGTTTGTATTTGCTGCGCACCGTCGGGCGGTTTCGTGACCTGGCCGAGCTTGAAAATCTGATTCTGCGTCGCGACGGCGACAGCCTGACCCGCCTTGGGGATGTGGCGGACATTAAACTGGATCACTTTAAAATTCGCGAAACCTCCTATGTGGATGGTTTGCCGGTAATCAGCATGTCCGTGCGGCGTGAGAGCGGCTCCAACGTGATTGCCATTAAGGAGGCGATGATGCGGGAAGTGGCGTTGATTAACCGTGAGTTACTCAACCCGGAGGGAATGGAATTGCAACGCACCGCAGACGATGTGGTGTATGTGCAGGACTCGGTGATCAATGTCTGGAAAAACCTGATCCTCGGTGCGGTACTGGCGACGGTGATCATGTATGTGTTTATCCGGTCTTTGAAGGTTACGGCGCTGGGTGTCGTGGGCATTCCCATCTGCACCATCGCTGCGTTCCTTGGTTTGTTGATTGCCGGGCGCACGGTAAATGTTATCTCCCTGGCCGGTGTGGCTTTTGCCATCGGCATGACGCTCGACAACAGTATTGTGGTATTGGAAAGCATTGAACTTGAACGGCGTCGGGGGCTGGATCGTGTACGTGCGGCTATCGCCGGCGTGCAGAAAGTGTGGCCGGCAGTGCTCGCTTCCACACTGACTACTGTGATGGTTTTTCTGCCGGTGATGTTTATTGCCGAAGAGGCAGGGCAGTTGTATTCAGATATCGCCATTGCCATCTCTGCGTCCATCCTGGTGTCGATGCTGGTGGCCATTACGGTCATTCCCACTGCCAGTGCGCGCATGACATTTTCCGGTGAAACGCCGGATTACAAATTGGGCACACGCCTGCATCGCGCCATCATCAACCGTGTCACCTGGCTGATAGAAACACCGCGCCGCCGCGCTGCCTGCATTGGTATTACAGTGTTGCTCAGCACCGCTGTGGTGCTGTTCATGACGCCGCCGGCGGAATATTTACCGGAAGGTGAGGAAGCAAAAACCTTTGCGTCCATGAATGCACCACCGGGTTATAACCTCGCCACCATGGAAGAGATCGGACGGGAAGTGCAGGCGTATTTTCTGCCGTTTGTGGAGGATGAGCCGGAAACATTTGATGCGGGCGAAACGGAAGTGCCTGCCATGCAGTATGTGAATATGCGCGTATCACCCCAGGGCTTGCGCATCATCACAGAGCCCAAAGACCCCGCCCATATCGATGCGTTGATGGCAGCCTTGGTGCGCAAATATGAAACCTACCCGGGCATGCGGGCATTCGCCGCGCGGGGTTCTATCATTAGCAGCAACGACGGCGGAACCCGCAGCGTTAATCTGGACATTTCCGGCCCCGACCTGGCGAAGTTATACGAGGTCGCGCAGTTAGCCTACAACCGGGCTGAAGAAATCTTTGACGAGCCCAGTATCCAATCGCAGCCATCAAGTCTATCGCTCGCGCAACCGCTGTTGGCCGTGCGGCCCAATTGGCAACGCGCTGCCGAAGTGGGCATGACCGCAGAAGACATCGGTTTTACGGTGGCGGCATTGACGGATGGTGCCTACGTCAATGAGTTTTTCCTCGACGACAGCAAGATCGATATGTACTTGTACAACGAGGATGGTCCCGGCGCGAGTGTGGAAACCTTGTCGCGCATTCTGGTGCACACGCCGGTGGGCAGCGTGCTGCCGTTATCTGATTTGGTCACCGTGGAAGAAACCGTGGACACCAGCACCGTGCGGCGCGTTGATGGGCGGCGGACAGTTACCTTAAATATTATTCCCCCGCGCTCCGTTGCGCTGGAAACCGGTGTCGAACGCGTGCGTACCGAATTGGTCCAGCATCTGCGTGATACCGGTCAGGTACCGCTCGGGGTGAGCCTGAACATTTCCGGTGCAGCGGATCAACTGGATGCAACGCGCGAAGCCTTGAGCAGTAATTACCTGGTAGCGCTGGTGATTATTTATTTGTTGATGGTGGCCATCTTCAGCCACTGGGGTTATCCCATGTTGATCATGACTACAATTCCCTTGGGAATCGCCGGCGGCATTGCCGGGCTCGCCATTCTTAATCTTTTGGGGGCTTTATTGGCGGCGGTGGGATTGGGTGGTTTTCATCAACCCTTTGACATGATCTCCATGCTCGGCTTTTTAATTTTAATGGGTACAGTGGTGAATAATCCCATCCTGATTGTCGACCGCGCGATCAGCAATATGGTGGAAGAAAATATGTTGCCGGTGGATGCAACGCGCGAAGCGGTAGAGTCACGTTTGCGCCCAATTGCTATTTCGACAATTACCACCATTTGCGGTTTGGCTCCCTTGGTATTTTTGCCTGGTGCCGGTAGCGAGCTGTATCGCGGTGTCGGCGTGATTGTTATGTCCGGCATTATCGGTGCAGCGCTGGTGACTTTAACCATGTTGCCAACACTGCTGGTGGCCGTGTTGGAGTGGCGTAGGAAACGCGTAAAAAATCACAGCGAAACGGCAACAGAAAAATAATCCAGAGGATTTGGCACCTGGGTTTTCAGTGGTCGCAATTTTGTGCTTCGTCGAACAGACCTGACTCTCGGGCGAGTCATAACCTGCGTATGCAAAGACAATTTCCGTTACACGGATTTTATTCACGCATCACAGGAGAACAACGATGAACTACGAAACTCGTGATACCTACGGCATGTACAAAAGTCATGACAACCGCGGCCCCGGCCCTCGCTTAATGGGTGCCGACACGCTCATCGGTAACGATGTGTACAACCACAAGGATGAAGACCTGGGTGATATCAAGGAAATCATGCTGGATATGTCTTCAGGGCAAGTGGCCTACGCGGTGTTGTCCTTCGGCTCGTTCCTGGGTATGGGCGAAAAATTATTTGCTGTGCCCTGGAGCGCATTAACGCTGGATACCATCAACAAACGTTTTATCTTGAACGTCGAAAAAGAACGCCTGAAAAGTGCGCCGGGTTTTGATAAGGATGACTGGCCGGATATGGCAGACCAGTCCTGGTCGCAGGACATTCATGCCTACTACGGCACACGCCCCCATTAATCCGGGGTTAACGAAACGGACGTCGGCAGGTACAGCATGCGTTATGCATGCTGTAACCGTGTTTTTACTGCGAATAAAATCCTAGTACAGGCAACGCTTGAATAACCCGATTGCCAGCTGATAACCCAGCATTTGTAATTCCGCATCGTACCGCTCACCTTCATCGCGCATAAAGGCGTGAACCCCATTGAATTCATGCCAGGTAAATTTCACTTTTTTCTCAACGAGGTTGCTGTAAATTTTTGCGCGACCTTCGGCGGGAATGTGAGGATCCTGTTTGCCCCAGATCATCTGCAATTCGCCCCGGATTTCGCCGGTGCGTGTCAGGCTCTCGTTGCCTGGCTGTGACGGGGTAAGGCCGGAGTGGATATCGGTGGCGTAGAAGCAGCTGGTGGCAGAAATGTCGGGATGGATCGCGGCGCGATAAGCCAGTCCACCGCCCAGGCAAAAACCCATTGCGCCGATCTTGCCGGAACAATAGGGCAGGGAGCGCAGGTAATCGATCATTGCCTGGGTGTCGGTATCGTGGGCTTCCAGGGTTTTGGCTAGCTTGTCGGCGTTGCCTTTATCGCGCCCGGCATCGTCATAACCCAGCACGGTACCGATGGGATTCAGTTCGTGGAAGACCTCGGGCACCAGCACCACAAAGCCGTGGCCAGCCATGATCTGTGCGCTGCGTCGAATGGGCCCGGTCTGCTGGAAGATCTCGGAGTAGAGCAGGATCGCGGGGTAGGTTTTCGCGGTTGTGCTGTCGTCTACCGGGCGGTATACATAAACCCGCATGGTGCCGGTCGGTGTTCCCAGATCCACGTGATGGTTTTGAATCAACATACTTGATCTCCCTCAGAGTGATGAATATCTACCGCTGCGGTGTGATAGCGCGGTTAGTGGTCGGTGACTGAAAACTGCTTTTCCAGGGTGTCCATCAGTAACCGTACCTTGGTGATGCTTTCCTGGTATTCCCGTTCGATCTCGGAATCTGCCGTAATACCGCCGCCGCCCCAGCAGTGCATCCGGCCCTGGCTGCACACAAGGCTGCGAATGGCGATGCTGGTATCCATGCGGCCATCGGCGCTGATGTAGCCCAGGCTGCCGCAATAGACGGAGCGGCGTACCGGTTCCAGTTCCTCAATGATCTCCATGGCGCGAATCTTGGGGGCGCCGGTGATGCTGCCGCCAGGAAAGCAATCGCGCAAGATATCCAGTGCCGTTACCCCTGGCCGCAAGCGAGCAGTGATGGTGCTGACCAGGTGATGCACATTGGCAAAGCTTTGCAGGCTGAACAGGGCCGGCACGCTGACCTGGGTGCAATGCTTACTGAGGTCGTTGCGCAGCAGGTCCACGATCATGAGGTTTTCGGCGCGATCCTTTTCGCTGGCCAGCAGGGCGGTTGCGTTGGCCTGGTCCGTCAGCGCGTCTGAACCGCGCGCGATAGTGCCTTTGATGGGCTGGCTTTCCGCGTGCCCATCGGCATCGACCCGGATGAAGCGTTCTGGCGACAGGCTCAGGATGGCGCCGCTCGGCAGTTCCATAAAACCTGAGAAAGGTGAGGGCAAAGCGGAACGTAAAGCGAGATAGGCTGTGAGCGGATCACCCGCATACCCGGCGCTGAAACGCTGGGCAAAATTCACCTGATAGCAATCGCCTGCGCGAATGTAATCCTGGATACGGCTAATTGCGCTGGCGTATTTATTTGCATTAAGTTCATTCTGGAATTTATTGATTTTAAAGGAGAATTTTTCACTCTTAAGGTTTTGCTTTAAGTCGTGAAACTGGATGATTTGCTCAATCTGATGCAGATCATTTGCCTCCGGCAAACTGACCAGCCAGGCCCGCTGCTGTTCATGATCCTGCACGATAGCCCACAGGTAAATTCCTACCCACAGATCCGGTAGTTCAATATCCCGAACAGCCTGTTCAGGCAGCTTTTCCAGGCGCCGGCCCAAGTCATACCCGAAATAGCCCAGGGCGCCCCCGCAAAAGGGTAACTCGGGCATGGGGTCCACAGATTGAGGCAGGTGGGCCTGGAGCAGCGCAAAAGGATCCTCGGACGATTCGCTGATATGTCCATCTGCCCGACTGATGCGGGTGGTGGTGCCCGTGGTTTCCAGCCAGCAATGGGGTGCTGCGCTGATGATGTCGTAACGCCCATAGGCACTGTGCGGGCGCCCGCTGTCGAGCCAGACCGGCATCGGAAGGTGGCGCAGGGCGGCATACCAGTGAGCGCTGTCGGTAAGGTAGGGAATAGGGCGAAGCATGGAAGCTGGCATGGAAACGTCAGGCATTCAAAAAAGGGCGGCCATTCTAACAGATAACCCACAAACGGCTGCGACGACGGCGTTTTCCACGAAATGACGTTTAAAGTGTTTTTCTCGGAAGGTTAGGTGCTTTTGTGCGCAATATTGTAAGTAATTAGGATAGTTTTTCGTCGACTGATACCGTGCATCCCCGCATTATTCGAACTACACTTACGGCCCTCCAGCCGGTAACGAGAGTTTTCAGGAGTAACCTTCCATGCGCTTAGGCACCTTCAGGCTCATCAGCAGTGGGATTGTCCTCCTGTTGATCGCGTGTTCGCCTGCGCCGGACAACCGGCCCGGATCGGGACGCATGTCCTTGGCTACCACCGCGCTGGATGCGATGGAAAATGAATTACTGGCGAAGGGCTGGCGCCATGGCACCCTGGAGATACGCGTAAGGGTTGAGCAGGGCGGCAAATTGCGTGAGCAAAGCTCGGCGGGTGGGGGTACCAAAACAGCACTGCAATGGTCGTTTAATCTGAAGGCGCGGCGCCTGTTCGATGTATTGGTTGCCCCGGACCTGGGTCAACTCCCATCCCCGGCTGACACTGAGGATGCGTTGCGCTCGGCCAACAACCGCTCACCTGTTTACCTGAAGCCCCTGGTGACCCAACCGAACCCCCAAGGGCAGGTTGAATACACCAAGCGCCTCACGATTGACTCTCCAGGTTCTGACACCTATCGCCATCTGAAAGAAAAAACCCACGCTAAGGGCACGATTCAGCAATTGCGCATCACCAACCTGCGCCCGTCGTTTTATGGGCAAGGCTATGAATTCGAGCTGCTGCTGGCCTATGACATGATGATGCACAGCACGAAGTCGGCGCAGCCCATGAAGGGGGCAGCCACCTATGTGGAAGAAGAGTTGCCGGTGGAAGAGGGCTTGACCATGCATCTGTTCCCTGAGCCTGATCTGGATGTGCTCGAATCCTATCCTTTTGGGGCGGCGTCGGACGATGTTCGGCAATTGGCCCTGGATAAGTTCAGAGCCCTGCAAGATGTGGCAACAGGCGTTACCCTGGTCGGGGACCTACGTCCCGGCTTGCAATGGTCAGGAGCACGGGACCAGCTGACCCTCAGCTACGCCCTGAGCAGCAATTCCCAATCGCCCTTGTTTGGCGACGTCATCGGACTGGCTACCCGTATCAAACCCAACCGTGTCAAGGTTGAGGTCATCATCAAGGCGCGCTAACGCCATCTGCCTTTAGCTCTAATACTCTTCTTTGCCGTTCATGGACAAGGGGTCCGGTTGCCGATTATTCTGCGCTCTGCATTAATGCGATACGCGTTGAATAACGATAACGGAAGCTATTTCATGAACATCACCTTGGTGCTGACGCTGGTTGGAATCATCCTGGGGGCGATCAGCCTGGGTTATGGTGGTTGGCTTGCCGGTGGTGTGATCGGTTATCTGGCCGGCCAACTGAAAACCTTGTCAGACCGGCACAAACAACTCGAACACGAGGTCGCGCAGCTCAAACAATCTGCATCAGCAGTGCCGGTTGTTGCACCCGTTCAAACAACGTCCGCCGTACCAACGGCACCGCAGGCAAAAACGCCGATATCACCACCACCACCGGCAGAAGCCGCTACCCCTGCTGTAGCAGTTGTCACAGACCAACCGACCACCCCGGCTCCCCGGACTATTGCTGCGCTTGCCCAGACGCGACCACCAACGACGCCCGCAAAACCGGATCCTTTCGATAAGCTGGGGCAGGCGATTCGCCGTTTCTTTACCGAGGGCAACGTCATCGTGCGCATCGGTATGGTGGTGATGTTTTTTGGTTTGAGTTTTCTGGTCAAGTACGCCTCCAACCAGGGGCTGCTGCCCCTTGAGCTGCGGCTCACGGCGGTTGCCGCTGTTGCCATCGCCCTGATTGTGCTGGGCTGGAAAACCCGCGCGCGGGTTGGTGGTTATGGGCTGGTGTTACAAGGCGGTGGCGTGGCTGCGCTTTACCTGACGATCTTTGCCGCTGCCAAAATTTATACCTTGATGCCCTCGGCTTTTGCCTTCGCGCTGATGTTGTTGGTGGTGATCTTTGGGGTGTTTTTATCGGTGCTGCAAAATGCCCAGATTCTTGCGCTTATGGCCACGGCGGGAGGATTTTTCGCCCCCATCCTTACCTCCGACGGTTCAGGCAACCATATTGCCTTGTTTACGTTTTATTTGATTTTAAATCTCGGCATCCTGGCGGTGGCCTGGTTTAAAACCTGGCGCATGCTGAATTGGATCGGCTTTATCTTTACCTTTGTCATTTCTGTGGTGTGGGGTGTGTTGCGTTACGAACCGCAATGGTATTGGTCCACGCAACCTTTCCTGGTGCTGTTCTTTTTGTTGTACCTGGCGCTGTCTATTTTATTTTCGCTCAAGCAGCCACCCAGGCTGACCGGCCTGGTCGACGGCACATTGATTTTTGGCTTGCCGCTGGCAGCCTTTGGTTTACAAGCTGAACTGCTGCACCACACGGAATACGGGTTGGCGATCAGCGCCCTGGTGCTGGCGATAATCTACGGCGTGGTTGCACGGGTGTTATGGATACAACATCGCACAACGCAGCAATTATTGATTGAGTCTTTCACGGCGCTGGCGGTCGGTTTCGCCACCCTTGCGATTCCCCTGGCCATGGGCGCGGCCTGGACGTCGGCATCCTGGGCGTTGGAGGCTATCGGCCTGCTCTGGATCGGCTTGCGGCAAAGCCGGTTGTTGCCACGCCTTGCCGGTTACCTTTTGCACATCCTGGCTGCCCTTGCCTTACTGATGCGGGGAGAACTGACCACCGGTGCGGTTCCGCTTTTGAGCGGCGATTTTGTGAATCTGTTGGTCCTTTCAGCATCGGCGTTAATGATCGCCTGGCTGCTATATCGTCATAAACATGTGCTGCTGAAAGATGAACGATACCTGGAGCTCATTGCCATGTTGATCGGTTGGGGCTGGTGGCTGATTGCCGGTCTTAATGACATAACCGCACATATCGACAATCAACACCTGTTCGCTGCCAGCGTTGTATTTTTTGCGCTATCCACCTTGGCGACCTTAGCAATCAGTCGCCTGGCGCAGTGGCAATCGTTAACCCATACCGGATTTTGGTTGCTGCCGTTGACGGCATTGGCTGCCAGTATTTGCCACGCCTGGTCAGTGCTGGAGTCAAGAGCATTCCATCCCACCCAGGGTTTTGGCTGGATAGCGTTGGTGGTATTTGTCGTGGTGCAATACCGTTTCCTTTGGCGGAGCCGGGCGGATTCGCGCTCGACCTTGCTCAGCATTTACCATGTGGCCACGGCCTGGGTGTTGCTGTGTTTATTATTCTGGGAAGCGAGTTGGTGGCAGGCGCATTACGCCTGGCAGGACACGGCCGCTGCGGTGTTATGGTTTGCCTGTTTTGCGGCGCCGCTTGCGCTGCTGATCACGATGAATGGAAAACCCATCTGGCCCTTTAATGACGCCAGCAATGATTACCGCCAGATTATTCCAGCGCCGCTGTTATTTTTATTGCTGCTGTGGTTTATCCGTGTCAGCAGTTTCTCCGGCGCGGTTGCTTTTGCTTATGTGCCCTTGATGAATCCGGTCGACCTGACGCAATTGGCGGCCATCCTGATGCTTGGCTGGTCATTCAGAGCCAATCTGGTTAACCTCGGCCAGACCACCGCCGACCTTCGTTATGCGTTGCTCGCCGGTGCCGGTTTTGTGTGGATCAATCTGGTATTGTTGCGCGCCCTGCATCATTACGGTCAGGTCGCTTACGAACTTCCGGCGCTGTGGCATTCGGCGATGGTGCAGATGGCGCTGTCGATTTTATGGGTGGTGTGCGCGCTGGTGGTGATGAACCAGTCGCGTCGCCGGCAGGAGCGCCACTGGTGGATTGCCGGGGCCGGATTGTTGGGCCTGGTCGTGATGAAATTATTTACCAAGGATCTCACCGATAGCGGAACACTCGCACGCGTCGTGTCGTTTATGGTGGTGGGCGCGGTGATGTTACTGATCGGTTATCTGTCGCCCATACCGGCGAAAGCGCGTATCAATTCCCCCGATCACCCGTCGCATTAGCGGCGGCCCGGATATTTTTTACAGGTACTGTTAACGCTTATGTCATCAAACGTTTTACAACTGCATCCACAGATTACCAATTTGGTATTGAGCGTGGGAGATGAAAAAACACCGGTGATTATCATCGATAATTTCCTCGGCAATATGGAGGATTTTTTTAATTCGGTGTGCGCGCATACCGATTTTGATGCAGAAAAACAAACCTATTATCCCGGTTTGAGAGCGAGAATCGGTGAAGACTATTGCCGGCTGGTGATCAATACCTTGGGTAAACATTTATTCAAGGTGTTTTCTGTCCCTGAAGACCATCGTTTGGTTCTGGACGGGGCATACTATTCACTGGTCGCGACGCCGCCGGAGCAATTGTTGCCGGCCCAGTGCCGCCCCCATTGCGATACCACTCTGTCGCATTATCTGGCGATCATGCAATACCTGTCGCCCGGCGAGCACGGCGGCACCGGTTTTTTTAAACACAAGCCAACGGGTTTCGAACGCGTTACGGCGGAGCGAAAAGAGCAATACTCACAATCCGTGATGGCGTTTGACCAGGAGCACGGCAACCCGCCGCAAAGTTACATTACTGCAAGTAATGATCAATTTGAGTTGGTGGGCAGTGTCGATTACCGCCCCAACCGCATGATTATTTATCCCGGTAACCTCTTGCATTCCGGCTTGATTAATCCCGCCACCGATATCGATAAAAATCCGCGTACCGGCAGATTAACGGCAAATGTTTTTGTCAACTTTTTGCCACGCTAACACCTAATCTGAAAAGAGCCTAATGTATAAGGTTTTTCTTTTAGTCGTTATGCCGCCCGGAGGGCCGGTTATTAATATTGAGAATATATTGGAACTTTGGTGTCAATAATCGATACTTTAATAGTACCCCTCGCTTTTTCACACCGATAAGTATTCTAAAGATAATTTGCGAAAAATTTTTCTCGAAATTCAGGATTCGACTTTAACGGCCACGCATAATTTATCGCTGTTTCAGCATTTAATAAATCTGCTCCGTAAGCGTCTTTAAATGAGCTACGCAAATGCGGTTTCGAAAAGTAACAAAATGCTAGATCACTGTCTCGATCGCCCAGAATACACCAATCATATTTCATTGTTGAAACGAATATTCGATTCGAATCATCCATGATGCAATCAGGTTTTCCCCCACCAGAGTACTCATTTAATGCATTAAGAAAATCTTCCTTTGTATCGCTCAATGTAGATTTCAGCGCTTTAAATTTTTCGATTTTTTCGACACCGTAGTCATCTGGCGAGGGGTCTAAAACTACATAGATAAACTCAGAAACATCTATCGTAAGAAGAAAATCCTGAAGATGATTAAAGAAAAGACTCATTCTGAGCTCGTCAAAAGTCAAAAAAATCTCCTTATCCGAACCCTGACGCAAAAGCGCGTCCGGAAAATCAGCTGATGTATTGACGAAATCTTTTACTTGCGAGACGATTGTGTCGAATTCTTCCTTCGAAGTAATGAACTGCATAACCCCTCCTTTTTAATTAGGATTTTTCTCGCGTTTATAGCATCTCGAAATATCTCTCCTGCGGGCCATATTATTTAAATAGCTATAATCTAAAACATATTCACATCATCTATTGCATCCGAGACCCTGCTCGCAATGTCCGATTGATATTGCAATGGTTCAAGTATTTCAAGAAGCAGTTTTTTGTCACGGCCTCTATGCAATCTGGCAAGATGCCCAATGCACGTTACGGCGATTTCTCTAACTTCGATGTCAGAATGTTTCGTTAGCTCTAACAGCTGTTCAACTAACCATTCGTAATCCGACACAACATGAGTAGCATCAACAATTGCCTGACAAATGTGCGACGTTTCTTGGTTTGATAGAGTCTCCATCAAATTCTTCCTGGCTTGATCAGAAAGCCGATTGCTTTTTGAGCTCATTAAAAAGGACCTTTATTGTCAACCATTCTTTTTTTAATGTATTTTGCTGATCGTTCGTTAACGCTGTTCTATAGTGGCTATGAAAAACATCACCGAAGGTTTGATCGAATACTACGGTCTCTTTATTGGCTTTATCTACGCCAATCCGGTTTGATGAAGTTGACTTGATCTGTGCCGATAATAAAGCTTAATTCCTTTCAGCTTTTAATCGTTCAATTTCCTCTAGCAATTTAGGAATATCTTGTCGTGCATGAGCAATAAAGTCATAGTCAGCGGTCGTAGCTCCGATTATCTCTAAATCCTCGCCACGATCAGAGCTGCCGAATGCGCCGGTCATAATAAAGTCAGAACCACCGGAATGATCCCTTTGTTCAATATAGGACCTCCAAGGGCCAGGGGTCGCAGCCTCACACCGAGACCTGATTTCTTGAATATCGTCTTCAGTCAACATACATTGCTCATCAATCATATGTGTAAATTCGAAGTAAATTTATCGCGCAACATTGAGTCCTCCTTCGACACTACCACTGTAGTTCCACATCGTAATCAGACCAGTATTCCAGCTTTGCAATGTCCACCATCAGAAATGAGCCTCAAGTGAGTTAATTGGATGAACAATGTACCCACAATTAAATCGTTTGGAAATTTCTTCTATCGTTGAGATGTAAGCGTCCGTTTTGTTTTCATCACTGGCAATCATTGCTGGAAGCATTTCTGCATAATCCAAGATTTCCGCGATATCTTCATGGTTAACTTTTCCGTATGCCATGTCTCTTGCCTTAATCAGGACAGCCTGTAATGCTGCTAGCGCCGATGGTAGCTTCGATTGATCGATCATGAAAGCCTCGCTATGGAGTAAGTTCTATGTCACGGACGGGGATGCCTCTGTCGCAGCTTGTAATCAGCATAGTGCCTGGACGTAAGCGCCATCATTCAATAGTCAGATTTCCTTGCGAATCACAAATAATTTTTAATTTCCCAAGGTCTGGCGGCTGTCGCAAAATCCAACTTTCATCCCAAACATCATCCGCTCCTTCCACAGTCAATACCTCTAAGTCATTGGTAAACATTGAAAGCGCGCCATCATCGTTAATTCGTACATGATCAATAGTTGAACCCATAAGTAACATAAACCAATACGCGAGTGCAGGTTCATCGGGATCTGTTCGTCGCGATCTAAATGGTAGTTGCTTAATGGTTCGATTCCAATCTTTCAATTGAGTCTACGTAGCACTCCGCTTTAATCTCTAAGCAAAGCACTTTAGGCCTATCGGTTTCGAAACCACTGTACTCAAATTGAAGAATGAATCCTGCAGCATAACTAAATGATGTAAAAGACACTCCTTGCATCCATCCGATCACGAGCTCTTTGATTTTTGATGTGTTTTTCATGGTGTTTGCTTCAATGGCTGGTGTCTCGCATGGGAGGATTATCAGGAATAAAAAGAGCGGCGGCCATTCGGTCGCCAGCCCATCATCCAATCGGGTACCATGCACCAGTCTGCTTGTCCGAGATAATGAGCAAGCTATCCATTAGCGGCTTCTCTTCCCAGATCGCAAATGACAATCCTCCTTCAAAAGAGAATATTATTGCAAGCTCAGAGGGGGACTCCGCGATGTTCTCAACTGTTCGCTCCAAGAATGGCCAAATAAATGAAGATACTCCCTCACACACATCGTCTCCACCTTCTTTCCCCGATAATTTGTATGATGTGCTGACGTTATAATTGAGGTAATCGCCGTTCTTACTACGACCACAGATTTCCAATGAATACGATGACTTGGAGAAAGTAATACTTTCAAGGCTTAGGCCAATTAGTTGATCTAATATCATTGTCTGTCGTTCCGCCTTATGGAAAGTGAATGTGGCTTTCTTTATGGTACTGGGTTTTACTCACACTGGAATATCCCCCGGCACACCATCCACTTTGCGCGCGAGCGTACCATCCGGTGGCGAGTACCAGCCCGGATCGCCGTCCAGTTGGTCGCGTACTTTAACCAGCGTAAACATCCCACCCATCTCCAGTTTGCCGTAGCGACCTTCGCCCATCATCATCGGCAGGGTATTTTCCGGGCCGGGCATATGGCCCATGTCTGTATGTACCTGATGTTCTGCCATACCGTGTTCGCCCATGGGCATGTAGTCGGGCAGCACTTCTTTAAGCAGCGCGTCCGGTTGTTTTACGCCGAGCATATTCGGTACACCGTGGCCCATCGCGTTCATGGTGTGGTGGCTCATATGGCAGTGAAAAGCCCAGTCACCGGGAACAGCGGTAAATTCCAGGTCGCGGGTCTGGCCGACGCCGATGATCTCGGTAACTTCCTTGCGCCATTGGTTCTCTGGCCAGCGCCCGCCGTCGGAACCGGTCACATCGAACTGCACACCGTGCAGGTGAATCGGGTGATTCCACATCGATAAATTGCCCACCCGAATACGCACGCGCTCCCCGGTTTGCGCCACCATGGCATCAATAAACGGAAACACTTTGCTGTTCATGGTCCACAAGTCAAATTCGGTCATCACACTGGGGTCGGGGCGATACGTGCCCGGATGCACCGCCCAGTTGTGTAACAGGATGGCGTAGTCGCGATCCACGGCAGGTTGGGTTGGCGTTTTGGGGTGGATGATAAACATACCCATCATGCCCAGAGCCATCTGTACCATTTCATCGGCGTGGGGATGGTACATATGGGTGCCGTGCTGTTGCAGGGTAAATTCGTACATGAAGGTTTCGCCGGGTTTGATCGGCGGTTGCGTCAGGCCACTGATGCCGTCCATCCCCCATGGCAGGAGGATGCCATGCCAGTGCACGCTGGTGTGTTCCGGCAATTTGTTGGTGACATAAATCCGCACCCGGTCACCTTCCACCGCTTCCAGCGTCGGGCCGGGGGTACTGCCGTTGTAGCCCCAGGCTTTGATGGTCATGCCTGGTGCGAACTCGTGTTCCACTTCTTCAGCAACTAAATGAAATTCCTTGACGCCGTTGTTCAAGCGATAGGGCAAGGTGCGGGCGTTGGGGGTAATCACCGGGCGGTAGCCTTGGGCGGTCATGTCGGGTTTGGCGGTTGCCACGCTGGCCAGCTGCTGTGGTTTTTCAGCAGCCTGGTGATGCTGGTGATGGCTGTGGTCTTCCGCCGCTGAGGCCGAGCTTGCACGGGTCAGACTGCCCATCAGGAGTCCCGCGGCGCTGCCGACCAGTAAGTCGCGTCGATTAATCATGGTGGTGATCTCCGTGGTGATGGTGTTCATCTGGTGTGGCTGGCGTTGGTGTCATTGGGTCTGGGGTGTCAGTGATTGCCGGACGTTTTCCTATCGCCAAGCTCGTTCCCACTGCCAGGCTCAGGGCTGTACGCGCTTGCCAGTAGTGTTTGATCGCCTCAATGCGGTCGGCGGCCAGCTGGATTTCCTGTTGCTTGAGCGTTAATAAATCAAACGGACTGGCGAGCATGAAATTCACTTCCCGCTGGCTTTCGTCAAGCTGCGCTTGAGCGGTTTGTTGCAGGGCAATCACCTCCTCGTGAGCCGCGCGGGCGTCGTCGAGTTGACGCAGGGCGAGGGCAATATCGTGTTCAATCTTGCGCAGCAGATGTTCCTCTTGCGCGCGTGCGACATCCTTTTCGGCATCCAGGGCAGCGAGCTTTGCCTGGCCCCGGTCGAACAACGGCAGACCAAACTCCACTTCCGGGCCGGCGTTGACCGCGCCGTCGAATTCCCGTTCTGCATTGATTCCGACGCTGATATCAGCCCACCGGCTGCGATTGATGAGCGGGCCTTGGCGAGCAAGCAACGCCTGTTGTTGGCGAACGAGTGCCAGATCCGGCCGGTGTTGCTGCGCCTGGGCCAGCAGGTCGGCAGCAGCAAAGTATTCCGCCGGCATGCCCGGCAGTTGCTCCGGTAGTGTCAGTGTTTCTTGCGGTCGCAATCCCAGCAGGTAGGCCAGACGCAAACGAGTGGTGTCCGCCGCAAGGCGGGCTTGCCGGATCTCGCCGCTGATCTGCTGCGCCGTGAGTTCATGGTGCAGGAATTCAGAGGGCGATAAATTGCCGGCGGTGCGCATGCGCTGCGCCAAAGCGTAGGCGGCCTCACTGGCTTGCTGGCGCCGTTGCTGAATACGCCACTGTGCCTGGGCCGCGAGGGCGGCAAAGTAGGCCGACTGGAGTTCGTGGATCGCCTCATCCAGACGCCGTTGCAGTTCCAGTTGCCGTTGCGTCAGAGCGACATCGGCCAGCTCCATTCGCAGGGAACGTGTCAGGAGGTCGAGTAAGGATTGGCTTAAGCCCATATCCAGTTGCCAACGTCCGCCACCCTCCGGGCGCAGGGCACCGATAGCGAAATGCGGGTTGGCGATCAGTCCGGCTTGGGCACGGCGCGCGTTGGCAATACCCAATTCAGCCAGCAGCATTTCAATGCGCGGGGCATTCAGCAACATCAACTGCGTGGCTGCGTTAGGCGTGAGCGGCTGGTCCAGCAGCTGAGCAACACGGGTATCGTGTTGCTCCCCGGCCAGTTGTAAATCCGGATGGCGGCTGGCGAGATCCTGGTAGAAACCGGCAGTACCTTCCGAAGGCGGGTTCCAGCTTGCGCAGGCACCCAGGGTCATAGCGGCTGCCAGCAGTGCAGCACGGGGAATTAAGTGTGTGTTCATCATCATTGCCTGTCAGTTCGCCGTCTGCATGCAGTCCGGCTGGAAGATCATGTGAACCTGACGCTGGGCGCCAGTCATCAACAAGGGCGTTGATCAGGCAAATCTGGGTGGGCGATGGGGATTGTCGAGTAAGACGGAATACCAGGGTGGCGTAGGAAAATGCGTGTAGCGGGTGGGCAGGGTGGTTAATGCAGGCAAGCTGTCCGGTAAAAGGACGGCGCTGCCGAAATGGCAGGAGACCTGGCAGTGGTAGCAGGTATCAGTGCTATCGGAACCGGAAGGAAGGTTGCCCTCAGTTTGCTCAGTGCCGCCACAACCCTGATGAATATCAGCAGCCTGCTGTTGGGCTGATGCTTCGCTGGCGCGATCCAGCCAGTGGCAGGGCAACCACAAACCCGCCGCCGCTTGCAGCGGCAGCCACAGGCACAAAAGTGCCACGAGCAGGGTGTGAGATCGCTTAAGGGTTTTCATCGTTATCCCAGGTTGAAAAAACCTGTCCATCTTAAACCTTGCCCTCGGGGAAAGGTCAAGCCCTGGCACCTGAAGGATTGCAGATAATGCTGCCAGCCCTTAGGATGCTGCCCCTTGTTGGTGCGAACTGAGGCGAAAGACCTGGATGATATTGAAATCACTGCTGCACGAATGCCGATTGCTGTTAGGTATTGAGCGCAACACCACCAGTCACGGTGAAAAATTGATCTCGGCATTGGGAGCCGTGCTGGGTATCCTGGCAGTTTACTGGATTACCCGTTGGACCTTTCCCCACGGCTATATGAGTTCGGCCGGCAATTTTTTGATGGTGACCTCTATGGGCGCCAGTGCCGTGCTGCTGTTTGCGGTGCCCCATGGTGCCTTATCGCAGCCGTGGGCCGTATTCGGTGGCCATCTGATCTCCGCGCTGATCGGCGTTACCTGCCACCAGCTGTTTCCCCACCAGGCCTGGACCGGCGCTTTGGCGGTTGGCTTGGCTGTGGGGGCTATGCATTACCTGCGCTGCATCCATCCACCTGGCGGCGCCACGGCGCTGGCGGCGGTTATCGGCGGTTCAGAAGTCTATGCGCTTGGTTATCACTATCTGGTGATGCCCATCCTGATCAATGTGGTGGCCATCCTGGCCATGGCAGTGGTGTTCAACGGTTTATTCGCCCGGCGCCGCTATCCGGCGCATCTCTCTCGCAAACATAAAGCAGCGGTATCCACCAAACCGGCAGAGCGCCAATTCGAGCTGACGCACGAAGATTTTGCGGCGGCTATGCAGGAATTGGACTCTTATGTGGATGTCACGGCGGAAGGCCTGACCGAATTACTGGAACTGGCCAAACAGCACGCTGAAAAAAATATTACTCACCCGGATGAAATTATTGCCGGTCACTTTTACAGCAACGGCAAGCTGGGCAATCTGTGGAGTGTGCGGCAGGTGATTGATGCCTCTGCCGAGCAGGAAAGTGCGGCTAAGGATCAGGTGATTTATAAAGTCCTGGCCGGTGCCGGTGCTTACGATACCGGCATTTGCCGGCGCGACGAATTCCGGCAATGGGCGCGCTTTGAAGTCGTACAACAACAAGGTCGTTGGGTAAAAATTGATGAGGATTAAGGCGTTTTTGTGATGGACAGAGCTGCATAGCGCGTTACAAATTACTACAAATTTATTCTGGGGAGACAAAATTTTCCACGCTACCATGCCCGTGTTTTTACCCGCTGATACAGCCCTGCATAACACGAGGTCCAGAGCAAATAATGAACAGGAAAATGTTAAACGCGCGCATCAAGCACATGTCATTAGCTGGTGCGCTGGCCATCGGCCTGATGGGCCCCACGCTGGCCAACGCCACCACCGTGCAATTCCAGACTGTCATGGGTGATTTTGAAGTTAACCTGTTTGACAAAACCACACCCAAAACGGTTGAAAACTTTCTTAAGTATGTTGAGGAAGGTGCATTTGAAAATACCGTCGTGCATCGCTCGGTACCGGGTTTTATTGTGCAGGGCGGCGGTTTTGAATATCCCGGCAACTTGCCACTTAAAGCGGTGACTTCACATCCTGCTGTTGTTAACGAACCCGTCTATTCCAATCGCCGCGGCACCATCGCTATGGCCAAAGTCGGCAACAACCCTAACAGCGCTACCAATCAGTGGTTTTTTAACCTTGCGGATAACAGCGGTAACCTGGATCGCCAGAATGGCGGCTTTACCGTATTCGGTCAGGTCACCGGTAACGGTATGGCCATTATCGATGCAATGGCGGCCCTGAGTCGCTTCAACAAGGGTGGCGCCTTTAACGAGTTGCCCTTACGTAATTACACCACCGAAGACCATGAAGATGAGGTCAAAGTAACAGACGAGCATTTTGTGATGATTCAGAATGTCGTGGTGCTTGATGAGAGCCCGGACACGGCCGATGGTCTGAACCCTGTGAAAAATACCTCGCTAGATGATGACGACGACAATGACTCCGGTGGTGGCGGTGGTGGTAGCCTCGGCTTTTTGACTATACTACTGCTTGGCTTCCTGGCCGCGGCGCGCAAGATGGTTGTGCGGAGGCGCCAGGTTTCATAACGCAGCTTCGCTAGCGACAAAGGAACAGGAGCGGTAATGATTACGTATTTCTACTGGGCAGTGGTCATCGCCCTGGCAATGGGTGTGTTGTGGTTGCTGGGGCGGTTGAATAAATGGAAGGCGGGATTTATTGCCGCGTTGATTATCCTGTTAGTCGGCTGGGCGGCTTATTTTTTCCACTTTGAACAGGTTTTTGTCAAACGCTACGGTGGCGTTATGTCCATCACCGTACCGGATGGCCAGATGCATATCACTGCCACCTGGAAAGATGACAACCTGTGGATCGAGAATTACGATCCCGAAACCAATACGTGCCATTTCAATGAATATTCCAAAGGAAATTTGTTGCAGGGCAAGGTGGTGATCAAAAATTGTAATCCCTTCCGTCATCACTCGGGCCGTAGCCAACCGGGTGCCGCTGTACCGGTAATCAGTGAATAGAGCGATGTAAAAAAATAAAGCGAGAGGGTTACCCGTCTCGCTTTATTTTTTGGCTTTCTATTACGCCGAAGAATTTATACCGCGATTGAATCGTATACCACTACTTTGCGCCACAGGTGTGCATGCTCATCAATAAATTTTTGATGCAGAGGATGCGCCTGGTAAATATTCTGCCCTTCCACATCATCAAAACACAGCATCTCTGAGACCTGATAACTGTTGTCTACCACATCGCGTTTTTCGGTGGATGCTGGTATGCCCACGTGGATCGCCCGTACAGTTTCGATTGCGCCCAGGGCTTTGATACCGGCAATCAGTTTTGCTTGATCTTCTTTGGAATCCGGATTCTTTAACCAGAAAAATACTTTGTGAATCAGTTTGGGTAATTCCGGTTGTGCGCTGGGTTTTTCTGCCTGGATATTAAGCGAAGCGGTAGCCGCTACACCCAGCAGCGCGGTGCCCGCCAGAAATTGTCGACGATTGCTATGTTCCATAGCCTTGACTCCCCTTGATTGTGCAATGGTGATTGATCAGTAATGGATAACGCACCGTAAAATTACAGTGATAGGCCTAACAAGCAATCATTTTTACGGAACATTACGGTTTTGAAACAGGCATCCTGGGGATATGTTCGCAAATAACCCAAAACACGGGTTTGGTCAGCCGCTGGAACTTTTTTTTCTATCATTGATATTTATTCGTCCTGCCGTTTTTTTCCCACTATGATTACACGAGCAGTGAGAATAAATAAGAGGAGAGTAGCAGCGTGACTAACAACAGCCCCAACCGTGTGATTCGCTATTCCTGGTTGGTCCTCATCAGTTTTATCAGCGTTATAGGTGCCGCGCAAGCGGCAGTCGTCAAAGGCAAACATTGCGCGGCGATTCAGAAAGCCATCAATCAATTGCCCGCTGCCGGTGGTGGAGTTCGCATACCGGAGGGGGTTTACCTGTGTCATAAACCCATCGTGATTGATCGCGATAATGTCAGTTTGCGGGGGGAAGGGGCCGGCACCTTATTGCGCCTGGCGGATGGGGCCAATGCGCCGGTTGTGGTGATGGGGCAGGCTATCCCCATTCCTGATACCCAGCGCCGCCATATTGTTGTGAGCGATTTAATGATTGACGGTAATCGCCATAACCAGAGCTCAGAGTGTATGGGCGGTCCTTGCAGCGAAGCGTTTCCCTTGCGCAACAATGGCATCTCAATTCGCCATTGTTTTGATTGTCGTGTCGAGCGTGTGACAGTGCACAGCGCCAGTTCCGGTGGCCTCGTTACTGAACTCACCAGCCGCCGCCTGACCATCCGGGATTACACGTCTTACAATAACGAGTTCGATGGCCTGGCCGGTTATGAAACGGAAGAAAGTTTATTCAGTGGTATTCACCTTTACGATAACCAGGCTGCGGGTTTTTCGTTTGATATCCGTTTCAACAATAATGTCTTCAATGATGTGCTCATTGCCAACAGCGGCAGCGTGGGCATTTTTATGCGCGATTCCTTCGACAACCTGTTCAGCAACGTGCAAATACTCAACAGTAAACAACACGGCATCTTTCTGGCGCAAGTTGATGATGATGCGAGTAAACCGGCAGCGGGAAATAGCTTTACCGGATTGGTGGTTGCGCGGGCGGGTGGTTACGGCGTGGTAGCGAATGATGCCTCCTGCAACAATACCTTACTGACGGGGGCACAACTGATTGATAACAGCGCCGGGTGTATCTATGAAGCGACGCCGGCATTGGTAGCCAACCTCGGGACGATCTGTCGTTGAGCTTGCAGGCTACTCGGTAAGTGGCAGGAATCGATATCCCACGCCCGGCTCGGTTTCAATGTAACGCGGAGCAGTGGGATCATCACCCAGCTTGGTGCGCAAACGGCCGATGAAAATTCGCAGGTAATGGGTGTCTTCCACATGGGATTTACCCCAGATTTCTTTCAATAATTGCTGCTGGGTCACGATGTGTCCGGCGTGATTCATCAAGGTTCTGAGCACATCAAACTCCTTGCGCGACAATTTAACCGGCTCGTTATCAACAACGAGTTTTCGCTCCTGCAAATTAATGTACACCCGTTCATCCTGATAGATTGCTGCGGGCATCACTTGCTTGCCATACAGTTTGAGCAGCGAGCGCATACGAGCCAGTAATTCCTGAATACCAAATGGCTTTACCACATAATCATTGGCGCCATTATCCAGTGCGTGCACTTTTTCAGATTCACGGCTGCGTACCGACAATACAATAACCGGCTGCTGGTAAAAATCGCGCAATTGCAGAAGTACATCCTGTCCATCCATGTCAGGTAAACCGAGATCGAGAATCACCAGGTGCGGTGCTTCCAACGCTGCCAGCGCCAGACCTTGCTGCCCGGAGTCAGCCTCAATGACTTCATAGCCCTGGGCGGTCAATCCGATATGAAGAAACCGGCGTATTTGCGGTTCATCATCAATAATTAAAATCTTGCTCATGGCGTTTCCTTTGAGTTTTCCAAAGGTAATTCTATTCTCACACAACAACCCCGTCGGGCTTCATTCTTCATCTCGGGATTATCATGGATAGTGACCTTGCCCCCATGGGCAGCGATCATTCCCCGGCAGATTGTCAAGCCAAGGCCGCTCCCGGATTTGCGGCGGTCACCTTGTCCGGCGGTATGGAAACGTTCAAACACTTTTTCTTTTTCGCTGTCATCAATGCCCGGGCCGGTATCGCACACGGTGATGACAAGGTTGTGCGCCTCTGCGACACAATTCAGGCGAATGTCTGAATCTGCCGGTGAAAATTTCACGGCGTTATCGAGCAGGTTAAACAATGCTTGTTCAATCAGCGCGGCATGTACATACAGGAGCGGCAAATGCGGGGCAAGTTTGATCGACAGAGTATGTTCCTGCAATAGCGGTGCGATTCGCTTTTTAATCACACTGACAATTTCGGCAACACTGACCCAATGTCGCTCCAGGCGCAGTTCGCCAAAACCCAGGCGGGTCATGTCCAGTAAATTTTGCGTGTAACGATTGAGCCGTTGCGCTTCTTCCAATACCGTGGCCAACAACTCCCGTGTCTGGAATTCGTTTAAATCTTTTCCCATCTCAAGCAGTGTGGATGCAGCACCAATCATTGCCGTCAGTGGTGTACGGAAATCGTGGGATACCGATGACAGCAACGCTGAACGCAGTAGTTCATTCTCTTTCGCTACACGCTCCTGTGCCAGATCGCCAACCAGCCGGATGCGTTCAAGAGATTGATTAACCTGACGTTGCAACAGCGTAAAAAAATCACGCTCAAGCAACGTCTCTTGCCATTCAGGGAGCCGGATAAACGCCAGAATCCGTTTACTGTTGTGAAGAAAATATCCCCCCAGTTCCCGCTCCAGATTTGCTAACTGGTGCAGCGTATCCCGCGACATCCTGGTTTTGAATAATCGGGCGAGTTTTTCTGTCTGCGAATGATCAAGGTGACTGAACGCTGGCGAGGGTGGCTGTAACGGATCATAGAAGGCGACGTGATAGCGGGCATTCCACGCACCGACGGCGTGTTCAAATGCCGCCATCACCTGTTCAATATCAATGGCCCTGGATAAATGTTCAAGCATATCCAGTTCAATACGGCTCATGGTTTCGCGACGTTGTACCTCCTCGGCATTCAGCTTGAGTTTCGCCGCAAGGTGGCCCACCACTAGCGCGGTCACCAGGAAAAAGAAAACACTCAGCAGATCCTCACGATGGGTGATGAGCAGCGAGCCATAAGGTTCGGTAAAAAAATAATTGAAGGCGAGGAATCCCGATACGGCGCTGATCAAGGTCAGCCGTAAGGTAAATTGGGTAGCGATAAAGATAACCACCAATAAATACAGCAGGGTCAGATTCGCTTTAGGCATGACACTGCTGATGGCGAAGGCCAGGGGAGTGATCAGCCAGGGAAGGAATAACGCCAGGGGCCAACCTGATTTTCGCAGGCGCGGGCGCAGCATGTCGGCGATTGTCTTCATGGGATTAATTTTTCCAGAAGGCTTTGGAAAATATGACCAGCAAGGTTAAAAACTCCAGGCGACCCAGCAGCATGCCGACGGACAAGGCCCACTTGGCAATCTCGCTGAGGGATTCAAAATTTCCGGCAGGGCCGATGATGTTGCCCAGCCCGGGGCCGACGTTGGTCAGCGCCGTAGCGGCCCCGGTGATACTGGTGAGCAGGTCAAGCCCGGTAGCAGCAAGTATGGCAGAGATCACCACCCAGGACAGCGCCATCATTAACATAAACGCCACAGAAGACGAGATGATTTCCGGGCTCACCAGACGATTATTGTAACGGTGACGGATCACGGCGCGCGGATGAATAGCCGTCATAAATTGGACCCTTACCATGCCCGCCAGCAGCTGCAGGCGGAAGATTTTTAATCCGCCGCTGGTGGAGCCGGAACAACCGCCGATAAATGTACAAAAGAAAAATACCAGCACCGCCAGCGGTCCCCACAATTGGTAATCGGTGGATGCGTAGCCGCAGGTTGTAATGACAGAAACCAGATTAAAAGTCGATGCGGTAATGGCACGAATGGCTGAGTCTCCTTCACGCCATATCGGTATGGCGAGCACTATGGCCGTTGCCGAGACAATCAACAGCAAGCCGCGCACTTGTGAGTCGTGCAATAAAAGAAACTTGCCATGCATAAACCAGCGAACAAACAAGACAAACGGCATGGCACCCAGCAACATAAAAAGAATGGCAACCCAGTGACTGACGAGGTTGGAGAATTGTCCGAAGGAACTGTCGGATGTGGAGTAGCCACCCGTAGACACCGTGGTCATTGCGTGGTTAATGGCATTGAACCAGTCCATGCCCGTCAAACGGTAACTCACCATGCACAGCAAGGACAAAACCAGATAACAATACACCATGGCTTTAATCAGGCTGTGGGCACGTGGTGTCGCTTTTTCAGACCAGTCTGAAGACTCGGTTTTGAATAATCGCATACCGCCGACACGTAGAAACGGCAGCACAGCCACCGCCATACCGATCACTCCGATGCCGCCCATCCATTGCAGCAAGGATCGCCACAACAACAGGTCGGGTGCCATGTTATCCAAGCCGATCAGGACGGTGGAACCGGTGGTTGTAACGCCGGAAACCGATTCAAAAAATGCATTGGTCAGTGTGAGTGGTTGTTGGATCAGCAGAAACGGTAAGCAGCCGAACGCCGATACACCCAGCCAGGCCACCGAGGTGGTCAGGAACACCTGGCGCGGTGCAATATTGTGAGCTTTGGCATGGCGACCGAGGAGCAGGCCACCGATGCCGGCACCGCAGGTAATGGCTGCTGAAAAGAAAAACGGTAACTGATCACCGGTATCGTAGATGCTCGCGAGCGCGAGTGGCCACAACATAAAAAATGCCTGGATATTCAGGATTACGCCCAGGATGAGCCACATCGGACCAAAGAGTTTCATATCTGCACGTGTTAGCAAAAAGGAAACTCATGGTACGAAGGCAGTGCATAAAAATGCTATGTCAGTTATTGGCCGGTGCGTAAATTCTGCGTAAACAACATGCACCCTCGATGATATAACCCAACCGCTAATAGGGTTGGGTTATGTCGGCATACACCAGCGTCACATACAGGTTGAAGATGTGTGGTGACTGGCGCATCAGCGCGTCCAGGTCGCGCCCAAACAAGGGGTGTTTGTCCTTGTGTTCCGCCGCAAAACGTTTTGCGGCTTTTTCAAGAACTTCGCTGAATACCAGTGGCTGGTTGAAGCGCACTTGCGGATTGTTGATACAAAATTGCGTGTAGGCATACAGGGCTTCCACCACAGCACTTTTATAGTACGCCGGGTGAAGTTGGTGGGTCAGGTGATCAATAAGGTGGGCAAAGCTGGCCTCTCCCGGCGTCATGGAACTGCGGATAACTTCACAATCCAGCACAAAGTCAGCACAGTTGGCATCACCAAAGATAAGTTTGGGGGTAAACATCAAGCTGTGCCAGATATCGTGCAGAAAGCTATCGTCAAAGTGGGTAATCAGCCCCCGTGCAATACGCCACTCCAGCCAGTCCGTATCAACGGCGTTGGCCATCTTGTCTTGCAGGATATCCTGCTCATGGAAAATTTTATAGGGTGCAACGTGATTAACGCCCTGGGCAAAAACCCGTTTGCGTGAAATCAGGATGCTTTCCAGCTTGCGCAATAATTTGCAGGGCGATTGCAGACCGAGCCATTCATGCATGGATACATCATCGGCATCGCCTTTATCCATCGCATACAGCATGATGAAGTTGCGCAATTGAATGGAGCGCAAGCCATCAAACAGTTTGGGTTCGATACGAATCAGGTAACCAATCGCGGATAACAGCTCCAGTACCAGGGTGCGCTCCAGGGGATCGGGGAAGATGTGTTGTACATTGTCAAAGAAACTTTTATTGGAGAACGATTGATCCACCTTGATCTCGGTGAAATTTTTATCGCCGACAATGATCGACAGGTTGCGTGCCGCGATCAGGGTGAGGCTGTCCGTGAGTTCGATTAACGAATAATTCAAATGGCCAAAGCACAGGCGTGCAACTAACCAATAATTGCGTTGCTCGGCGCGGCGATAAATTTCCTTGAGAAAATCTTTCACCAGGACAAGGTGGCCGTCTTTGGCAATGTTGTCGGTCAATGACAGGTCTTTGGTAAATTGCACCAGGCGGCGATAGGTAATAATTTCACTTTGTTCGTTAAATTCATCGAATATTTTTTTTGCGGGAGCGCGCAAAAACTCGCTGCTGACGTGCACTTCATGTTCATGGGATTTTTGCAGCGATTGAGTGCTGACCGAATGAACCTGCAGGTGCGGAACACTTAAATGATTAACCCGCGAAGCCCGATAGGCCAGGTTGGCCGACGCATAACCGATGTAGTCATGCTTGCTGCGCAACTGCAGTTCTTGCAGGGTTGTAAACAGTTCTTCCGCGTTGGGAATATGAGCAAGGTGTTGATCAATCAATAAGGTGAAAACCGCCACTTCGGGGCTCAGCCAATGCTTGTAGATGTGCGCGATCTCTTCCGTAATCACCTGGCTCATCAGGTGCGCATCGTACATTCGGTAATCTTCCCGCTCACTTTGGATGGAAGACAGGCAGAGGTACACCTTGTTATTTATCTCGTAGGTCTGGGAGGTCGCCAGGCTTTGCAGGCGACGGCGAGGACGGCCAGTGAGTCCGAGGGATTTGTTTTCCCCGACATGGGCGTAGACTTCGGTTAACGCCGGTGCGGAGGCAACAGCCATCGGCTTGATATCTTGCAAACTTTCGGCGATAACGCCGTGACGGGCAAGATGTTGCTTAACCTCATCATTTTCCGCGAGTACCACCAGCGCAATTTGCGACTTTATAAACTTGGTCGAGCGGCGGCGCATCTTTAACGGATCAAGATCGTCGCTGCGCAACAAGCCTTCATCCATCATCAATCCGGTGAGGTAAAGACTCTGGGCCCACACCAGGGGTACGTTATCGTTGGGCAGTCGTTTTTGTGAGCGGGGATTTTTCTTTTCGGCGGCAATATTTTCCAGGGGCACATAATAAAGTTCGGGTAACAAACCAAAACCGTCGCGAAATACCAACAAGGATTCCAGTTTCTGGCGGTAATATTTTGCCGTGGTCAGCGTGCCGTCAAACAACGCGTTGAGGTATAAGTAGGTGTAAAACAGCGGCCACTCGGATTCGATGTGCTCAAAATTTGCCAGCTCCGAATGTTCATAATAAATGCGCGAACTCTCTTCCAATACCGTTTGGTGACCATCCCATAAAAAACGTTTGCAACCATAGTTGCCGCCCAGCTTGGTCAATATAGCGTCGCGGGTTTGGGTGGCGAGCGTTTCTTTTCCGACGGCGAACGCCGGGAATCCGATGATACTCAGTAGCGCGCTATCCGATTCTTTTGACAGGGATTCGCGCGGTAATAGCGAGGCGAGGGTGCTGCGCGCCAAGGCTACGGCGTCGGCAATCACATGGATCGTTGCGCGCTTGTTGGCATGTTCACCAAATAAATTAAAACCATCCAGCGCTTGCAGCGCCGCTTTTGCCATGCCCACGGAGCTGGCATTGATTTCGGTGCGGCCGTTGTTGATCTTGTTGCCGCGTTCCCAGATGCCGTAGTCCGGGGTGCGATAGGCACTGGAGATGTAGTACACCAGGTTCTGCACAAAATCCACTTCGTCCGGCGTGCAGACAATTCGCAAGCCGGAACAGGTCATCTGGGCCAGCATCAGCAAGTAGAGTGAAGTCGCATCAATTTGCAGATGGCCCCAGGCATCGTCGGCCACGACCGGTAAACCGCTGGCGGTGTCGTACTTGGCGTGAAGGGCGTCGTTGTTGCTCAGGCTGTACTTGAAGGCTTCCACCTTGTTCGCCTGGCGCATCATGGACTGCAACAATCCGCGCATGAGTTTGATGGTGGATTGTTCCAGTAAATCACTTTTACTGCTTTCCCCCTGACGCCGGAATGCAACGCTCAACCCCCAGACGCAGATGACCGAATAAACATTGTCACGCACCCAGGCATCAGTGTAATTGCCGTGGTTGTTGACTGCTGTACTGGCGGGAAGTAACCCGGTGACCGGGTGTTGCCGACTGAGGATGACAGTATCGATTTCGCGAAATAACTGCTCTAACAAATGGGTGTGCTTCATAACAACTCATGAACCCTGTGTTTTCGGATGGCCGGGCCAGTTCCAGGCGACAAAAACGGCGGCGGCCCTGCTTATACTAGCCCAGCTTAGTCGATACGTTGACGAATCTCTGTGGCTTTAGCAGCAAAATTCACGCCTGAAGATGCCAGTGACAGGAGCGCGCGGGCTTTGTTCATTTGCTGAGCGGAAAGAGCCCGTTGAGGGCGCCATGATGTGGTTTTTCACGCCTGATACAGCTAGGGATCATGGGTATTAGCGAAGCGGCATAACAGTCAGCCAGTATTTTGGACAGCTGTGCCCTTAACCGGTGCGCTTGCTGTTTATTCGTTGACCTTTACATCCTGTTGGTCGTGTTGGAGATCTGCGGGTACCACGGGCGTGTATAACGCACCAAAAAAATCATGCAGCACCAGCTTTTGTTCGGTATCCCGCGTACTTTCCATATCCTTCCAGGGCACGACGTACAAAATCTGGGGTAACTCCTGATTGCCCTTGATGCGGGTCGTTTCCAGTTCAATGCGGTCCTCGGCTGACCAGGCGGGCAGGGCAAATATCACGAGTGTGGCAACCAGACTGTATTTCATCCTTCACCTCGACGTTTTACTGTCAATTTCAATTCTTCCACCCAGGCACTGGTGGCTTTGTCTTCTTCCTGGGTCAACGCCAGGTAACGCTGATAATGTTCCACCGCCTGGCTGATATCCTGATAAAAAATATCGTAGAGCAACGCCAGGTTGTAATGAGCGTCGGAAAAATGCTGGTTGAGCTTTAAGGCAGTGCGATAGCTTTTTTCGGCGGCACTGTAGTCCCCTTGGTCGACCGCGATCAACCCCGCGAGATTGTACGCTTCGGCAATATCGCCATTCAGGTTTTGCACATAGGCAAGGGTTGCTTTGGCATCGTCCAAACGCTGATCCTGGTATTGGGCAATCGCCAGGTTGAGCCAGAGGCCAGGCTGCCCCGAGTGAGCCTGTGTCAGTTTTTTCAGGCTGCTGATGGCTTTTCCTGCGTCACCTTGCTCCATACGCGCGAGCGCCTCGCGATAATTTTTGGCCTCACCGGGCGTTAGCGTAGTGGGGATTGCGCTTACAGTGTCCGGGCTTTTCTCCGTCGGAGATTGGGTCGCACAACCCGCCAACGCCAACAGGAACAGGCCGAACACCCAATGTCGCTGGTTAAATCTCATGGCGATAAACTCCCAATTTACCCTTGCGGTCATAGCGTACCGGGAAAAGTGTTACCAGCGCCTTACGGCTTTCATTGATCCACTCGCTGCGGGTGCCGTCTTTGGTGCGGGCCAGATTGATCTCATAAAACTCAATGGCTTTTTCTTCAAATGGAAATGCCTGGTCTTCGATCAGGATATTGTATTGCTCCAGCTCTTCACCCTTCAGGTGTCTGGGCCGTTCCGAGTCGAGCAAGGCGCTGGCAAAATGCTGGTAAATCTTACCGATGGCATAGGTTGACTCGGTAGTGATATCCGGATGGCTGTAAACAGATGCCTGACCGTACAAGGCGATAGCGTCTTGCATTAGTTTTTTCTTAACCCGCAGGTTTTCAGTCAGGGGTTCCACCAACTGGCGACGCTCAAACAACTGGTGCTTTTGTTTGGCCAGATCAAGTGTAATGCGCGACGCAATAAAGTTGGTGCGCTCCGTTTTATTGTTCTTGCTGGCTTGTTTGTCGGCCAGGGCAATTTTTTCCTGCCAGAACACCACTTTATCCTGCTCGCGCGTCTTTTGATAAAGCTGGGTTAATTTATACATGGCTTCCATGTATTGCGGATAGGGTCGTGTGTAGGTGTTGGCATAGGTGCGATAGGAGCGAATTGCGGCCTCGTGATTATTTTTGGATTCATACAATTCTGCTGCCTGCCAGAGCGCTGCCATCTTCACGTCCTGATTGTCTTCCTGTGCAGAAATCTGCTCAAAGGCTTGTGCCGCTTTTACGCCGTCACCGGCTTTCAGATAAGCCGTTGATAACTGTCGGGTGGCATCTTTATTCAGAGCATGTTTCGGATAAAGCTGCTGGAACTGCTGAATATACGCGATAGCCCCCTGCCATTGTTCATGCTTCATCGATAGTGCAATCGCTTCATACAGTGATGTTGGTGCTATCTCTGATGACGGGACGCGCTGGGCTACGCGCGCGTAATCCTGAATACCTTCAGCCAGACGATTTTCTTTTACATTCAGCTCCGCCTGTTGATAGATCGACAAGGCCAGATTATCGCTAACGCGGCGTTGCTGCTCCCGCCCCAGCGGTTGGCTGAGTAAATCGGCAAAGATATTTTCGGCCTCCCGGTGATTGGCCATTTTTAAATAAGCCAGCCCTTTGAGCAGGTTGGCATCATAAAGCGTGGCGTCAGCGGTACTGTCCGGCAAGGTGTTGGTCAGTGCAATGGCGTCCGCGTAACGTTGATGGTTGAAAGCCAGTTCCGCCGCATGCAGCGCAACCTGTTGGTAGCGCGGTTCGGTCTGGTAAAGCTGGGCTGAGGTCAAGGCATATTGGATATGCTTGTCCAGCCAGACCGGATTATTTTTATCGGCTTCGTATAATTTATCTGATAGCACAATCGTGGCGTAGGCAGCTTCCTTGTTCAGCACGATATCGCCGTCGTAAGCGGCCAGCGCAAAATAATGGATGGCATCCTGGTGGCGATGCTCGGCGGTGAGCAGTTCAGCATAAAGGGTATAGACTTTATCCTGTTGCGCGTAGGCGGTGTAGTGTTGCAAGTAACGTTGATACCAGGTATTCGCCTGGGCAAAGGCCGCCGGCTTTTTGGATTGCTGATAATCCTCCTGGTGCCAGGCGGCGACCTGCAAGATATGATTGCGCAGGGCATCTGCAATTAATTTTTGCTCGGCCGCATTGTTTGCCGTTTGCCAGTAGGCACTGTCGGGCTGGAAACGGTTGTAAACAATTTCCATGGTTTCCTGAAAGCGTGCTTTGAATTTGCCCAGCTTCCAGATGTCAATCTGTTGCAAATACGCGAGCGGCACTTTGGGCGAATCGGGATTGGCTGCAATAAATTCCTGCAAGGTTTCTGCCGCGTCCGAGTAGCGCTCCTGCTTCAGGTAAATATCACTGATCACCTTGTAGGTATGATAGAGATACTGAAAATCAGCTTCATCAGAAAAATATTCTTGCAAAATGTCAGTGCTGTCGAGATTGGCAAAGGTTAAGCCGATCGCGCGGAAATATTCATCGAATTGATCTTTTTCGCTGCTGGACAACGTATCGACATCGCCGAACTGATGATGTTTGAGCGCTGCAAGATAATCATCAGCCGCTTCCAGGTAGAGCGCTTGCTTATAACGGGCCCAACCGCGTTTGAACAGCGAGCGTTCGTAAAAAACATCGCCTATTGAGGTAAAGATAGCTTCTGTATAAGCGTCTTCAGCGGTGATGTAATCCCCTTGGATAAAAGCATTTTCACCGATACGGAATTGTGCTTCCGCGTAGTAAGGCGAGGCAGGGTAGGTTGCACATAAACGCTCAAGGGCTGCGAGGGATTCTTCATGGTTGCCAAGCTGGTCATGTGTGCGTGCCAGCTGGTACAGCGTTTTGTCGTTGCCTTTGGCATCGGGATATTCACGCAGGGAGGTTTGCAGCAGGCTCAGTGTTTTCTCCAACGATTCCCGATAGATACGGTCTTCAGTATCTTCCTGATCCTGAGTATTTTTTACCAGCTCGTTGATACGTTTCATCTCCAGCTCGGCCAGGCGATTAATTGCTGAGAGCCGGGATTTATCATCAGCCGGTGCTGATTGTATGTAGTTGTAATAAGCCTCCTTGATTTCCTCTTCGCTCTTCGGTTTAACGAAGACTTCGTTCTGCGCGACATTTTCGCCTTGGACATCCAGGAGGCGCAGGGTTTCTTCCGGTTGTGGTGTACTGCAGCCTTGTGAGAGCAGCAGTCCGGATAGCAGGAGTGAGAAATAAGGTGTGTTACGCATCATTCGGAATCAAAAAGTCGGGCCAGGCCAAAACGGGATTGGCTGAGGTAGCTGTCAATAATCGTGTGTTTTTTATCGAGTAACACGCGCACTTGTTCAACGTATGCCTGATTCACGCGGAGCGCCAGGGCATCAACGGCCTTGGCGGTGTTAGCCGACAAGGGTTGGGATTGCAAAAAGTTGAGCAGTTGTTGTCTGCCAGCCAAGGTCTGGATCTCAGTGTGATCACGCAGTTCGATCGCCAGAGACTTTCGCTGCTCGGGAGAGAGTTGAGCGGGCGTGGCAAGGGTTTTGGATAATGCACTGTACAACGCCAGGAGCCGCTCATAATAAGTGATAGCTTCGGTATAACTGGCCGATGCGGTTTTATTTTGTTTGAGTTGCACCAGCGAAAACGCACTCAATAAATAAGATTCCGCCACGGAGATATCGTGTTCATCTTTCTTTTTTAAGTGATTGAACGCGTTGAGCGCACCGATAAAATCCTCCTGGTGCAGTGCCGCGACGCCCAGCCCCAAAAGTGCCCTGTTGGCATAACCACTCTTTAGATGCACATGGCGAAAGCTTTCACGTGCGTCGCGGTAAAAACCATGTTGTAACTGGGAAAAGCCTAATAGTGTGTATAAACGGTTGGCCAGCTCATCTTTCGATGGACCGACCTTCAGCGCGTTTTTGATGGCAATGTGGGCATCGGTCCACCAGTCCTGACGAATATAGGCTACCGCCGTGTTCAGTTGCGCAATACGGTATTGCTCAGAATCCGGTTTGAGCCGTGCAAAATATTCCACTGCCGCGCGATGTTTTTTTTGTTGTTGCAGGGCCGCGCCCAACATGATCTGGGCTTCGTCTGCGTCTGCCTGGGACAAGGCATTGTTGATATCAATGGCTTTTAGTTGCGAATAAACGTCTTGCCATTGTTGTTGGGATGCCAGATAACGCGCGTATTCAAATGTGAGCCGTGCCTCCGCGTATCCATCGCCACTGCGTGATGCCAAGGCCAGCAGGTCTTTTGCCAATCCGGTGGCCTGGTGCTTAAACAACAGCCGCGCCAGTCCGGCGATTTCTTTCTCACCGATATTGTGTTGCAGCACCGGCATATTGGCGGCAATCAGCAGGATAGCCTGGGTGCTGTCGCCAGACGCATCAGCGCGGGACACCTGGCGGACTAAGCCGTTGATATTTTTTTTATCCAATACCAGAGCAGGATTCTTTGTTGCCAGCTCCTGGAGCGCGCGAGTGCTGATGCGATGATAATCTTCATACAATGATTCAGGTTGTTGTGCAGAAGACGCCTGAGCCAAGAGCAACCAGCAGACACCCAACAGCAGGGGCATCGCAGAAAACCATGAGAATATATTGCGCTTAAACACCGAAGCTCGATGAGTGCGTGGCGAGAGGATATCTTGGCGGTGGGTGTTCACGCCGCGTCCGTGGGTGTGAGTGGTTAGCATAGGGGTACAAATAAACAATAGCTGCAAAAAATAGTCATTAACGGTTGCTTGCTTCAAAGTGGCGGACGGCCACCAACAGGAAACCTGTTGGTGGCGCTCAGGCATTTTATTCAATGGTGTAAGTAAAGCCGCCTTCTTCCGTTGCGCCGATATGGATCTTGCGGATATCGTCGTTGTTGGCCATACGCGCCAGACACTCCGCCGCGATGGCCGGCAACATGGTGCGCGTCAGGATATTTTCAATATTACGTGCGCCGGTGTCGACTTCCTGGCTGCGCGCGACAATATTCAATAAAACATCTTCATCGTAGCTGAATTCCGCATTGTAGTGTTCTTTGACACGTTTCTTGATGCGATTCATGTTGATGACACAAATCTTCATCAGATCTTCATCGCCCAAGGGGTAGTAGGGGATGATAGTGGTGCGGCCTAAAAATGCCGGTTTGAAGTAACGCAGCAGTTGCGGACGGAAATTATCTAACAGGACGTCTGGATCGGGTTTTTCCTCCTGCGCGGCGCACATGGCACGAATGTGTTCTTCGCCAGCGTTGGAGGTCATGATGATAACCGTATTGCGGAAATCGATATCGCGGCCTTCACCATCCTTGATGGTGCCCTTGTCGAACAGGTTGTAGAAAATATCCTGCACCCCGGGGTGCGCTTTTTCCATCTCATCCAGCAACACCACGCTGTAAGGTTTGCGTCGAACCGCTTCGGTCAACACACCGCCTTCGCCGTAGCCTACGTAACCGGGCGGTGAACCCAGCAACATGGAGACTTTATGTTCTTCTTTAAATTCTGACATGTTGATGACGGTAATATTTTGTTCACCACCATAGAGAATATCAGCCAGGGCCAATGCCGTTTCGGTTTTGCCCACACCGCTGGAACCGACCATAAAGAAGACGCCGATAGGTTTGCGCGGATCGGTCAAGCCGGCACGTGAGGTGCGAATGCTCTGGGCGATAGCTTCCAGCGCGTGGGGTTGCCCGATAACGCGGTCGCCCATAACGTTCTGCAATTCCAACACCGCTTTGATTTCATTGGACACCATCTTGCCCACAGGAATACCGGTCCAATTAGCGACCACTTCGGCAATAGCCTGGCTGTTTACATTCACCTGAATCATCGGCGTTTCGCCTTGCAATTCAGCCAGCTCTTCGCGCAATGTATTCAGTGAAGCTTTTACCTTTTCCAGCTCGTCATCGCTTAATGCTTGCGGTGCCTTGGGATCTTTGGCTTTCTCCGCGCTGAGATTGCGCGCGTGGAAATCGTCTTCAATTTGTTTTTGCAGCGCATGTATTTCTTTAACTTTTTCCGCCTCTTTGTGCCACTGCGCTTCCTGTTCCTGCAGTTGCGTTTGCAGGCTTTCTTTTTCCGCTATTAATTGTGCAATACGCTCTTCGCAATTCCCCAGAGAGGCATTCTCGCGGCCGAGCGACTGGATGGTCGCCTCGCATTGGGTAATGCGACGGCGGGTATCTTCAATGGCAGCGGGTGTGGCACTTTGACTGAGCGCGACACGCGCACAAGCGGTGTCCAGCAGGCTGACTGATTTATCAGGCAATTGACGTGCGGTAATGTAACGGCTGGACAGCCGGACTGAATCGACAATCGCCTCATCAATGATGCGCACACGGTGGTGGTTTTGCAGCATCTCGGAGATAGCGCGCATCATATTGATGGCTTTTTCTTCGCTGGGTTCTTCGATTTTTACAACCTGGAAGCGGCGGGTCAACGCGGGGTCGCGTTCAAAGTATTTTTTGTATTCTGCCCAGGTAGTTGCAGCGATAGTACGCAGTTCACCGCGTGCCAGCGCCGGCTTTAACAGGTTTGCCGCATCGCCCTGGCCCTCTTTACCACCGGCTCCGATCAAAGTATGCGCCTCATCAATAAACATGATGATGGGTTCAGGAGAGGCTTTGACTTCCGCAATAACCGACTTCAAACGATTTTCAAATTCACCTTTTACGCTGGCGCCGGCTTGTAGCAAGCCCAGGTCAAGACTGCGAATGGTGACGTTTTTGAGTTGATCCGGTACATCGCCCGAGGCTATACGCAATGCAAAGCCTTCTACAACAGCGGTTTTACCCACACCGGCTTCACCCGTGAGGATAGGGTTGTTCTGGCGACGGCGAATCAGAATATCAATAATTTGACGCACTTCTTCATCGCGGCCCAACACGGCATCGATCTTGCCGCTCTTGGCTGCCTCTGTCAGGTTAACGGTAAATTTATCCAGTGCGGGTGATTTACTGGGAGCTCCCATGGCCGGTCTATCACCGGAAGAGGTATCACCGACATTAGCGCTTTTGGATTCAGTCGTGGTGCCAACCAGCGCGCGAACCACATCGCGTAGGGATTCCGGTGGAATTTTTTTCAGCTCGCCGGAGGTGGCTTCCGTGGCGCGACGTAAACCTTCATCAAGCATCAATGCGGCAAGGATATGTGCAGAGGTGGCGTTGCTGTGGCCGTATTCCACAGAAGCCAACATCCAGGCATTTTTTGCGAGGTCAACGATCGTCGGGGACAGGGCAGGGGCGCGGGAATTACCGGCCTTGATAATGTCCAGTTCACGATTCAGTTGCCGGACCAGGTTGCCTGGATTGACTTCAAATTTTTCCAGGATGGCGAGCAGATCGCTGTCGGGAATTTCGAGTAATTTTAACAACCAGTGTTCGATTTCAACGTTGTAATGCGTGCGCGACAAACACAACCCTGCAGCTCCCTCAAGTGCATTGCGACACGGCTCGTTGAGCTTACCTACCAGAGATTTGAGATCTATGCTGATCATCGTTCTATCCTTACCAATGTTATATGAAGTCGGGTGTGTGCCGGTTTATTTCAAACGGTTGGCCGACACGGTAATTTTTAACGTTTCATTGTTATCCTGGGTGGGTTTGTCGCTGGTGGACAGCCAGGTATTCCAACCGATAATCGGGCTGGGATTTTTGCTCAAGGTAATCTTTTTGGGAATGTCCTTGCGCTTTACCTCAATAATAAAATCGTAATCCCGTTCGATACCCACATACATCCGCACCATATCATTCAATGCGCGCAGGGCTTTGGTGCCGGGAGCAAAACGGTAAAACTGTTCACGATTAAGCGGCCCGAGGGAAATGCGGATCTTACCCTGCGCGAACCAACCCTTGTGGCCCACCATCGCCGATTGACCCAGGCGCGCGTTTTGGCCCTTGGGCATCAGGCGGGAGGCGAGGCGGGTACGGATATCCGGAATCAATTCCTGCCACTGCCCGACAAACTCCTGGATCTTAACCGGGATATCAAAATAATCCTGCAATACTTGTCGCAAACCACTTGCCGTCCGTACCTGCTGGGTCAGCAGGCCGCTGTAAAATAATAACGACTCATCTTTTATTTGCAATCGGCCGGTTAACCCGGGGGTACCCAACCCTATCAAGGACAAAAGTGCCTGGGTGTGGGTATCCCGTGTCTTTTTGGTACCGGGAGCAATTTTCTTCCGTTCGTACTCAATCGGCAGATGGTATTTGGTTCCCGCCTGGTAAAACAAGGAAATCATGCGGTGGTTAAACAGGTCCAGGAAGTGAATCAATGACTCATCTTTCTGCTTGAGCCGTTGCAGGATTAATTCCGTGTAATGGTAGGGCATGACACCGACACTGCCCGTCAGTCCCATAAAATTGGTGTACATCCGCCATGAAGGTGCGGGCCCGCCGCTCCCGTTACTGGTGTTACGCACAATGGCGTTGATTTCGGCCTCAGGAAATTTAAAGCTGGAATGGGTTTGCAGACGAAGGGTTTCTGTGGCCGGCGGTACAAAATTGGCAATAGGGTTTCGCGCACCGAGCATGCGGTTGCCCGGTGTTAGTGCGCGCGATTCCAGCAATGCAGCCCGCTCTAATAAACGCACAGCCTGATAAAAAGAGTAGGCGTGTGGTGAGCGGAGCAATTGCTCAATTACAGCAGGATTTTTTCGCCGGCTCGGGGTGGACATTTCTTGAGATAGCCTTCTTTATTGTTACGCTTTACTAACACACGGGTAAATGAATTGATGGAGCAGTAAAGCCCGAAAAAGTGCTCCAGTACGGACGCAAACAAATAACTACTGCTCCCCGATGACAATGCATCATCAATCACGATTTCAATTTCAATACCGCGACAGAGGGTGGCATGTCCATCAATGTTCAGTGGTGCGCTGACCGGTCGTGCATTGAGTGATTTAATCGATTCGATCAACGCGCGCGTGGCTGACGACTCCTTGAAGTCGTAGAGGCGCAGGATTTCCTTCATCGCTTCTGTCGCATTCGGGCCGCCGGTAATGGATAAATGGTTCAGGTTCAGGTGTGAAAGCAATCGCCAACGCGCACCATCACGCAGTGGTGGCCTGATGGTAGCGGTGGGTTGCGTCAAGCATCGAATACGTTCGCACGGTGGTGCACCATTAACACATTGCAGTTTTGGCTGCTCCAGGTTAAACGGTAGCTTTGACGGCAGATCACGATTGCTACAGGTAGTGTCAATAATCAGGGTTCGATCATCAGGCACATTGGGATTGAACTGCAGGTCCACCAGGTTTAAAAAAACATCGGTACCTTCGTCGCGCTCCAGATAATTTAATTTGGCGTGACGCCGTGCCGCAAACCAAAACGCGTGATTATCACTATCCTGGTGTTCATGCTTAAGTCCGTAAAAAGGCAGGTATTCTTTTTTCTCGCCGGAAGAGGTGGAAGCCACTACTTTATCGACTGAGTGTACTTCATAACCCAATGGACGCCGCGTATCAGCTACGACCTGATATTCCAGACGGGTGTGATCGATCTTGATCGGATCGGCGCGGTGATTAAACAGATTGACCACCGGCGTACATCCCATGACAAAGGTGTCGGCAGAAATATTGTGTTCCAACTCTACATCGGAACTGTTCAGGTAAATGTAAAGGTTCAGTTCATTTGTTGCATCGGCAGGGAGTGTTTCTGCTAAACCCTGGATGTCGATGAACATATATTTTTCCGGAAATACGAAAAATTCGGTCAGCAAACGATAGCCAAGGAATGAAGACGGCGGATAGGGAAAAATGCCTTCCTCACTACCGAACCCGACAGCCTTGATGACATCTTTGCCGAGATAAACGGGAGTCGTATCTGTTTCAGACGTGGTCAACACCACGTTCTGGCATTCATTCAACAACATTTCATATAAAGGATGAATATGTTGCGATTGGCCCTTGAGATAAAAGCGCAAGCGGTCCGGGCGGAGTTCATGCAGGTTGATATCATTGTTAAAGGTTTTCAGTCGCAAGCGCAAAACTCCACCGGCACCGCGTACCGAAGATGAGCCCGGCGTGCTGAAAGGGCGGCCAATTAAGTTGGCATCGACCACCGTCAGGGGTAATAGCTCGGTGTTATATACGGTAGAGAAACGGCAGTTTTCACCCTGGAATTGTTCAGTTTCCAACAAAGTGTTTTTGGGTAACTGATAACTTGCATCCAGTTGTTCGTCATCCGCCACAAATTGCACGATAGCCATGGAAGGAATCGGGCGCTGGTAATGGGGAAATAAAATCGTCAGCAAAGCATCACTGAGTTCAGGAAAATCGTCATCCAGTTTGTGCTGGATGCGCGCATTGAGATAGGCGAAACTTTCAATCAGGCGCGAGACATGCGGATCTTCAATCGTTTCAGAGCTGATGCCGAGCCGCCCGGCGATCTTCGGGTGCTCCTTCGCAAATTCGGCACCCATCTGCCGAATAAATGCCAACTCTTTTTCGTAATAGGGGAGTAACTCGTCAGCCATGTTTTGACTCTTCTACGTTAACAGTACGTGAGACCGGGTCCAGCACTGAATCGAACACGACAACCTCTGGCGCCGGATCGGCATAGAGCGTCGCGTCAATCCGGAATCTCAAGGTTCTGTCCGTGTTGTCTTTGTTGTCGATATGATTCACTTTTACCGTCTTAAACCGCGGTTCATAATCGCGCAGGATTTTTTCCAGATGACGGGTGAAGTTTCGTTTCTTTTCAGTGTCCGCAATATTGACGGTAGCCAGGTCGGGCAAACCGTAATTTAATAATGACAACTCCAGTTGCGTGAACTCCTCCGGTGGTTCAACCATCCGGTATCGGGTATTCAACAGGTTTTCCAAGTCCCGCTTAACACTATTGCGTAGCTCGCGCAAATGCTGGTGACGGTTCTTATCGGCTTCCACTTGAATATGGGGCTCGTCATCCAGCAAGCGATCCAGGATTGACGGGCGTAATTCTTTCTTTTTATCAACGCGCATACATCCTCAGCTCTTAACTGGTTTGAACCAATTCGGTAACTAATTCCAATTCGGATACCATCTGATCCAATTGATAGTGAGGCACCAGGTGAATGACACACACATATTGTCCGGGTTTATCCGGGTGTTCGCTCACCCTGACCGAAGCCTGGCGTAAGGGGTAGCGAGCTTGCTCTTCCCAGTCCAGGTCTTCACGACCGGTGGTGTATTTAAATAACCATTTTGTCAAAAAGTGTTCGCATTCATCGGCGGTAATAAAGGAACCGATTTTGTCCCGAATCATCACCTTGATGTAATGTGCGACGCGTGAAGCACACAATACGTGCTGCAACATGGCAGACAGTTTTGCGTTGATTTCTTCGTTGCGATTGCTGCGCCGGCGCGGCCGCTGCAGTGATTGATTACTGTAAAAGGCGCTGTAAGGCGTATCGTAGCATTGGCACAGCGGGATTAAGCCGAGATCACTCAATTCCCGTTCGAGGGTGTCGGTAATTAATATATCGGTGACTGGCTTGTAGATAAGATTAGGCGTATCGGTTTCAAAACTGGCAATGGGGAAGTTGGTGAGCAAGCCTCCACCAATCTGATCGCGTGGCACGCCGCGAATATGACCAAACCAGCCGACATTCGCAAACTCCCTGATGAGGATGCCGGCGAATGCATAAGCCGCATTGCCCCAAAGATAACCGGTTTTTTTACCGTTCTCCGGCTTTTCGTAAAAGAACAGGCCTTTGTAACTGCCGGGTTGCGTGCGATAAGGTGTTCTCATCAATACCTGCGGCATGGTCAGGCCGATAAAACGGCTGTCGGGTTTGTCGCGCAGGGCGCGCCATTTAATGTATTCATCCTGGCCAAAGATCGTTTGCAAATCCAGGGGCATTCCGAGCGTCGAAAAGTCATCCAGTCCGAATAATTCACTGGATGCTGCAGCGATGAAGGGCGCAAAAGAGGCTGCTGCAATTTCTGCGAGTCCATTTAATGTCGCAATATCATCGTGAGGATGCCGGGGAGAGCGCTTGTGGCTTATTTCATAATCCCCGATCAGCACGCCATAGGGTTCGCCACCGGGGCTACCGTATTCTTCGCTGTAAATTTTTTGAAACAACTGGCTCTGATCAAAATCCAGGGCGCGATCAATGTCTTTAACGACCTCGGGCCAGCTGATATCCAGGTAGCGAATCTTGATGTTGCGGCTGCCTTCTGCCTGTACAACCAAATACCAAAGGCCACGCCAGGATGCTTCAAGCTTCTGGAAATCGGGGTGGTGAATCGTTGCATTCAACTGATCATTGATCAGATGATCAATAACAGAAATAGATCGGTGCAGGGCCAGATGGATGTCATCGGCTGAGTGTATCTGTTGACGGTCTTCAAATTCGTTTATCCAGTAACGCAAAGCTTTTAGCGTATCCGGTTCAGCGAGAAAGCCATCAAGCGTGGTGATGTAGGCTTCTTGAGAATACAGTGTGTCGAGGAAACTAACCTGTGTCATAGGGGACGAGGCTGCTGATGCACGTTGGTCGTTGGGTGCTGACACAAAATAATCCGTTTTATTAACAGAAAGAGGGGGAAATCCCCCTCTTTAAGCAGAGTTGACTCCAATTAGCCCGCTTTGGGGATATTGGCAACCAGACGCAGCGATGCAGTCAGTTCTTCCATTTGCAACCAGGGACGCATCCAGGCTACAGCGTTGTAAACGCCAGGCTGACCGGGAACTTCTTTTACTTCAACGCGTGCTTCCGCGAGTGGATAGCGTGCTTTCATTTCAGCACTGGCACCCGGGCTGCCGTTGACGTAATTGTTGATCCAACGATTCAGCCACTCTTCCGCTTCGGATGCTTCCATGAAGGAACCGATCTTGTCGCGCGCCATAACTTTCAGGAAGTGGGCAATACGTGACGTGGCCATGATGTAGGGCAGGCGAGCGGAAATTGCCGCGTTAGCCGTCGCATCCGGATCGTCGAATTTTTTCGGACGCTGGGTCGTCTGGGCACCAAAGAATACGGCGTAATCGGTATTCTTGTAGTGGCACAGTGGCAGGAATCCGAGTTTGCTCAGCTCTGCTTCGCGACGGTCAGTAATACCGATTTCGGTTGGGCATTTCTGGTCAACGTCACCGTCATCACTGACGAACACGTGGCTGGGCAGACCTTCGACCTTGCCGCCGCCTTCTGCACCGCGAATGCTGGTACACCAACCGTATTCGGCGTAGGCTTTGGTCAAGGTGGTGCCTAAAGCGTAAGCGGCGTTCATCCAGCAATAATCTTCATGATCAGTGGCTGTATGCTTGCCATCTTGGTTCAGAGCGACTTCTTCGAAGTTAAACGCTTCTACCGGCTTGGTTGCCGAACCGTAAGGCAGGCGAGCCAGAACGCGCGGCATCGCGAGGGTAACGAAGCGAGAATCTTCGCTGTCGCGGAAACTGCGCCATTGAATGTATTCAGCGGAGTCAAAGATTTTTTCCAGGTCACGTGGCTTGGACAATTCTGTGTAACTGTCGAAACCGAACATTTGCGGTGCAGCAGCAGAAATGAACGGACAGAAGCCCGCTGCAGCAACGTTGGACATCTTGGACAACAGGGAAATGTCATCCGGATGGGAAGAGAATTCAAAATCACCAACCAGTGCGGCATAAGGCTGACCACCTGCGGTACCGAATTCACTTTCATAAATCTTTTTAAAGATTTGGCTTTGATCAAACTCTACGGCTTTCTCCAGATCGCGGCTCAATTCTTTCTTGCTGATGTTCAGCATACGAATCTTGAGTTGCGAACTGGTTTCCGAGTTCATGACCAGATGACTTAAACCACGCCATGAGCCTTCGAGTTTTTGAAATTTCTCATTGTGCATCACAGCAGATAATTGCTTGGACATCGCCTTGTCAATCGCGGCGATGGCAGCATTGATGGTGACCGACAGGTTTTTGTCCCACTTGACGGTCCCTTTCATCGCTTCCTTTGTCAGCGTGCGCAAAAGCTCTTCGGTTTCGTCACGTGAGGTCTGCTTGGTAGCGGTAATTGCCTGTTCAAGAAAACTGAGCTCTTTGGCTTCCGCTTCTGCCGCCTGAGTGTCCAGTTGTTGTTCATTATTCGCCATCTTTATCACCCTTGTTTTCACTTCCTTCAATACCGAGCTCACTGGACAGTGAGGACAACGCTGCGGTGTTGCTCAATACGTCTTCGAGAATGGATTCCAGGTCTTCGGAACGATCTGCTTTAGTGAGCAGGTCGCGAAGTTTATTGCGGGTTTCCATGAGTTTCTTGAGCGGCTCAATTTGCTCTACGATTTTGTGCGGCTCAAAATCCTCCATGTTTTTGAAATCAAGGTTGACGGACATTTCGCTACCGTCACCTTCCAGCATATTCTCAACTTTCATGCGCAGTTGAGGATTAACTTTCGACATAATATCGTTGAAGTTATCGCGATCAATTTGTGAGAACTTGCGCTCTTTCAGGGTTTTTTTACCATCGGCATTATCGCCGGAGTAGTCACCCATAACGCCCATCACAAATGGAATTTCCTTTTCAACGATAGCGCCGTTTGTTTCAAGGTCATAGGTAATATGAACCCTGGGTTTTCTTACGCGTTTCAGTTTGTCGTGAATGCTATCGGACATGATCCCTAATCCTCTTGGCTAGGTATGTTGATTTAATCTTCATTACTTTTTACGCCAGTCAGCTCACTGTAGCGCTCTCGCGATGAAGAGTCTGGAATGAGCTCAACGATGAGTTCATTGAGCGGCATGTTCCCCCATTTTACAGCCTTTTCAAGGACATAGGAAACGGGGGA
>CAMLOU010000002.1 GCA_946481735.1 uncultured Cellvibrio sp.
ACTTCGGCAGTACGATAGCCTTCAGTGCCGGCGGGCAGCAATTGCCAGGATTGAAATTGTGTGGCAATGGTTTGAATATCCTTGATCCCATATTGATTCAAGGGACGATTGCCTTTCCATTGCGCATCCCATAAATCACAAAATACCTGTGCGATATTTTTGGTGAGCAATTCACCCATCACTGTACTCAGCAAAACTTTGGGGCGCTGCTGCTGTTGCATACGCAAGTGTTCAATCAAATTAACATGCGGCAGCAAATTTACCTGAATGGATTGCCCCGGCTTCCAGTAGGAGGAAATTTGTAAAATCGCCGGACCACTCAACCCCCGATGAGTAAACAAAAGATTTTCAACAAACGATTTTTCGCCACCCTTATCGTCGTTACAACTTACGCATACTTCTATTGCATTGCCCACACACGAAGAAAACACAGCTAGTTGTGCGGGCGTTAAGGTAAAAGGTACCAGCCCGGCAGAACGCGGTTTGAGTGTAAGGTTAAATTGAGTGGCGACTTCATAGCCCAAGCCTGTTGCTCCCATGGTGGGAATGGACAAGCCACCGGTGGCCACAACCAAAGACTCGCACGCAATGTCACCGAGGCTGGTATGGACACGGTAACGCAGGGGTAAATCGGTTGTTGATAATGCAGTGATTTTTTCTACCTGGCAGTGGGTGTAAATATCAGCCTTTGCGTCGGCGCACTCAGCCAGCAGCATATTGAGAATATCCTGCGCTTTGTTATCGCAAAATAATTGACCGAGCTTTTTTTCGTGGTAGGGAATCTGGTGCTTTTGCACCAATGTCAGAAAATCCCATTGGGTAAAACGCGAAAGCGCTGACTTGCAAAAATGGGGATTATCAGAAAGAAAATTCTCCGGCAGGGTGTGCAGGTTGGTGAAGTTACATCGCCCGCCGCCAGACATCAGGATTTTTTTACCAACTTTATTGGCATGGTCAACCACCACAACCCGACGGCCACGCCGGCCAGCAACGGCAGCGCACATCAGGCCGGCTGCACCGGCACCGATGATCAAAACGTCTGTTTGGCGGGGTAAGGGCATATTCAGTCACTAGCGCACGTCACTAGGGGCTAGTGACTGCAAAACATCAGGTCTTGGGCAGGGTTACGCCACGTTGTCCCTGGTATTTTCCACCGCGATCCTTGTAGGAGGTTTCGCAGACCTCGTCGGACTCAAAGAACAACATTTGCGCGATGCCTTCGTTGGCATAGATTTTTGCCGGCAAGGGCGTGGTGTTGGAAAACTCCAGGGTCACATGCCCTTCCCATTCAGGCTCCAGCGGTGTGACGTTAACGATAATGCCGCAACGCGCATAGGTGGACTTGCCCAGACACACAGTCAATATAGAGCGCGGAATCCGGAAGTATTCAACGGTGCGAGCCAAGGCGAAAGAATTTGGCGGGATGATGCAGACATCACTCTTGATATCAACAAAACTCTTTTCATCAAAATTTTTGGGATCGACAACAGTGGAATGCACGTTGGTGAAGATTTTGAATTCATCCGCGCAGCGCACATCATAACCGTAGCTGGAGGTTCCATAAGACACGATGCGATGCCCATCGGCACCGTAGCGAACCTGGCTGGGTTCAAAAGGCTCAATCATGCCGTGCTGCTCGACCATACGGCGCATCCACTTATCGGATTTGATGCTCATGCTGACTCCCACATACTGATAATTTGACGGGGCGGCATAATAGCGTTTTTCGCCCGAGCCGCCTACCGTGAATAGCCTGCAAGCAGGTCGGATTAGCGCAGCGTAATCCGACAATGCCGTCTATCGGAGGAATGGAGGAAAACGGTAGGTCGCGTCGGATTACGCCTGCGGCTAATCCGGTCTACGGCCGCGAGGTTAATCTTCAGTGATGATGATCTCTGGCATCGGGGTGGCGGAAAGATTGAGTAGCCAGAGCTGGGCGGCCAGTTTGCGCGCAATGGCGCGGTAGGCTTGGGCAATGGCTGAGTCCGGCTCAGCGGCGACCGATGGCGTGCCACCATCGGTCAGCTCACGAATCGACAAATCCAGGGGCAGCGCCCCGAGCAGGTTGGTCTGGTAGTCCTGGGCGATGCGCTCGCCGCCGCCAGCACCGAAGATATGCTCGGCATGACCGCACTGGGAGCACACATGAACTGCCATGTTTTCCACCACGCCCAGCACCGGCACATTGACCTTGCGAAACATTTCAATGCCCTTCCTGGCATCCAGCAAGGCGATGTCCTGGGGGGTCGTTACAATCACCGCCCCGGTCACAGGCACTTTTTGTGCCAGGGTAATCTGGATATCACCGGTACCCGGCGGCATGTCGATAATCAGGTAATCCAGATCATCCCAACGGGTCTGCATCAGCAATTGCTGCAGCGCTCCACTGACCATCGGCCCGCGCCACACCATCGGCGTTTGCTCGGTCACGAGGTAACCCATAGAGATGGATTGAATGCCATGGGCTTCAATAGGCACCATCATCTGCGCCTTGCCTTCCCCCACGATCTGCGGACGCTGCTCACCCACCCCCAGCATATGATGCTGGCTGGGCCCATAGATGTCGGCGTCCAGAATACCGACACGCGCGCCCTCAGCCGCCAGCGCCAACGCCAGATTCACCGCCGTCGTGGATTTACCCACCCCGCCCTTACCGGAGGCTACCGCAATAATATTCTTAACCCCGGCGATAGCCTGCTGCGCATTAGCGGCGGGACTCGCCGGAATCACCCAATCCACATCCACCGACAGCTTCATTACCCCCTCGACCCGACTCACCGCATGATGGATGGCCGTCGCCAGCGCTTGGGCGACGCCCTCAGCGGGATAACCGAGATCGATGCTGACCGCAACCTGATCGCCCTCCACAGCAATACCATGGATGGCATTCAACTCGCCCAGTGGTCGTTGCAAGCTGGGCTCCAGCACACTTTCTACAGCGGCACGCAATGCAGTTGAATCAATAGTGGCCATGGTAAAAGTCCTCTGCAAAATAATGGGCCGCAGTATAACGAAAAGGGCATCTATTGATGCCCTTTTCGCCAAAGCAAACCATGTTTCAAGACACTGATCAGGCCGTCGCTTCCAGCTCCGCCAGGCGCGCCTTGTCTTTCTGGTGATCCTTCGCCAACAACACATACACCGACGGTAAAACGAACAACGTAAAGACCGTACCGATAGCCATACCAAACACCAATACCAGACCAATGGCATTGCGTGCCTCAGCGCCGGGGCCAGAGGCAAAGATCAAGGGCGCATGGCCTGCCACAGTGGCAATACTGGTCATCAATACCGGCCGCAGACGAATAACCGCCGCCTCCCGCACCGCGTCAATCTTGCTCCTGCCCTGCTCTTGCAGCTTGTTGGCAAACTCCACCACCAGGATGCCGTTACGGGCAATCAAACCCACCAGCGTCACCAGACCAACCTGGGAATAAATATTCAACGTACTGCTGAAACCATCCGTAAAGAACGGCATGGGCATCGGCATCTTGAAGAAGGTAAACAGCAGCGCGCCGAAGATCGCCAGCGGCACAGAACCCGCCAGGATCACAATCGGGTCGCGGAAGCTGTTGTATTGCGCCGCCAACACCAGGAAGATCATCAGCAACGCCAACATCAGCGCCGGCAGGAACGTATTGCCCTCACGATTGAGCTGGCGGGATTCGCCGGTGTAATCAATGCTGTAACCCTTGGGCAGAATCTTCGCCGCCTCTTCCTGCAAATATTCCAGCGTCTCGCCCAGCGGCCGGATGGTCACGCCGCTGATCTTCACCGCGTTCAACTGTTGCATCCGGTTGATGGTGCGCGGCGCAGTAACGTGGGTCATGGTGGCAATCTGATCCAGGCGAATCATCTGGCCGTCAGCACCGGTAATATAAAGCTTGTTCAGGTCATCCGGCGTCAAACGTTCAACGCGCTTGACCTGGGGAATCACCTTATAGCTTTGCCCCGCCATATTGAAGCGGTTAACGTAGCCACCACCTAACAGCGTGCCCAGATCCTGGGTCACGGTTTGCAGATCCAGCCCCAGGTCCGCCACTTTTTCCCGATCAATACTGAGCAGATACTCCGGCTGATCCACCTTCATATCAATCAGGGTAAAGGGAAAGGTGCCACTGGCATTCATAACCTGCTGCAATTTTAAGGCGTATTCATAGATTTCTTTGGAGTCCGCCGTCGAGGCAATCACAAACTCCACCGGGAAATCACCTCCGCCCGGAAGCGGCGGCGGCGTGATCGGCAGAATACGCACGCCGGGAATATTCGCCAGTTTTTGCTGCACTTCCGGCAGGATTTCAAACACACTGCGGTCGCGCTCTTCCCAGGGCTTGGTCACCATGCCGGAGAAACCACCGGTGGGGAAATTGACCTGGAAGGTAAAATCTGTCTCCGGCACTTCCATAAACACGTTGTTTACCAACTTACCGTAGTAGGAGGATTGATCGAGCGTTGAGTTTGCTGGCGCATCCACCACACCAAAGATCACACCCTGGTCTTCCATCGGCGCCAGCTCTTTAGCGGAAAACATATACAGCGGGAAACACAGTAAAGCGATGCCCACCCAGAACACATAAATGCCTGAACGGCTATTGAGTGTCACATCCAGTTTTCTGCTGTAAAACTTTTGAAAACGATCAAAGACACCAGCTAAAGGCGCCGTCACTTTTTCATGGGGTTTGAGCATGCGCGAGCCCAACATGGGCGACAAGGTAATGGCCACGACCGCCGAGATGGTCACCGCACCGGCCAGCGTAATGGCGAATTCCCGGAACAAGGTACCGGTCAAACCGCCAATCAAACCAATGGGCACGTACACCGAAATCAAGGTGACCGTCATGGCGATAATCGGCCCACCCAGTTCCCGCGCTGCCGTGACTGCCGCCGGGAACGGCTTCATGCCTTCCTCAATGTGACGTTCGATGTTCTCCACCATCACAATCGCATCGTCCACCACAAGCCCCACGCTCAATACGATGGAGAGCAAGGTCAACAAATTGAGTGAGAAACCAAACACCTGCATGATGAACAAGGCACCCACAAGCGACAGCGGAATAGCCACCACCGGAATAAAGACCGAACGACTGAAGCCCAAAAACAGGAAGATAACCAGGATGATAATCAGCAGGGTTTCCGACAGTGTTTTGATCACTTCAACGATGGCGGCGTCGATATATTTCGTCGCATCGTAAGCCACCACACCGTTCAACCCGGTCGGCAATTCCGCCTGGATCGCCTCCATCTCTTCGGTAACGGCTTTCATGACCTCCAGCGAGTTGGCATTGGGTGCAACCCACACGCCCATGAACACCGCGGTTTCGCCGGTAAAGTTCACTTCCTCGTTGTAACTCTCTGCCCCGAGCACGACATCGGCTATATCGCCCAGGCGTATCACGCCCTCGCTGGTATTGCGCACGATCAGCCGGCGGAAATCCTCGACGTGTTTTAAATCCGTATCGGCCCGCAAATTCACCTGGGTGTAGGCGCCGCGCGTCTGGCCAATGGCCGCCTGCACATTATTACTGGCCAGGGCCTGGCGCACTTCCGAGGGCGTAACGTTCAGCGCCGCCATCTTCTCCGACTTTAACCAGATACGCATCGCGAAGGTGCGTCCGCCGAGCACATCGGCTTTTTGCACACCGGCAATAGCCGTCAGGCGCGGCTGTACAGAGCGGGTCAAAAAGTCGGTGATCTGATTCTGTTCGAGGATCTTGGAGCTGAAGCTTAAGTATGCCGCCGCAAATTGACTGTCGGCGGATTCAATCGTAATCGCGGGTACTTCTGCTTCTGGAGGCAGATCGCCGCGTACCTGATTCACCTTGGCACTGATTTCTGTCATCGCACGCAAGGGATCGTAGTTCAACTGCAAGTGAACACGGATAGTTGATAAACCCATGGCACTTTGTGAAGCGATGTAATCAATCCCGCCCGCCGAGGCAATGGCACGCTCAATGGGCGTGGTCACAAAGCCTCGTACCAGTTCCGCGTTGGCACCGACATAAACGGTATTGATGGTAATCATGGCAACATCGCTACGCGGATACTGACGCACGGATAACGAACTGCCCGCCTGGATACCGGCGATCAGGATCAGCAAACTGACCACGATGGCAATCACCGGCCGCTGAATAAAAATATCTGTGAATTTCATAGATGAGGCTCACCACAGGGCCTGCGCAGTGCAGGCCGATAATCCTTGAAGCCGCGCGAGCCGGGGTGGCTCACGCAAACCATTCTTGATGTTTCAAACCTGACTGATTAACTGTCTGCCGGCGTCGGCTCCAGTTTGTATTCCGGTGCAGCGATATCGCTCACGACAACGGATTGACCGTTAAACAACTTGAACGCGCCCGCACTGACAATCACATCGCCTTCCTTCAGGCCATCCGCAATCTCGACGAAATCGCCGCGCGCCTTACCCAAACGAACAAATTGCTGGCGCGCCTTGAGCTTGCCGGATTCATCTTCTTCCACCACAAAGACCGTATCGCCAAAAGGTGCATAGATGACGGATGTGCTCGGTACAGCGAGCACCGGCTCGGGGTCGGTAAGGATGACACGCGTCTCTACCGCCATACCGGGGATGAGTTTGTTGTCCGCATTCTCAAGCGACGACTGCACGGTAGCGTTACGGGTTACGTGGTTAATCTCGGCGCCGATGGCGGTTACAACGCCCTTCACCATGACGTCTGAACCATCACCCACGCGCACTTCAACATCCAGACCCTTGCCCATGCGGACCAGCCAGTGTTGCGGTACCGGAAAATTGACACGCACGCGGTTGGTTGCCTGTAGGGAAACGATGCTGGCGCCGACTTGCAAATCCTGGCCAAGATCCACCTGGCGAATGCCGAGCCGCCCGGCAAAGGGCGCACGCACAACCTTTTTCGCAAGTGTTGCTGTCAGGTCATCCACATCACCCTGAGCCGACTCAAGCTGCTGCACCGCCGTATCCAGTTCACTTTGCGATACGGTGTTTTTCTGCCGCAGTTGCAGCAAACGTTCATGGTTAGCCTGAGCCAGGCGCAGGCGCGCTGTCGCGGCATTCAATTGCGCACGCTCATTACTGGACTCTTGTTCCACCAGCACCTCGCCGGCTTTTACATACTCGCCGGAACTGAAAGCGATGCGCTGTACTTTGCCGGGAACTTCCGCCGCGATAGTGATACCTTCGTCAGCTTCAACCGTGCCGACAGCGGTATAGATATTCGGCCATTCCTGCATTTCTGCCGCGAAGGTACTGACCGACTCGGGTGGCGGCACAAACGATTCGCCCGCCTCGGCCATAGCCGCAAACTGGCTGATTTTAATACCGGCGATGATGATAAAAATACAGAAGAGGGTCGCAACTGCGATACCAATTGATTTGACTTTACTCATAGGGAACAACCGTCCAGTGGAAAAACAAAATTAATCTGAATTCAGAGGTGACCGTTTCAGAAAAACAGCCCAAAGATCAACCAGACCCTGGTTATCTCGGAGCTTGGCCATTGGGAGCACCAACCGCTCGAAAAAGCAGCCGATTGTGGCATAGCCAAAGGTGAAACTGAAATTAACAAATGTCACAAAATGTAATAACCAGAAACGCCTCGAAACATCGATAAAAGCCGGATGAAAGCCCGGGCAACGGCGAAATGACAGCGAAATAAAAGTGCCGCCGATACAAGCCTCTATCATTGAGCGGTGATGAATCATAGGGGTTTTCGGTCAGCTGTCCAATGAATATTTACAGCTATTGTTTAAGTTCTGATTAAGGGACTTAAACACACCTGTCCGGGCAGCCAGACCATTATCAACATCACTGTGTCAGATACTGTCAGTAGGCTTTCCCAAACACGAAATTATTCTCCTTCCACCACTGTATTGGCTATACCCGGAGGGTAACATTCAAGCTCACAATGACAGCAAGGGTATGGACTCCCCTGGCCCGGAGACCCGGCGCGGATTCACCACCTTCCCTTGGACATAAGCGGCCGTTCTTAAGGAAAGAATTCTTTATTACTTCACACTCCAGTGCGTCGCTTCACCCATGGCTTGAAACCATACCAACGGCATCGGATGGCGAGGGCGCTTTTGGGCGAGAAAATCATTTACCAAGGCATTCAGAAATCAGGGGGCGGGTTCGCTGACAGCATGCGCACAAAGATAAAAGCAGGAGCGATCATGCGAGCAATTTTTTGTTCCATAAAAAGCATTAAAAACTTTTCCTTTTGACTGACATCACGTTTCATCATGCTTGCAAATTCTATGTACGGGAGCGAACTGAGATTAACGTGTTTACATCCTATTCTGGCCTCACATGCATAAACCAAACGGAGTGCATTATGAGTATAGGAACATTGTTATTGATTATTGTGATTCTGATGTTGATCGGTGCTATTCCCAGTTGGCCCTACAGCCGTTCCTGGGGATACGGTCCCAGCGGTATCTTGGGCGTAGTGTTACTGGTGTTGTTGATATTGTTGTTAATGGGGCGCATTTAGGGTACATCCGCAGTAAACGGATATTGTTAACTATCAACCGAGAGGGAAAAATTATGTCAAAGAAATTACTGACTTCATTATTTTTAATCAGCCTGGTATCTATCTTTACCGGTTGCAATACTATCGAAGGTGCAGGCGAAGACCTCGAAGGTGGTGGCGAAGCCATTCAGAGAGAATCGCGCGAAGCACGCGATTAATTGTCTACGCTTTATGCCGTAAAAAACCTCCCTTCAGCTGGAGGTTTTTTATTTTCTATCGCATGATTATTGGCGACCTCCGCCCCCGTTAAGATTTACCTTCCGGTTTCCACTCGCTATAGTCTGACGACTTTTTTCGACCGGTAGCGAATTATGTCCACCAAACCTTTCTCACAAGCCTGTGAAAACAACAAAGCGCCAATACTTGCCGTGCTGCTGCGTCACTTCCAGCAGGTTCATCATGTACTGGAAATTGGATCAGGTACGGGGCAGCACGCAGTATATTTTTCAGGGGCAATGCCACATCTTATCTGGCAGACGTCTGATCGCGCTGATTATCTCCCAGGTATTCAGCAATGGATTGCGGAATGTGCGCACACAAATATCCGCCTACCCTACGAGCTGGACGTCTTACAACCTGATTGGCCTACCGGTTTCGATGCCGTATTCAGCGCGAATACGGCGCACATCATGAGCTGGCCCACCGCGCGCCATATGATTGAGCAGGTGGGCCTGCGTCTTCCCTCCGCTGGATTGTTTGCACTTTATGGCCCGTTTAATTATCAGGGCAGCTACACCAGCGAGAGCAATCGCCAGTTTGATCAGCATTTGCAGGCCGTAAATCCTGTTCAGGGTATTCGCGATTCTGAAATGATCAATCAAACCGCAGAAGCGGTGGGTTTGACATTGGTAGAAGACAATCCCATGCCCGCCAATAACCGCCTGATCATCTGGCGCAAGGCATGATGCGTATTAACCACCGCAGCCTGACGTTGCATCCTTGCTGATCGTTTATTCGGTGTAACTCATCATCATGATCCCACTCGTCACCCATCCGGCTTACAGTTTTGACTTTGACAGCAAGCATCGCTTTCCGATGGAAAAATTCCGTTTGCTGCATCGTTACCTGCAAGAACGTGATATCGCGCAATCCGGCAATACCTTTCGGCCCGGTAAAGCCAAACAAGTGATTCTGGAATTAGCACATTCCCGGGATTACCTGGAACGATTCATCCACAACCGTCAATCGCCCCAGGAAATCCGCCGGATGGGTTTGCCCTGGAGTGAAGGGCTGATGCACCGCACCCTGATTTCATCCAATGGCACACTGCTTGCCGCATCCCTTGCGTTGCAATACGGCATCGCCTGTCATCTGGCGGGTGGTACACACCATGCCCATTACGATTTTGCCTCTGGCTTTTGCATCCTGAATGATCTGGCCATTGCCTCGCGCGCCTTGATTGCGCAGGGTAAAGCCGAACGTATCCTGATCTTTGATTGCGATGTTCATCAGGGTGATGGCACCGCGAGCATCCTCGCGGATCATCCGGAAATTTTCACCTGCTCGATACATTGCGAAAAAAATTTTCCGGCGCGCAAAGCCAAAAGTGATCTCGATGTAGAACTGGCCGTTGGACTGCGTGATCAGGACTATCTGACGGTTGTGGAAAACACGCTGCACACATTGTTAACCGAATTCAAACCGTCACTGGTCATTTACGATGCAGGTGTTGATGTGTATGAAAAGGATCCCCTCGGGCTGCTCAACATCAGCCTGGATGGCATACGCCATCGGGAACATCTCGTCCTTGAGCTTTGTCGACAAAAAGCCGTTCCGGTGGTCACCGTTATCGGTGGTGGATACGATCAAGACAGAATGGCGCTTGCTCGCCGCCACGCTCTAGTGGTAGAGGCCGCCGCAGCTGTTTATGGTGAATGACTCACCTGGCCGCATGCCAGGTGCCGGTTTGTAGACTTTTCGGGGACCACTCCGCGAAAGATCCGCGCAGTGGCAAGGCGGCAGGTCGATAGATCATCTGTTTTACATCAAGATGCCACAGGCGTTCGGCACCTTTGAACGCGGCAACCGACGGCCCCGACAACACCAGTTCAGTGTCGCCCGTTAACTGCAATAAATCACCGGTGACAAAATCAATAAATAACAATCCCGCCCGGGGATTAACCCTTAAGTTACCCAGGGTGTTGAAGTGAAAGTTACCGGAGAAATCCGGAATGGTAAGGCGGTTGTGCTCCACCTTGACAAAACCCGCCTGACCACCCCGGTGAGAAACATCCACTGAGCGCGCCGGTTGATCCACGTAACTCGCCACAAAAAATGTATCAGCCTGGCGAATCAACCGGCGCGCGCCATCATGCAATTCGTGCGCAACTACCGGCAAGGGTATTACACCATTGTCATTCTGCACCCAGGATAGATCGCGCTTCTGAATATACTGCGGACAATTGCCAAATGACTGTTCAACCACCAGCTCAAAACCCTGGTCATCACACTGATGAACGGTCCCGTTGACACGATTGCGCCGCCGCGAGTGAAGCTCGATCCCCAGCATCCCCAGCGCCGCACCCTGACGCAGATTCTTGCTCGCAGGGTCCGCCGCTGCAGGCATGGTGTTAATGCGCAAATGACGAGGATCAGGCGAGACAGCAAAGCCGGGAACGCCGGTCAGAATACTCGCCCACACCTCATCGTGCGCATCGACGCTGCCCACTATCATGAACGGCAACTGGTGAAAAAAGTCCCGGTGTTGATCGGGCATATAATCGCGAATGACCCGCGCGCCCACCTGTTTCATCTTGTCCGCCATGCCGACCAGCTGTTGCAGCTGACGCTCACCTTCATGCCAGGGATCATTGATGTCCATCGTTCGTTCCCGCATTCAAACCGGCCGCGCTTTTTTTCATCGGCACAAACCCAGGCAAGGCTTCAATACGTTGGAGCCAGGCACGCACCTGGGGGTAATCCTGCAGCGAGACATTGCCTTCCGGTGCGTGAGCGACATAGCTGTAGCCAGCGATGTCCGCGATGGTTGGTTGATCGCCGATGAGAAACGCACCGCGCAACAATTCTGTGTTCATCACTGATAACAGTGCGTGCGCAGCACCGATGACTTCTTGCGAATTGTACGGCGCACCAAATACCGTAATCAGACGCGCGCGTGCAGCACCAAAGGCCAAGGGTCCCGCCGCCGCTGATAGCCATCGCTGGATGTTGGCGGCGCTCACCGGATCTTCCGGCAACCACTTACCCGGCGCGTATCGTTTGGCGAGGTACACCAGAATTGCATTGGAGTCAGCGAGAATCACGCCGTCATCATCAATGACCGGCACCTGACCAAACGTATTTAACTGTAGAAACGCCGGCTGCTTGTGCGCGCGATTCGCCAGATCCACGTCGATCAACTCCACTGGAATCCCAAGCAGGGACAACATCAATTCAACACGATGGCAATGACCGGACAGGATATGACGATAAAGTTTGATGGGTTTGACTGACATACTCGGCTCCTTAACGCGATGGTTGTTGGAGCCATTGTGGAAGACAGGGTCGCCACAGAGAATGGCCAGTTTCTGCAAAAGACTATTTCACTCTCTGCAAGAATGCGCGGCGATAACCTGATCAGGCGGAATATTGCAGCGCAGGGTCGGCGCGCAAACGTGCCACACAATAGTCAACAAAGGTACGCACTCTCGCCGATATCTTTGCACCTCCGTGATACACCACATGGATCGGCAAAGGGGGCAACTCATACTCGTGTAGCACGATCTCCAGTTCACCCTTCGCGACCTGCCGGGCGATCTGGTAGGAAAGTACGCAGGTATACCCCCAGCCAGCAACAGCCGCGCTGATCGCCGCCTGATTTGCCGTCACCACCAAGCGCGATGGCGGCAGAAATGCAATGGGGCCGGTGTCTGTTTTGAACTGCCACCTGGCGAGCAAAGGACTGCTGGCGATGACTACGGCTGACTGGTCACGCAGCTGGTCAGGGTGTTCAGGGCGCCCCTGGCGCTCAAGAAATGCCGGTGCGGCACACACCACACGCCTGACACTTCCCACACGCGCCGCATAAAGTCCACTGTCTGGCAGGTGCCCAATACGTACAGCCACATCAACTCCCTCGTCGAGCATGTTGACGACCCGGTCAACCATCAGGGCTTTGATACTGACTTGCGGATGTTCATTGAGGTAATCAACCATCAAGGGTGTGACATACAGTTCGCCAAATAACACCGGAGCCGTTATCGTCAATTGACCACGGGCTATGGCATAACTGCCCGCTGCGGACTCCTCCGCTTCGGTTAATTCGGCAAGGATCCGGCGACAATCGTCCAGGTAACGCTGACCCGCTTCAGAGACATAAACACGACGCGTGGTGCGCGACAGCAACATAATGCCCAAGCGCGCTTCCAGCGCGGCCACCGCTCGCGTGACACTCGCCGCCGACGTGTCCAAACGCCTGGCCGCTGCAGCGAAGCTTTCCTCTTCTGCCACGGCGACAAATACCTGCATTTCCTGAAACCGATCCACCGACATTCCCCCTCTACCAAGAACAGGCGAGTGTTAACCGCCGCCGAAATATCTGCAATGCCTTTTTGCCGGGTATCGATCAGCGCTTCCGGTCCGGCCAGAGCAACTGATATCTCAGGGCAAAAATGCTATAGTGCGCCTCCTTTTTGCCAGCTGGCCGCCAGCTGATCGGTGACAACCCTTGTCATCGCGGGAGCTGACGATTTCCGTCGCGCCCTCTTGTAAAAACAAACCGTGTTGTAAAACAAATCGTGGATAGACACCCAGACCTATGACCCAAGCTCGTAAAATTCTTGTTACCAGTGCCCTGCCCTACGCCAACGGCTCTATTCACCTCGGCCACCTGGTGGAATATATCCAGACCGATATTTGGGTTCGCTTCCAGAAGCTGCGCGGTGAAGATTGTTTGTATGTCTGCGCCGACGATGCGCACGGCACCGCCATCATGCTGAAAGCGGAACAGCTGGGTCACAGCCCTGAGCAACAAATCGCCAATGTCAAAGCGGAACACGAGCGGGATTTCGCCGACTTCCTGATTGGCTTTGATAATTACCACTCGACGCACAGTGAAGAAAATCGCGAACTGTCGACCATGATCTATCAGCGTTTGCTGGCCAATGGCCATATCGCGACCCGCAGTATTACCCAAGCCTATGACCCGGAAAAAAACCTGTTCCTGGCGGATCGCTACATCAAAGGCACTTGCCCCAAATGCAAATCGGAAGACCAGTACGGCGACAATTGTGAGAAGTGCGGTGCGACCTATTCGCCCATGGATTTGATCAACCCCAAGTCGGCCATCTCCGGCACGACACCGATTGCCAAAGACTCCGAACATTTCTTCTTTACCTTACCCGCGTTCAGCGACTTCCTGAAAGACTGGACCCGCGCCGGCCATTTGCAGGATGAAGTGGCAAACAAGATGGCCGAGTGGCTGGATGCCGGTTTGCAGGAGTGGGATATCTCCCGCGATGCGCCCTACTTCGGTTTTGAAATTCCCGATCAACCAGGCAAATACTTTTATGTCTGGCTGGATGCGCCTATCGGCTATATCGCCAGCCTGAAACATTACGGCGACCAACACGGCATTGATTGGCAGGACTACTGGAAGCCGGATTCCACGGCAGAGGTTTATCATTTTATCGGTAAGGATATCGTTAACTTCCACGCCCTCTTCTGGCCAGCCATGTTGCATTCGGCCAAGTTGCGCACCCCCACCAAAATCTGTGTGCACGGCTTCCTGACGGTTAATGGCACCAAGATGAGTAAATCGCGCGGGACCTTTATTAATGCGCGCACCTACCTCAATCATTTGAATCCGGAATATTTGCGCTATTACTTCGCTGCCAAGCTGACCAGCGCGGTGGACGATCTCGACTTGAACCTCGAGGACTTTATCCAGCGCGTCAACAGCGATCTGGTGGGCAAAGTGGTTAACATCGCCAGCCGCACCGCCAAGTTCATCAACAACGCGGGCGGCACCTTGTCGACCAGGGTTGCTGATCCAGCCCTGTGGGAAAAATTCGTGGATGCAGGAGCTGTTATCGCAGCGCATTACGAAGCGCGGGATTTCAGCAAAGCCATGCGTGAAATCATGGCGCTGGCTGACGCCGCTAACGAATACATCGCCACCCAGGAACCCTGGAAGCTAGCCAAGCAAGCCGGTCAGGAACAATACACGCTGGATGTCTGCACCTTGGGCATCAATATGTTCCGCGCCCTGCTGACCTACCTCAAACCGGTATTGCCAGCACTGACAGCCAAGGCTGAGGAATTCCTGGGCGAAACCCTGAGCTGGACAGCACCGGTGCAGTTCCGCGGTGGCGACCAGATCAACACCTTTGTGCCGTTGTTAACCCGCGTAGAGAAAGACAAGGTCGATGCCATGCTTGAAGCCAGCAAAGAAGCCCTCGCCAGCGCTGCCCCCAAGGCCAGCGGTCCCCTGGCGGATGACCCGATTGCCGCCGAGATCGAGTTTGGCGATTTTGCCAGGGTGGATCTGCGTATCGCCCTGATCGCCAACGCCGAACATGTGGAAGGTTCTGACAAGCTCCTGCGCTTGACCCTGGACCTGGGCGGAGAGACACGCAATGTCTTCTCCGGCATCAAAGCGGCGTATAAACCCGAGGATCTGGTGGGCAAGCTCACCGTGGTGGTGGCCAACCTCAAGCCGCGCAAGATGAAGTTTGGCATGAGCGAAGGCATGGTACTGGCCGCTGGCCCGGGCGGGAGCGACTTATACCTGCTCGAACCCCACAGCGGCGCCAAACCCGGCCAACGCGTTATGTAACGCCACACCCGTGGTGTCGGATTAGCCAAAGGCGTAATCCGACACCAGGGTCCGTAAACGCATTATCGCCACAAGTTTCAAGCATATTCCCAAATAAACCGGGTTTTGGATTGATCCCGCGCCGTTGCTTTACGATAATGCGCCCCTGAAATTTCAGGCGTCAGCCAACAGGTAGAGAATCCATGACCGAATTTGCCGTCATCATGCTCGGCACCATCCTGGTGAACAACTTTGTGCTGGTCCAGTTCCTGGGGCTGTGCCCGTTTATGGGTGTGTCCAACAAACTGGAATCGGCCATCGGTATGGCCGGCGCTACTACCTTTGTGATGACGCTCGCCTCTATCTGCACCTACCTGGTCTTCACCTGGATTCTTGCGCCTCTCGGGCTGGATTACCTGCGCACAATTTCTTTTATATTGGTGATCGCGGCAGTCGTGCAGTTCACCAAGATGTTTATGGAAAAAACCAGCCCATTGCTGTACCGCATCCTCGGGGTATTCCTGCCGCTGATTACCGTGAACTGCGCGGTGTTGGGCGTGGCCTTGTTGAATATCAACAAAACCCACAGTTTCTGGGAATCCACCCTCTATGGATTTGGCGGAGCGGTAGGGTTTTCCATTGTATTGATCCTGTTCTCGGCCATGCGCGAACGCCTGGCCGTGGCCGATGTGCCCGTGCCATTCAAAGGCGCCGCCATCGGTATGATCACCGCCGGATTAATGTCCCTTGCCTTTATGGGCTTCAGTGGCCTTGTATAGGCCGGAGTTGCAGCAGCCTTTATTCAGTGGCCTTTATATAGACCGGAGATGTAACGCCGATTATGTTTGAACTGATTGTCCAGAATCCTATTATCGCTGCGCTGGTCGCCCTGATCGGTCTGGCTGCGCTATTTGGTGCGATCCTGGGTTTTGCGGCAGTGAAATTTAAAGTCGAAGGCGACCCCATCGTCGACCAGATCGATAACCTGCTGCCACAAACCCAGTGCGGCCAGTGCGGCTATCCCGGTTGTCGACCTTACGCCCAGGCTATTGCCGGCGGCGATGCCATCAATAAATGCCCTCCCGGTGGCCAAACCACCATCAACGCCCTGGCGGACCTGCTCGCCGTACCCGCGCCGACCCTCGACGAAGAGCATGGCGAAGAATCCGAAGTCAAAAAAGTCGCGTTTATCCGGGAAGACGAGTGCATCGGCTGCACCAAGTGCATCCAGGCGTGCCCGATGGATGCCATCCTCGGTGCCGCCAAGCAGATGCATACGGTGATTGCCGATGAATGCACCGGCTGCGATTTATGTGTGGAGCCCTGCCCCGTGGATTGTATTGACATGATCCCGGTGGAAACCGGCGTTAAAGAGTGGAAGTGGGAATTGCCCGCGATCAACGCCAGTATCATCGCCACCGACCGCGACTCGCAGGATCAGCCAACAGGTAAAGCCGCTTAATGACCAGCCTGATCAAAATCCGGGAAATCCCCGGCGGAATTCACCCGCCCGAACATAAAGAACAATCCCTGCGCCTACCGCTGGGTTCCGTGCCTTTGCCGCCCCAGTTGGTCGTACCCGTGAGCCAACATATCGGTGAACCGGCCACACCGGTGGTGAGCGTGGGTGAGCGCGTACTGACCGGGCAACTGATTGCTGCCGCCAATGGCGTCTTCAGTGCCAATATCCACGCGCCCAGCTCCGGCACCGTGGTGGCAATTGAAGATCGCGTCCTGACCCATCCTTCCGGGATGAGCGATACCTGTATCGTGATCGAGACGGACGGCAAGGATGAGTGGGTGCCGCTAAATCCCTGCGAGGATTATCACGCTCTCGACAAGACCGCCCTGCAAGACAAAATCCGCCTGGCCGGGGTAGCCGGTCTGGGCGGCGCGGGTTTTCCCACGGCGGTAAAACTCAACCCGCGTTCCACTGAAGTGATTGATACCCTGATCATCAACGGCGCCGAGTGCGAGCCCTATATCACCGCCGATGACATCCTGATGCAAACCCGCGCCGAGGAAATCATCGCGGGAACCCTGATGGTCAGCCACCTGCTGCATGAGCCCAAAGACCTGGTCATCGGTCTGGAAGACAATAAACCCCAAGCCCTGGCGGCCCTGCAAAAAGCGGCGCAAGGCACGCGGGTACAGGTGGTGGCTTTTCCGACGAAATACCCGTCTGGCGGCGCCAAGCAAATCATCCAGATCCTGACCGGACGCGAAATTCCCACCGACCACCATTCCGCCTATATCGGCGTTATTTGCCTCAACGTCGGCACCGTTGCAGCGGCCTGGCGGGCAGTGCGTTACGGTGAGCCGCTGATTTCCCGCATTACGACTGTTGTTGGTGAGTCACTGGACATTCAGCGCAATGTGGAAGTCCGCATCGGTACGCCGATTGACTATGTTCTTGCCCAACACGGTTTTGATGCGAAGCAAGCCTCACGCCTGATTATGGGTGGCCCGATGATGGGCTTTACCTTGCCGAACCCCAGCGTGCCGGTGATTAAAACCACCAACTGTATCCTCGCTCCGACAAAAAAAGAATTGCCACCGCCACCGCCGGCGCAAGCCTGCATTCGTTGCGGCCTGTGCGCAGAAGCCTGCCCCGCCAGTTTGCTACCGCAGCAATTATTCTGGTATGCGCAGGCGGAAGATATGGAAAAACTGCAAGCGCACAACCTGTTCGATTGCATTGAGTGCGGTGCCTGTTCTTATGTGTGCCCGAGTAATATTCCCCTGGTGCAGTATTACCGCGCGGCCAAGGGCACGATTCGCCAGCACGAATTGGAAAAGGAAAAATCCGATCGCTCACGCCGTCGGTTTGAGTTCCGTCAGCAACGTATCGCAAAAGAGGAAGCGGAAAAAGAAGCTAAACGTCTGGCACGCAAACAGGCCGCTGAAGAAGCAAAACAAAAGCTCGCCGAAAAAGCCGCTGCACCGACGCCGCAAACTGCCGTTGTCGCCGAGGCCGTAGCCAAAGCCCGCGCCGTGCAGCAAACCCCGGACGAACAAAAAGCCAAACTTGAACGTATGCTCGCCGCTGCACAAAACAGCCTTGAACATGCGCGTCAGCCATTAGTGCCCAATGAAGAAGGCGCAGTGATTACGCCGGAACAATTGGAAAAGCAGCAAGCGCGGATCAAGCAAGCCGAATTAAAAGTCAGTGAGGCCGAGAAAAAACTCGCTGATTTTATGGCAACACAAGATGTTACGCCGGCAGCCACGCCCACCAGCGCCGAAGACCCGGTTGCCGCCGCCATCGCCCGCGCGCAGGCAAAACTGACTATGGCACCGGACGAAAAATTACGCACGACGTTAGAGTCGTTGCAATCGCGTCTCGCCAAAGCCCAGGAAAAAGCGGCCGCCGCCCAAGCCGAAGGCAGTGCTAACGCTGATGCCTTGCAGCAAGGCGTGGAAAAATTGCAGCAGAAAATCGCGGAAGCGGAAGCGGAACTCGCGCAACTGACCGCAACAACACCGGCCACAGAAACCACTGCTCCCTCTGTCGAACAGAGTGCGGCGGATATCGCCATTGAAAAAGCCAAGGCCAAAGCGGCGGCGCTGGCGAGCATGAGCGATACAGAAAAACGCGCGGAACAACTGAAATCCCTGGAAAACCGTTTACAAAAAGCGCGCGACCGATTGGCCAAAGCCGAAGCGGACAATGATCCAAACATTGAAGCCTTCCGCACCGGCCTTGCCAAGCTCGAAGAAAAACACAAAGAACTGCAAGACGCGTAAACCTGTAGGCCGGATTAGCTGCACAGCGGCGTAATCCGGCAATGCCCCAAATTCAAATCATGCATCGAGATTGTTGATGGCGTTATTGAAAGTTACTTCGCCCCACGCCCATAAAGGGCACTCCACCGGCCAGTTGATGCGGCTGGTGATTCTTGCCACCCTGCCGGGCTTTTTGGCTTTGGTGTGGTTCTTCGGCGTGGGCGTTATTGCAAATGTATTGCTGGCATGCCTCGCCTGCGTCGGCTTTGAAGCACTGGCAATAAAACTGCGCGGCCGCCCGGTGATGTTTTATCTGCGCGATTACAGCGCCCTGGTCACCGGTGTTTTACTCGGCCTTTCCCTGCCGCCTTATTGCCCCTGGTGGATTGTGGTGGTCGGCAGTCTCTGTGCCATCATCCTCGCGAAACAACTCTACGGCGGTATGGGTTTCAACCCGTTTAATCCAGCGATGGTCGGTTATGTCATCCTGCTGATTTCATTTCCGGTAGAGATGACGCAATGGGCTGCGCCCTCGACGATGCTGGACGCAAGTGAATCCTTACCGGGCATTATCGATAGCCTGCAAAAAATCTGGTTAGGCGCACCGATTGATGGCTATACCGCCGCAACGCCGCTGGATGTGATGAAACAGAATTCCAGCTTATTGGTTGCTGACGTTTACGCCAATGAACCGGTATTTAGCACGGGGGCTTTCGCAGGTGCAGGCTGGGAGTGGGTCAATATCGGCTTTTTGGTCGGCGGTATTTTTCTCTTAAGCCAGCGCGTATTTACCTGGCACGCGCCGGTCAGCATGCTCGTTGCACTGACACTGATGGCGGCACTCTTTCACGACGGGGGCAGCTCCAGCAGTGGCGGTTCGCCCCTGTTTCATTTGTTGTCCGGCGCCACCATGCTGGGTGCGTTTTTTATTGTGACTGATCCAGTCAGCTCTGCGGTCAGTAAAAAGGGACGGATCATCTACGGCGCGGCTATCGGTGTGCTGGTGTTTGTCATTCGTCACTGGGGTAATTATCCCGATGCCGTGGCCTTTGCGGTATTGCTGCTGAATTTTGCCGCGCCCTTCATTGATTACTACACCTTGCCGCGCACCTATGGCCACACCAAAGCCCGCCGCGCGACCGAGAAGGAGGAATAGATGTTAGGCGCCTCCATCAGCAAGAACAGTTTATTGCTCGCCGTCTTTGCGCTGATTGCCGCTGGCGGCCTGGCGTTAACCAACGAAGGGACCAAGGAACGCATTCAGAAAGCCGAACGCGCCGCGCAACAAAAAGCCCTGTTTGAAATTGTTCCGCGCTCGCGCCACGACAATGATCTGCTGCTGGATACAGTTCCAGTACCGGAAAATGCCTGGCACCTGTTGGGATTGAAAAAAGGCGGTGATATACATATTGCCCGCCAGAATGGCCAGGTAGTGGCGATGATCATCCCTGCCGTTGCGCCGGATGGATACAGCGGTGATATCCGTATGATTGTCGGTATCAACCGCGACGGTTCTGTGGCCGGCGTGCGGGTATTGGCTCACAATGAAACGCCGGGCCTGGGCGATAAAGTGGACTTGAAAAAAAGCGACTGGATTTTATCCTTTAACGGTAAATCCCTGGCGGCGCCCGCCCCGGCAGATTGGGCGGTGAAAAAGGACGGCGGCGACTTTGATCAATTTACCGGGGCTACCATTACGCCGCGGGCGGTGGTCAATCAGGTGCGCCGCGTACTGGAATTTGTCGAAGCCGAGGATGAAATCTTATCCCTGGGTGCTAAAGCTGAAACGACCGGCGGTGACACTGCCGCTGAAACTCCCACATCACAGGAACACCCCCATGAGTGACTCCGTTAATTACAAAGAGATCACCCAAAAAGGCCTCTGGGGCAATAACGCCGCGCTGGTGCAATTGCTCGGCTTGTGCCCGTTGCTGGCCGTCAGTGGTTCGGTGGTCAATGGACTCGGGCTCGGGCTGGCTACACTACTGGTACTCACCTCCTCCAATACCATTGTTTCGCTGATTCGCACCAAGGTCAGCGACGCCGTACGCCTGCCGGCGTTTGTGATGATCATTGCGTCCCTGACGACCTGTATTGAATTATTAATGAAGGCGTTTACTTACGAGCTTTATCAAATCCTCGGTATTTTTATCCCGCTGATCGTAACCAACTGTGCGGTGCTGGGCCGCGCCGATGCCTTTGCGAGCAAAAACCGTTTACTGCCGTCCATCGTCGACGGTTTTACCATGGGTATGGGTTTCGCATTGGTGTTGGTGGTTATCGGAGCCATTCGCGAACTGCTGGGTAACGGCACCTTGTTTGTCGACATGCATTTATTATTTGGCGAGCTAGCGCGCGATTGGACACTGCATGTGTTCGGCAACAGCTATCCCGGCTTCCTGCTCGCCGTGTTGCCGCCCGGCGCTTTTATCGTGACCGGTTTTCTGATTGCATTAAAAAATCTGATCGACGGTGAAATCAAACGGCGGGCCGAAGCACGCAAAACCAAACCGGTTAAAGGTAGCAAGCGGGTGCGGACCACCGGCAGTATTGCCTGAACATCTTCAACTTAACCACCAGAGGGACTCGTCATGAAGTACGAAGAAGAAGTCATGAACATCGTCAACACCTACGTCATACCCTGGGGCATCAACATCCTGATCGCGCTGCTGATTTTTTTAATCGGTCGCATGGTTGTTGGCGTTATCAGCAACCTGGTCGGGCGCGGGCTTTCCCACACGAAATGGGATGCGATCCTGGTGGAGTTTGTACAACAACTGGTGCGCGCCATCCTGTTGATCTTTGTTATCGTGGCCGCACTCGACCAACTGGGCGTCAACACAACGTCTGTGATCGCCGTGTTGGGTGCCGCGGGCTTGGCAATCGGCCTGGCGCTGCAGGGCTCACTGCAAAACTTTGCCGCCGGTTTTATGCTGCTGGTGTTTCGCCCGTTTAAATCCGGCGATTTTGTCGAGGCCGCCGGTACCATGGGTGTGGTGGAAAAAATCCATATCTTTTCCACCATCATGCGCACTGGCGATAACAAAGAAGTGATTGTGCCCAACGGCGCGATCTACAGCGGTAACATCATCAACTACTCAGCGCGCCAAACCCGGCGTATCGATATGGTATTTGGTATCGGTTATGGCGACGACATTAAAAAGGCCCGTGATGTCATCACAGCGGTTGTCAGTGCCGACGAACGCGTCCTGGCAGATCCGGAAACAGTTATTGCCGTATCCGAACTGGGCGCCAGCAGTGTGAACTTTGTGGTGCGGCCCTGGGTGAGAACAGATGATTACTGGCCGGTGAAGTTTGATTTAACAGAGAAGATTAAATTGGCTTTCGATGAAAACGGTATTTCTATTCCCTTCCCGCAAATGGATGTGCATTGGATTAAACCGGTTGAGGAAGCTGATTCGCAGAAGGAAAAATAGAGCTGTCGTATTTGTCGGATTACGCCGTTGGCTAATCCGACCTACGAATACAAAAAAGCCGCGCAGTGCGCGGCTTTTTTTATTACTCGTTATCGTAAACCGTTCCGGAATCATCAAATGCCGGTTGCTGCGGTTCAGCACCGCCCAGGGCCGGCAGCAACGCCAGCAACATCTCTGGTGGTATCTGGGTATTGCCGACTTTTACAACACCGTCTTTCAAGGTCGCGTGCATCACGTATTGATCGCCGTCCTGCGTGATGTAGGTATCCATGTATTGGCCAACCATCATCACCAGCGGTGTTTGCGTCACAATCGATTCAGAGACGTTAATCTTCAAATCACTGTTGACCAGCAACAGATAATCCAGCGGATCAACAATGCTGTTTATCGTACGGCCATCCGTTAACGGCTGGTAATCTGCCACCCAATCCATCTTCGCGCTACCGCCCATAAAATCGGCGCCCACTGCCAGTTTGAATTGCAATCCTTCCTGCAACGCGATGTTCATCAGCTCGGTCATGGCTTCACTGTTGTCGGCCATGGCGGCTTCCGGATCGGCTTGCAGGGTTTTCGCAATCTCGGCCCACTTTTGAATCGCGGCCGGGTCCAGTTGGTTAAGGGTAATGTCGTAGTGCAGTGCTGTAATTTCCAACGGGCCATTTACCTTGGCTGCGGACAAGCTGACAAAGGTATCGATTTTTTCATTAACCAGTTTTTGTGTTTGCACAACCTTAATTTGTTCGATCGAACCGCTCACCATCGCCGCATTGCGAAAGGTAATCGTATCCATTGCCAGGTTCATATTGGAGATATTGACCAGCTCGGCAATATTTTTCACATCGAAATTACCGGTCAGGGGTGTTGTGGTGATGTGTGTTCCATCAGCCAAGGCCATATCCATCGCGCCCACATCAATTGAACCGGTCATGTCCATCTCGGTGTAGGTGCCGTTCACGGTCAGGTTGATGCCATCGATGCGCAGCGCATCACCTTCATCACTGTATTCAATTGCCGGCACGGTCCAGGTCGAGGTGTAGCTGTTGTTGAAATGACCCAGAGTGACAATTTCACCGATACTTTCACCGAAGATGTCCGCGAGTTTTTGGTCCGCCTCTGCATCACCCGTCACAATTTCCACCGTCGAGACAGAAGAGAAGAGCCCGACCCCAACTTTACCCAGGAACAACAAAGGACCATGCTGTACACGCGAAGTACTGGATAAACTAAAGCCATCACCCGGAAGCCCGGCAACCGCATAAGTCGCCGTAAACTCCACGTCGCTGAAGAACACACCGCGTTCATAACGATTCAGTTCCAGTTGAACGCCCTGGGCTTCAGACTGTTGCTGGCTTAATGCGAATTGTTGGCGAATATTTTTCTCGCCCTGATAACCGGTATAAAAAGCTGCACCGGCATACAAAGCGATAAGAATCAGGAGTCCTGCAAGTTTTTTCATCATCATTCCTTTCGGTAAAGTGAGCGAAGATAGAGTCAAAAGAAGAGGCATAAGCCCAGGTGTGCAGGCGAATTTCTACACCGGCAACGGCGCAACGTTATACCGGAAAAGCCCGGAGGGGAAAAGGTACAACCGACACGGGAGATGATTTTTGTGACTCCAGGCAGTCAGCCACCAGAGACCAGCGCCGCTGCCAGCGCAACGACCGGACCAAGAAAGATGGAAAAGCCACCGGCGAATAACCGGTACACGTCGCGGCAGATTAGCCTTGACGCTGCCCTGCACTGCTCTTACCCTAATCAGCCTTTTGCTCCAGGGTTGCCCTCGCCATGACTTATTGTGTTGCCATTACCGTTGACGCCGGACTGGTGTTCTGTTCTGACTCGCGCACCAATGCCGGCGTAGACCAGGTCAGCACCTACAGCAAGATGTACCGCTTCGGCATAGATGGCCAACGCCAGTTCGTCATCCTCTCAGCCGGCAACCTCGCCACCACCCAGGCGGTTATCTCGCGCATAAAGAAAGACATCAAGGAACTCGCCCCGATCAATCTCGGCAACGTCCAGACCATGGACGACGCCGCCGATTACGTGGGCGAGATCAACCGCACCGAGCAGGAAAAACATAACGCCGGCAACGTGGCCACCTTTGAAGCCAGCTTTATCCTCGGTGGGCAGATCTTCGGCGATAAGCCGCGTCTGATGCTGGTCTACCCCCAGGGCAACCACATCACCACCTCCACCGACACGCCTTATCTGCAAATCGGCGAAAGCAAGTACGGCAAGCCGATTCTGGACCGTATTCTCCAGCCGCAAACGACTCTGGATACCGCCGCCCTTTGCGCACTGGTATCCATGGACTCCACCATGCGTTCCAACCTGACTGTCGGCCCGCCCATTGAAATTATGATGTGCCAGACAGACAGCTTTGTGTTGCAACACAACCGTTTTGATGAAGACGATGAATACCTGCGCGAATTAAAACGTTCCTGGGATGCACGTATTGCGGAAGCGTTTTTACAACTCCCGGCGGTGAATTGGCCGCAGCAGGCGAATAGTGGATATGTTCAAAACTAAATGTTGATACTCCGATGGTGGGCAGGGTTTGCGAAGCGGTGTGCGAGACCATCACCGACAGGATGTCGGTGCTGAGCCTCCATGGATGGATTCACGGCGTGTCTCGCACACCGCTTCGCAAACCATAGGTAGGCTCCACCTCAAATCCGCTCCTCACGGCAAATCCTTCGGATCAAACCACAACTCTGCCCGATCCAAGGGCGTTTCCGGCGATAACGTCGGGTTGTCAATGTAAAACACCTTGCGGTGTTTCATATTGGCCTTCTCAATCACATCCTTCACTTCCGGCGCATTCATAAACGCTTCATCGAAGCTGCCGTTGGCAATGGCGCGGTTAAAGCCGGTCTCAATGTCGTTTGCCAACTCCGGATTATTTTTTGACACAAATAAATAAAACGGCATCTTGTAAGCCAGCATGAGATTCTTCTCAACAGCCAGTTCCAACTCGGGCCGTTGCGCAAGTTCGCCGAAAGGTTCGTGTACGCCGCGCGGAAATGCGTCGAAGCGTCCCCCTTCAACCATATAAAACAAACTCGGGTATTTATTGGTTTTTATGACCGTAAAACCATTGGATTCCAGAATATTGGTATCCGCCCAGGTGCGCCCCTGGCCGAAGGTTAATTGTTTTAAATCCTCCAGGGTTTCCACCCGATCAAACTTCGCCTGGTCATGTTTATTGATAATCAGGATGCGGTAACCCAACAACCCTTTGAACAGGGGAATGCGAATCGGTAGTACGGTGGCTTCCATCTTGGCGTCGGAGGATGTCCAGGCGAGATCAAGGTCTCCGCCGATGCGCACTTCTTCGTTCACCCGCGCCTGGGTCATGTCCTTGGTGCTGATGTCAATGCGGTAGGGTTTATCAATATGGCTTAGCGCCAGGCGCAGCATGTTGATGGCATAGGCCGCATTGGGATCGCTGAAGTTATTGACGCGGATGACCTTTTCATCGGCCGTGGCGGTGGTGCAGATAAAGGCAATCAGGAATAAACAACCAACTCTTCTTATCATTTGTGTACTGCCTCTATTTTATGGGTATGGGCATGGAGCAACTCGCGACGGGCGCGCGGGAATTTCTATGAATTGTAGTATACAAGTGCGATAAGCGTCGTCTGGGTTGGCTGTACGGCCCGGGTAATTCAGGTGCGTTATTGTCGGATTACGCTGCGCTAATCCGACCTACGGGGTGGTGTGGTTATTGCTAGCGTCAGGAAGGCGTTGCGCAATCACGCGCTTTGGTCGAAGCTTAGCGGCGGCACACATCATCAAGGCTTCATCGGTGGGGTGTTTACTGCACCAGGATAATGCAAGGCACCTGAACACCTGCGACCAAACCAGCGCTCATCTAACCGTTGAACTGAGTACAAGGGAAATTCCTATGGCCATCCGCGTGGCAATCCACCATCAGACCGAATATGCCTTTGATCGCCTGACCACCCTCTTTCCCCATGTGCTGCGCTTGCGCCCGGCGCCCCACAGCCGCACCAGGATTCACAGCTATTCGCTCAAGGTCGAGCCGGCGGAGCACTTTATCAACTGGCAGCAAGACCCTTTCGGCAATTTCCAGGCGCGCCTGGTTTTTCCTGAACCGACCACACACCTGAAGTTTACGGTGGAAGTGATTGCCGATATGACTTCTATCAATCCCTTCGATTTTTTTGTGGAGGATTACGCGGAGTTCTATCCATTTGCCTACGATGAGCAGTTGCGGCGCGAACTGGTGCCCTACCTGGAAGTAACGGAATCCGGGCCAAAACTGACGGCTCTGCGAGAAGAGATCTACGACCAACTGACCGCCAAGGCGCGCGTGGAAACGCCCTGGCATATCAACGATTTCCTGGTGGCGGTCAATCAACGCTTACAACAAGACATTGGCTATGGCGTGCGGCTTGAGCCGGGTATTCAAACCTGTGAGGAAACCTTGACCCTGGCCAAGGGTTCCTGCCGGGATACCGCTTGGCTGCTGGTGCAATTGATGCGTCACCTGGGGCTCGCCGCCCGTTTTGCTTCCGGCTATCTGGTGCAGCTCACCGCTGACATCAAGGCGCTCGATGGCCCCAGCGGGCCGGAGCAGGATTTCACCGACCTGCACGCCTGGGCCGAGGTGTTTATTCCCGGCGCAGGCTGGATCGGATTAGACCCCACATCAGGCTTGCTGACCGCCGAAGGCCATATTCCATTGGCCTGCACCCCGGACCCGATATCTGCGGCACCAGTCACCGGTGCCACTAGCAAGTGTGAAGTCACCTTTAGCTATCACAATGAAGTCTTCCGCATCCTGGAAGATCCGCGCGTGACCAAGCCCTATACAGAGGAACAATGGGCCACCATCAATGCGCTGGGCGCCTTGATAGACCAGAAACTCGAACAGCAGGACGTCCGCCTGACCACCGGCGGCGAACCTACCTTTGTTTCCATTGACGACATGGAATCCGCCCAATGGAACACCGAAGCCCTGGGCGCCGATAAACTTAAGTTGGCAAAAGACCTGCTACTGCGCATGCGCAAGACCTTTGCGCCCGGCAGCTTGCTGCATTACGGCCAGGGCAAGTGGTATCCCGGCGAGGAAATTCCACGTTGGGCATTGGGATGTTTCTGGCGTACCGACGGTCAACCCCTGTGGCGCGATGACCGCTATCTGGCGCGGGTGGATAAGGATTACGGTGTGGATTATCAGGGCGCCCGCCAATTCGCGGATGCCTTTTGCGCACGTATTGGCGTTAATCCTGAACACCTGATGCCGGCCTATGAAGACACGCTCTATTACTTGTGGACCGAGCAGCAACTTCCCCCGGATGTTGACCCCACCAAGGCAAACCTGAAAGACAGCCTGGAACGGCGACGCCTCGCTCGTCTGCTGACACGGGGCCTGAACATAGCGACCGGTTTTGTGCTGCCCATTGAGTGGCACTTTCCACAGCAACGCTGGATTACCGGCCGCTGGCAACTGCGCACTGAGCACCTGCTACTGATTCCCGGCGACTCGCCCCTCGGCCTGCGGCTGCCGCTCGGCTCAGTGGAATCCCCGCAGCATGACGATGATCGTTATCAACCCGAGGCCGATCCCCTGGCGGAACGCCCGCCACTGGCGAATGCCGGGCAGGCTTATGTGAAAACCGGTGGTGCCACCGCTGGCGAACGACGCTTTAACAACTCGTTGGAGGCGGGCTATGCCATCCGCACTGCCCTCTGCTTTGAACCGCGCGAGGGCCGGCTGCATGTCTTTATGCCGCCGCTGACCTACCTCGAACACTATGTGGCGCTGATCGAAGCCATTGAAGATACCGCCAGTGCCTTGAACCTGCCGGTGGTGATCGAAGGCTATGAGCCGCCCAAAGACTACCGCCTGAAAAAATTCCTGATCACACCGGACCCCGGCGTCATCGAAGTGAATATTCATCCGGTAGCCAATTGGCCGGAACTGGTCGCCAATACCGAAGCACTCTATGAAGATGCACGCCAGGCCCGGCTGGCCACCGAAAAATTCATGCTCGATGGCCGCCACTCCGGTACCGGCGGCGGTAACCATGTGACCTTTGGCGGCCCTACACCCGCCGATAGTCCGTTCCTGCGGCGACCGGATCTGCTACGCAGCCTGGTAACCTTCTGGCAGCACCACCCCGGTTTGTCCTACCTGTTTTCCGGCTTGTTTGTAGGCCCCACCAGCCAGTCACCGCGGGTGGATGAGGGCCGCGACGAAGCCTTGTATGAATTGGAGATCGCCTTCAAACACATGCCCGACGGTATCGTCGAGCAGCCCTGGCTGGTGGATCGACTGATGCGCAATCTACTGATTGATATCACCGGCAATACCCACCGCGCCGAATTCTGTATCGACAAACTCTACGCACCCGGCACCGCCAGCGGGCGCCAGGGGCTGTTGGAATTTCGCGGCTTCGAGATGCCGCCCCACGCGCGTATGTCGCTGGTGCAGATACTGCTGTTGCGCGCCCTGATCAGCCGGTTTTGGGAAAAACCCTATCACCAGCCGCTGGTGCGCTGGGGCACCCTGCTGCACGACAAATTCATGCTGCCGCATTATGTATGGGAAGACCTGCGCGATGTGGTCAATGACCTCAATGAACAGGGTTATCCCTTCCAATTGGAATGGCTGGCGGCCTTTGAGGAATTTCGTTTTCCGCATTATGGCCGGGTGCAACTGGATGATATCGCCATCGAATTGCGCTGGGCTATCGAACCCTGGCATGTGCTGGGTGAGGAAGTGACCAGCTTCGGCACCGCGCGCTATGTCGATTCATCGGTGGAACGCCTGCAAGTGAAAGTGACCGGGCTGACGCCGGGGCGTTACCTGCTCGCCTGTAATGGCCGCAGGGTCTGCCTGAATGCCACGGGCAAGCAGGGCGAATTTGTGGGCGGCGTTCGTTATCGCGCCTGGCAACCGCCCTCGGCATTGCACCCCACCATCGGTATCCATTCACCGCTGACCTTTGATCTGATCGATACCTGGAATGGCAAAAGCATCGGCGGTTGTTCCTATCATGTCAGCCACCCCGGCGGACGCAGTTATGATCGTTTTCCGGTCAATGCCAACGAAGCGGAATCCCGGCGCGGCAACCGGTTCTTTGACTTTGGCCATACACCGGGTCCCCTGCCGACCACGCCAGCGGGCAAGATTCTGCGGGAGTTTTTTGAACACAAACACCCGCCGCGCCCGATGGCCCCGCCGCCGGAGGAACCAGCCGATGAATACCCGTACACGCTGGATTTGCGCCGCTGACCGCCGCAGTGCTCTGTGGGGTAGCGCGCGCTGGTATGAGGGTTTTGACCGCAGGGCCGAATCTGTTTGCCGGCCCCGGGTCGAATCGCTACGGATTGTGCGGAAGCTATTAGGCAAGCTCCGATTAACGTGCCACAATCCTCCGCACCAGATGTATAAAAAGCATACAATGCGATATTTAACGCCACACCCAGGCAAGCCGTATCCAGGTCACGCATTCGATGAATCCATCCGAGCCGATGAAAGCTGTCCCACGCAGCCTTGATTACCCCTTCCTCAACCAGGGGGTAGACGAAGCCTTTTCACCCGATGGCGAGATCCGCGCCCATTGGCGCTACCTGCTGGAGAGCATGCAAACCCTCGGCCTCGACGGCATTGAAGAGCGGCAAATCAAAGCCCAACGTATCCTGCGCGACGATGGCGCGACCTATAAGGTTTACAACGACCCTGCCCACAACCAGAGCTGGCAACTCAACCCCATCCCCCTGTTGATCGACAGTGAAGCCTGGAGCCAGGTGGAAAGTGCGTTAGTGGAGCGGGCTGAATTATTTAACCTGATTCTGGATGATGTGTACGGGCCGCGTTCCCTGATCAAACAGCGCGTCATTCCGCCGGAGCTGCTGTACGCCCACGCTGGCTTCCTGCGGGCATGCAATGGCCTGAAACTGAAAGGCGAACAACAGTTGATCCTGCACGGCGTGGATCTGGTCCGTGGGCCTGACGGCGTCATGAAGGTGATGGCAGACCGGACCCAGGCGCCCTCCGGTGCCGGTTATGCGTTAGAAAATCGCACGGTGATGAGCCGCGTGTTTCCCAGCCTGTTCCGTGACAGCCACGTTCATCGCCTCTCGTTATTTTTTGCCCGCCTGCGCCAGAAATTGCAGGATCTCAACCCCAACGGCGGCATTGCCCGCATCGTTGTGTTGACGCCCGGCGCCTACAACGAAACCTATTTTGAACACGCTTACCTCGCCAACTATCTCGGATTCAATCTGGTTCAGGGCAGGGACCTGACCGTGCGCGACGGTTATGTGTGGATGAAATCCCTGGACGGCTTAAAGCGTGTGGATGTGATCCTGCGCCGCGTCGACGATGTGTATTGCGATCCGGTGGAATTAAAAGGCGATTCCCAATTGGGTGTGCCCGGCTTACTGGACGCCGCGCGTATGGGCAATGTGGCCATCGCTAATCCGCTCGGCTCAAGCGTGCTGGAAAATCCGGCATGGCTGCGTTACCTGCCTGCGATTTCCCGCCATTTATTGGGCCGTGATCTGCAAATGGAGTCAGTCAACACCTGGTGGTGCGGCAACCCCGAGGAACTGGATTACGTGTGCGACAACCTGCACAACCTGTTGATTAAACCCACCTATCGGCGGCCAGGATTGTATGAAGTCTACGGCGCTGAACTGGATAAGAAAAAATTGCAGGCGTGGAAAAACCGCCTCCGCAAAAATCCGCTGCAATACGTGGCCCAGGAATATATTCCCTGCGCCTATACGCCCACCTGGCATCAGGGAGCCATCCAGCCGCGCGCTACTATCCTGCGCACCTTTGCGGTGGCCAGCGAGTCTTCTTACGCGGTATTGCCCGGCGGTTTGACGCGGGTCAATCTCGACACCACTGAAAAAATTATTTCCAACCAGCGCGGCTCAGTGTCCAAAGATACCTGGGTGCTGGCCACGGAACCGGAAAAACTGGTTAGCTTGCGCAGCAGCGAAAAATACCAGCCCCAGGAAATCACCAGCGAGCTGCCCAGCCGGGTGGTGGAAAATCTATTCTGGATGGGCCGCTATGCCGAACGGGCGGAATCCGCGTTGCGTTTACTGCGCACGGTATTTATGCAATTGAATAAATCGGAAAGCCTGCCCGATCCTGTTTATCGTTCATTGCTGAGCGCCGTGACTCACGTAACTTACACCTACCCCGGCTTTGCGGCTGAAAATCCCACGTTGTTCGGCGATCCGGAGCCGGAGATGTTGTCGATCCTGCTCGACATGAATCGCGCGGGCAGTGTCGCCCACAGTTTAACGGCGATGATCAACGCGGCGGAGCAAGTCAAGGAGCAACTCTCCAGTGATACCCAGCGGGTCATCAACGATATCGGCGATGAATTGCAAACGCTCAATGACGCATTGACACCCGGCGCGCTCTCCGCCCCGGAAGAAGCTCTTGATCCACTGGTTACTACCCTGCTGGCGCTCGCTGGTTTGATCCACGAAAGTATGCTGCGCGGCCACGGTTGGCACTTCATCGAGATGGGTCGCCGTATGGAACGCGCCTTGCAGAGCATCAGTTTATTGCGCGCGCTGCTGGTACCGAAATTTGATCCTTCAGCGCAAGACCTCCTGATTGAATCCGCCTTGCAGTGCGGCGAAGCGCTGATTCCCTATCGCCGGCGTTACCAGAACGGCATCACCATGGAAAATGGACTGGAGATGCTGGTGCTTAACAGCAACAATCCCCGTTCGTTGCTTTATCAACTGGAACAACTGGAATACCATTTTGCGGAGTTACCCAACACCCACGGCCTACTGACCCGGGAACGCAAATTATTACTCGAAGCCACTACCGCCCTGAAATTAAGTGACGTGACCCAGTTGACTGACAGCAACGGGGCCATTCGCCAACCATTGGATCAGTTGCTGGCGCGCGTTCATTACCTGGTCGGCGCCGCCGGTAAAGAAATCAGCCAGCGCTATTTTGATCATGCGCAAAGTCCGCAACTCCTGGTAAAAAATACGGAATGGCAGGACCACCTGTGAAATTTATTGTGCGTCATGTAACTAAATATACCTACGAGCAACCGGTCAGCAGTTGCCACAATATCGCGTACGTGGTGCCGCGCAATACCGCAAACCAGCAGCTGGATACCATCGCTATCGCTATCTCGCCCACCGCCTCGGTCAGCCATACACGCACGGATTATTTCGGTAACCAGCTCTATCAATTTTCTATTGAGCAGGACCATGCAGAACTGGAAGTTGAAGTGACCAGCCACATTCGCGTGGATGAAATGCCGATCAACCGCAACCTGGATTTCGGCAACACCTGCGCCTACAGCAAACAGCGGCTGCACCAGAGTGCGGACCCGGAGTGCCTCACGGCGCGCGAGTTTTTACTGGACTCGCCCATGGTCCAGCAACACCCTGACCTGGCTGAATATGCCGCGCCGCTTTTTGTGGATGACCGGCCGTTTTTGTCGGCGGTTATGGAATTAACTGAAAAAATTTACACCGAGTTTACCTACGATCCCGGCTTCTCCGATGTCGCCACGCCCTTGAGCGATGTATTGAAACACAAGCGCGGCGTGTGCCAGGATTTTGCACATTTCGCTATCGGTTGCCTGCGTTCGCTGGGCTACCCCGCGCGTTACGTCAGCGGTTATCTGGAAACCCTGCCCCCGCCGGGGCAGGAAAAACTCGTGGGCGCCGATGCAACCCATGCATGGTTTGCAGTTTTTTCGCCCGGCGAAGGCTGGTTTGAATTCGATCCCACCAATAACAAGATGGTGGCATGCGACCAACATATCACCACCGCCTGGGGCCGCGACTATTCCGATGTGACACCACTCAAAGGCATCATCTTTGGTGGCGGACAGCAACATACACTCTCCGTCTCTGTCGACGTCCAGCGTCTTGCCGATTAGAATCGCACTCCTGTTCCGTTGCCCTGACCGAGATGTTTATGACTCACCCACTTACCCACCTGGGCGATTTGCCTGTTGAAAATTTTCTGCGCGATTACTGGCAGAAAAAACCCTTGCTGATTCGCAACGCCCTGCCCGGTTTTGTCTCGCCCCTGGACGGCGATGAACTGGCCGGCCTGGCCCTGGAAGAAGAAGTGGAGTCGCGCCTGGTGCTGGAAAAAGGCAAGACGCCCTGGGAATTGCGCCATGGTCCCTTCGAGGAAAAAACCTTTGCCACATTACCGGAAACCCATTGGACGCTTTTGGTACAAGCCGTCGACCAATGGGTTCCAGAGGTCCATGAACTCCTGCAACATTTTCGTTTTATTCCCAACTGGCGCCTGGATGACATCATGGTCAGCTACGCACCGGACCAAGGTAGCGTGGGCCCACATTTTGATTATTACGATGTATTTTTATTGCAAGGCGCGGGCAAGCGTCGCTGGCGTATCGGGCAAACCTGTAATGTGCATTCCGAGCGGGTCGCGGGCACCTCGCTGAATATTCTCAAACAATTTGATACCGAAGAAGAATGGGTGCTGGAACCGGGCGACATCCTGTACATTCCGCCGGGGGTCGCTCATTGGGGTATTGCCGAGGGCGAATGCATTACCTACTCCATCGGATTTCGTGCGCCCAGCCACGCGGATATTTTGTGCGAATTAACCCAGGACATTGCTACGCGCCTGACGAACGATCACCGTTTTAGTGATCCCGACCTGACACTGCAAACCAATCCCGGCGAGATCAGCCACACGGCCCTACAGCAACTCAAGGACATTCTGCTGGCGCAGCTGACCGATGAAAACCTCGCTCACTGGTTTGGCAAGCACATGACCGAACGGAAATACGCCGAAGACATGGAACACGATGACGCCATCGAAGCCGACGACTGGCAAGCCGCCATGCGCGACGATAATCTCCTGCTCTGGCGCCACCCCGCGGCACGCTTTGCCTACCATGCATTGCCGAATAAAACCTTATTGTTTGTTGATGGCCAGGCCTTCAACTGCTCGCGCGATCTGGCTGAAACCCTGTGCCAGGTAACCGAGATCGACTGGGCCACACTGGAACCTTTACTTAAGGATCCGCTCAATCTTCCCGTGCTCAATGCATTGATTCATCAGGAAAGCCTGTTACTGGATGAATAACCTTGCCTGTCACCATCAGCAGGTAAGCTGGCCAGCAGCGCAGCAAGCGCTGCGCGACATTCGCACGCGTGTGTTTATGGATGAGCAACACGTTTCTGCGCAAGATGAATGGGATGGGCTGGATGAAACGGCCGTGCATTTTCTGACCCATCAGGCTGACGGCAAGGCGATCGCGACAGCACGTGTGCTGGTAGAAACTGATACACAAGGAAGGCCCCAGTATCACATTGGGCGAGTGGCCGTATTAAAAGCCTATCGCGGTCAAGGCGTCGGCCGCAAATTAATGACTTATGTAATGGACTGGTGCCTTCACCAATCCCCCGGCGCCCGTTTATATCTGCATGCACAAACAGCGCGTATGGCGTTTTATCAACACCTCGGTTTTGTGCCCCAGGGCACAGAGTTTATGGATGCCGGCATTCCCCACATCACGATGTGGTACGGTCGCGTCCATCAGGAGCCTTTACCATGAGCCAGGTTTCTTCCGTCAGCGATCAATTAATTTTGCTGGAAAATTGTGCGGACTTTCAGCAACACGCCCTGGGTCTGGCGAAAGATGCCCGCCGCCATATCGCCGTCCTCAGTACCGACCTGGATTTTCCACTTTACGACCAAGACGAATTTGTCAGCGCGCTCTCGCAATTGGTACGCGGCAGCCGCTTCGCTCAAATACAACTGCTGGTTAAAAACACGAAGCCGTTAATTGAACGGGGCCACAAGCTGGCACGTTTGTCCCAACGATTATCCAGCAAGGTGTTGTTACGTAAATTAACCCTCCAGCCGGAAAATACCGATATGGGTTTTATGCTGCGCGATAACGACGGCTTGCTGTTCAAGAACGATGATCTGGTCTACCGCGGCTTCGCCAATTATGCAGCCGCTGTTGAAGTTAAACGCCTGCGCGAAACCTTTGATTATCTGTGGCAGTACGCCGAACCCGAAGCTGATCTTCAACAACTGCATATTTGATGGCCAAAAACCGTGTTTTTTTCGGGAAAAACGCTACTTTTTTGTTGCCGATTCAATTTTTATACTATATATATAGCGTCAACCTTTGTGGTGGGCGATTTAAGCCTATAAAAACAGGGTTTTTTGAAGACGCCGTCAACAAAACTTTCTGTTTGAACAATGGTCAGGTATTTCGATTCAACCCTTTATTGCACACAGCCAACCCTTGTGTGTTTTACGTGAATAATTAAAAGGAAACCAATATGGCCGCTAAAAAACCAGCCGCAAAACCAGCCAAAGCTGCAGCCAAGCCCGCTGCCAAAAAAGCACCTGCCAAGGCGCCTGCTAAAAAAGTTGCTGCCAAAGCTGCTCCTGCTGTTGTGAAGCCCATCGCAGAACGTCAAAACAAAACCCAGATGCTGACTCAAATTTCTGATGCTACTCAGTTGAGCAAGAAGCAAGTGCAGTCTGTTCTGGACGAGCTGACCAACATTATTGAAGGTCATGTTAAGAAAAAAGGTGTAGGTGAGTTTGTACTGCCTGGCCTGCTGAAGATCACCACTGTGAAGAAGCCGGCAACCAAAGCGCGCAAGGGTATTAACCCTTTCACTGGCGAAGAAGTGATGTTCAAAGCCAAACCAGCCAGCACATCCGTTAAGGTGCGCCCGCTGAAAAAACTGAAAGAAATGGCGCTTTAACATCAGCCTGATTTTGGTTAATAAAAAACCCCGCACTGCGGGGTTTTTTATTTGTGGTCGGTGATTCGGGTAAAGGTGCTTCGTTGTCCGCTTGCCATTATGGGCCTTGGTTTCGAAAACGCATGAATACATCCCTGTAGCTCCCTCAATTCATCCTTGAATTGAGGGTTTCGAAACCAAGGCCCATAATGACAAACTCATATTGTGCCAAGACTCGGCTGGATCACATGGACGGCCTGATAATTTCAAAGCCTTCGCCAACCAGCGCATTTTGCAAACGTTTGATGCGATCCTGCAGTTGTTCGGGCGTGTAATCCACTATATTGACCTTGCCCCAGATGGGTTGTGGCCAGGCCGGATCGTCGGAGAAACGGGCGATATGGTGAATGTGTAGTTGGCGCACCACGTTACCCAAGGCCGCAACGTTCATCTTGTGTGCGTCGAATAAACTGGTCATGACTTCAGAGAGGCGGCAGGATTCGCGGATCAGTTGCAGTTGATCTTCTTCGCTCAGGTGGTGGATTTCGTAAACATCCTCCCGCTCGGGCACGAGGATGCACCAGGGATAGTTGGCGTCTTTGCTCAACAGCAACAGGGATAGCGTGAAGCGCCCGATGATCACAGAGTCCTGCGCGAGTCTGGGGTGAAGTTCAAACATGGTCATTACCTTTTTAGCAAAGTCCGGAATCCTGCCGCCGCATAAATCGACGGATCTGTGAAGATGCCTTCTGTACCGCGCGCATCAAGCACCGTAGAATAAGCGGCTTTGATCCCGGGTGTCACGATGATTTAAGCCGTTGTTTGTCGTTGCATGGCTTAAGACACAGGTTACCGTGCCAGGTTCGCTCCACCCTGAGATCCACTAGAAGCCATCTCACATTCCCAGTATAGCCACTGAAAAAAGAAGCCACGTCTATGCGCGCTACCCGTTTTTTAATTGCCACGCTCAAAGAAACACCCGCCGATGCCGAAGTGATCAGCCATCAGCTGATGCTGCGTGCCGGCATGATTCGTAAACTCGCCTCCGGTCTCTATACCTGGTTGCCGCTGGGCTTGCGTGTCCTGCGCAAGGTTGAACGTATTATCCGCGAGGAAATGGACCGATCCGGCGCCCAGGAAGTGTTGATGCCGGTGGTACAACCGAGTGAACTCTGGGTTGAATCAGGCCGTTGGGAACAATATGGTCCGGAGCTGTTGCGGATCAATGATCGGCATGATCGCGCGTTCTGCCTCGGCCCAACCCATGAAGAAGTCATCACGGATTTGATTCGCAATGAATTGAACAGCTACAAACAATTGCCTGCGAATTTTTATCAAATCCAGACCAAATTTCGCGATGAAATCCGTCCACGTTTTGGTGTGATGCGTTCGCGCGAATTTATTATGAAGGACGCCTATTCCTTCCACCTGACCCAGGATTCCTTGCAGGAAACCTACGATGTGATGCATCGCACCTACTGCAATATCTTTAGTCGTATTGGCCTGGCGTATCGTCCGGTATTGGCGGATACCGGTTCCATCGGTGGCGCTTTCTCCCACGAATTCCACGTACTCGCCGCCAGCGGTGAAGATGCAATTGCGTTTAGCAGCGACAGCGACTATGCCGCGAATATTGAAAAGGCTGAGGCCTTGCCGCCTGCTGCTGCGCGGCCTGCGCCGAGCCAGTTACTGCATGAAGTGGCCACGCCCCAACAACACACCATTGAAGAAGTGAGCACCTTCCTCAAGGTGTCGCCGGCACAAGTCGTCAAGACTTTGATTGTGCTGGGCGAAGCAGAGACCGGTAAAGAACAGCCCCTGGTGGCCCTGGTGTTGCGCGGCGACCATGAGCTCAACGACATCAAAGCAGAAAAAATAACGGGCGTTGCAGCTCCCCTGACGTTTGCGCCGGAAGCTCGCATTAAGGCGGAATTGGGTGTAGGCCTCGGCTCAATTGGACCCGTCGGCTTGCAAATACCGATCATCGTGGATCATGCCGCAGCGCATCTCGCTGATTTCGTGTGCGGAGCCAACAAAGACGGCTTCCATTTAACCGGCGTGAATTGGGAGCGCGACCTTCACGTGCCGATGGTGGCCGATATTCGCAATGTGGTAGCAGGCGACCCGAGCCCGGATGGCAAAGGCACCCTGGATATCAAACGCGGTATTGAAGTGGGTCATATCTTCCAGCTCGGCACCAAATATTCTGAGGCGCTCAAGGCGCGCGTGCTGGATGAAAATGGCAAAGAGCAAACCATGATCATGGGCTGTTACGGTATCGGTGTCACGCGCGTCGTGGCCGCCGCTATCGAACAAAATTTTGATGAGAACGGTATTATCTGGCCCGATTCCATCGCGCCCTTCCACGTCGCGCTGATCCCGATCAACATCAGCAAGTCACCTGCCGTCGCACAACAATGCGAAGCCTTGTACACAGAATTACAGGCTGCCGGCATTGAGGTGTTGTTTATGGATGATGAAAAAGCACGCCTGGGTGTCATGCTTGCCAACACCGAATTGATGGGTATTCCACATCGTGTGGTAGTGGGTGATCGCGGTCTGGAAAATGGCACACTGGAATACAAAGGCCGTCGCGATGCCGACAAGCAGGAGATTCCGGCGAATGACATCGTGAATTTCCTGAAAGAAAAAATTAATTGCTAAGTCATAAAAAGCCGGTCCATCAAACCGATGAACCGGCTTTTTATTTCTGTTCCAGCGTTTGACTCATCCGGTTTTACTTCAGCAAAAAATCGTCCAACCGTAAAAACTTCTCCGGCGGTAATGCCCGATGCGTAATACGCGCCGCCAGAATCGCCCCGTTAAACCAATGTACTTCATTCATCCGCGCACCGATTGATGTCTTGCCAGTTGGCGCGATAGGCAGGTAATCAACCTCGGCTGACAATTCTTTTTTGCCGTTAACAAATGCGGTGAACTGTCGATCCTTATACGTAATCGCTGCGTGGGTCCATTGCTCCATTGGGTGAACCAGGCTCGAATCAATCAGCGTGTACTGCGACAATTCGGATTTGATATAGGTATCCAGATACCATTGGTGCTGATCATTCAAACGCAGCTCAATAGTGATGCGGCGATTGGGATTTTCCGGTGCTTCAATATGAAAGAAGCGCGGCTCCAGATTGTTCGGATAGGCATCATTGGGTTTGAAGATAATCTCCACGGTGAATTCACTGGCGCCGTCTAATGGATTATTGTCCACCACCAAGCGGTCACCATCACCGTCAAACATCACCGCGTTGCCGTAGGGCGACTCCACGAGCTGTGGATTACCTTGCACCGCCACGGGCAGGCCGGCAATTTGCTCCAGCGAATCGATACGCCATAGCGATTGCGGCGGATGGGTCGCGCAACCCGTGACCATCCACACAAAATATAACAACAAGATTTTTATTGTGGTTGATTTCATAGCCTTCTCTCTTGTTAATTTTTTGTCATGATTTTTAATCCGGTTTTGATGGTTCATCGTGATAATAATCGCGATGAGCTTGCTCCAGCTTGCGACTGACATCACCGGGAGAGCCTGTGTTACGCGCCAGCAAGCTATAAGCCACAGGCACCACAAACAATGTCAGAAAGGTGGCCAGGAGTACACCAAAGATCACCACGATACCGATAACAAATCGGGTTTCCGAACCGGCGCCACTGGAAATAACCAAAGGCACCGCCCCCGCAACGGCCGTTAAACTGGTCATTAGAATCGGGCGCAGGCGTGCGGACGATGCCTCCAGCAGTGCCTGATGAAATTCCACGCCGCGATCACGTAACTGATTGACAAATTCCACAATCAAAATGCCGTTCTTGGCCGCCAGCCCGATCAGCATAATCAGGCCGATTTGCGAATATAAGTTAAAGGAGTTCCCGGTGATGTACAGCCCCAACATGCCGCCAAGAATTGCCAGCGGCACGGTGAGCATGATAACAAACGGATGAACATAACTTTCAAACTGAGCGGCCAGCACCAGAAACGTAATCAGGATACCGAGTAAAAAGATAAACATGACCGAGCCCCCAGCGGTTTGAAAATCCCGGGACAAACCTTTGTAATCCACGACGGCGGAATCGGGTAAATGCTCTCTCACCAGGCCATTGAGATAATCCAGTGCGTCACCCAATGCCAGGTCTTCAGAAAGGTTGGCTTCAATGGTCAACGAACGAATACGGTTGTAACGATTCAAACGGCTGGCATCGGCCATCTCACGCAATTGCACCAGGTTTGCCAGCGGAATCAGTTCGCCGGAACGCTCCGAGCGCACGTACATGTTTTGCAGGCTGGTGATGGTGCGTTGCTCGTCGCGCTCGCCTTGCAGAATCAGATCGTATTCTTCACCGTCGTCAATGTACGTGGTGACGCGGCGGGAACCCAACATGGTTTCCAATGTGCGGCCAATGTTGTTAACGCTCACGCCCAGGTCCGCCGCGCGATTGGTGTCGATAATGACCTCAACCTGGGGTTTGGTTTCCTTGTAGTCCCAGTCAATACTTTCGAGGCCGGGATTACTGGCTTCGATTTTTTCCAACATGATATCGCGCCATTCGGCCAGTTCATTGTAAGACCCGCCGCCGATAACAAACTGCACCGGCTTTTGGGTCTGTGAGCCAAAGCCCTGCCGCATCACCGGCGCTGCTGTCACGCCGGGCAAGTCGCTAAGCTTCGCGCGGATTTCATCCATCACCACAAATGCATCGCGCCGCAAACTCCAGTCGTTCATTACCGCGATGATAAGACCGCTGTTAAAATTTTCTGCGGTTCCGAATGATCGCGGGGCACGGACCATCAGGCGACTAATTTCCCCGCTTTCAACATACTCCATCATGCGCGCTTCAATCTCATTCATATACTCTTCCATGTAAGAATAACTGGCACCTTCCGGCCCGTTTACCATCACAAAGAATGTACCGCGATCTTCTCGCGGAGCGTATTCGGACGGAATCAAACGCGACAGCATAAATGTCGAAAGCAACAAGATTGCAAAGATAACCACCACCAACTTGCTGCGCTTCAGGCACGCGTTGATGGCGCGGGTATAATAATGTCGCAGACACATGGTCCATTCATTGATCTTGTCCACCAGTTTATTTTTATGATCATTACGCTTGAGGAACTGGGACGCCAGCATGGGCGACAGCGTCAATGCAATCAGTGATGAAAAGGCTACGGATGCGGCCATGGTGATCGCAAACTCGGAAAACAAGCGACCGATATCGCCTTTCAAAAATACAATCGGGACAAAAATGGCAATCAACACGAGGGTCGTCGCGATAACCGCGAAGCCCACTTCGCGCGTACCGTCAAATGCCGCTAGCAGAGGCGGTTTATTTTTTTCTTTCATGTGGCGCACGATATTTTCCAGCACCACAATCGCGTCATCCACTACCAGGCCAATAGCCAACACCAACGCCAGCAGCGTTAACATGTTGACCGAAAAGCCAAGCACGGCTAACACGGTAAACGTCGCAATAATCGAAACCGGCACTGCCACGGCCGGTACCAACATGGCACGCACGCTGCCGAGAAAAAGATAAATCACCAGCACCACGAGAAAAATAGCGATGCCCAAGGTGAGATAAACTTCTTCGATAGCGCGCTCCACAAAGATGGAACTGTCATAGCTGTCTTCAATACCCATGCCATCCGGCAAGGTAGCGAGAATACGGTCACGCTCGGCTTTTACGCCCCGCGCCACATCAATGGTGTTGGCGGTGGATTGTTTGCTGATGCCGATCCCCACCTGATTGATGCCGTTGCCGCGAAACATATTGCGATCTTCTTCAGTACCTTTCTCAACCCGGGCAACGTCACCCAGACGAATCAGATATCCATCGTCACCGCGGTGCAACACCAGTTGGGAGAAATCTTCAGCAGTAAGATAGTTGCGTGCCATACGCACGGTGAACTGACGATCTTCCGATTCAATACTGCCCGCCGGGAGTTCAATATTCTCGGCGCGCAAGGCATCTTCAACATCATTAACGGTAAGGTTGCGCGCGGCCAGTTCGCGCCGATCCAGCCATATGCGCATGGCATAACGTTTTTCGCCACCGATCCTGACCCGCGCAACGCCGTCCACTACAGAAAAACGATCCACCAGATAGCGCTGCGCGTAATCGGACAACTCCGGTGTGGTCATATTGTCGCTGGTAAAATTGAACCAGAGGATAACGTCTTCATCCGAGCTTACCTTTTCAACCTCCGGCGGCTCGGCTTCGATGGGTAAATTACCCAGCACGCGCGATACCCGGTCACGAATATCGTTTGCTGCCGCGTCCATGTCCTGTCCCACATCGAATTGCACTACGATGTTGGAGCGTCCGTTCTCGCTGCTGGATTCAATATAGCGGATGCCCTCCACACCGGAGATGCGGTCCTCAATTACCTTGGTGATGCGCGTCTCGACGATACTCGCCGCTGCGCCGGGATAATCGGTGCGTATGGATACCACCGGCGGATCAATGTCAGGATATTCGCGCAATGTGAGGCGTTCAAAAGCAACCAGGCCAAAGGCGATAAGCAGAATGGAGATAACGGAAGCAAAAACCGGGCGCTTGATCGAAACATCAGAGAGTAGCATCGGCGTTACCCTCAGGACTGAGTTGAATCAAGCAGTTCGGATAGACTTTCCTCACCGGTTTCTTCAGCGGCGATATTGATCAGTGTTCCGGCGCGAATTTTCTGTAGACCATGGGTTACCACTTTTTCATCGGCTGCCAATCCATTGAGAATTTCAACCGCACCGCGCAGGCGCTGCCCGATGTTCACCTGACGACGCTCAACCGTCAGTTCATTGCCTTTGGGTTGAACGACAAACACAAAATTATCACTACCCAATGGCACTAGAGCTGCCTCAGATATCACCAGGGCTTCTCGCTTATTGGCATAGAGATTAATACTCATCAACATGCCCTGCTTTAATTCGCCCTCATCATTAGGCAACAACGCGCGCACGGTAATCGCGCGGGTAACCGGATCAATCTGATTATCAATACTGTAAATCTTGCCCTCAAAGACCTTATCGCCCAACGCACGGCTTTTGGCCATGATGGGCAAATCAACTTGCAAACTGCGCAGGTAGATTGCCGGAACTGTAAAATCCAGTTTCATACGGCTATCGTCGTTGATTGTGGTAATCAGATCACCGGGAGACACCAGTGCACCGACGCTGATATTGCGTAAACCAACAACACCATTGAAAGGTGCATCGAGGTGCAAGTCCTGCAAACGCGCCTCAATAGCGAGATAGCGCGCGTTGGCAGATTCATATTCACGCATACGTTGATCAAGCAGTGATTGGGATGCGGCTTTTGTTTCGACCAAGGAGCGCACCCGCTCCATTTGTTTGCGCGCCTCTTCGGCATTGAAGCGCGCCTCAGCTAACAGCGCGCGTTCTTCAGCATTGGTCATCTCTACCAGTACCTGCCCTTTCTTAACACGCTGGCCATCTTCGAAATTAATATGGGTTACCGTCTTGGTAACGTTAGAAGTCAAGCGGATGGATTCGTTGGCCCGCAAGGTGCCCAACGCTTCGATGCGGCTCTCCAGCGGCTGTAACCTGACAGCCTGGACAATAACGTCCACGGCTTTTGCGGTTTGAGCCATCAAAGGTTGAGTGAACATCATCAATGAGCCAATGAATATGGCTCCCGGCAGGTGCAATCGCATCATCATTATCTCTCTCGTATACCCAGATGCCCTGAGGGCAGGAATCGTTTTTTGGCGCAGACTTTATCATATCTTCCCGATGTGAAGTACAACACATCCACACCCATGCATAGCTGATGCAGGTGGTGCGATGAGCGATCATTCCGGAGTAGATTAAAACGCGTGTCGGCAGAGGTTTATTTCAAAAGATTACGCTGATGAGGTGACGAACGATAAGCAGTTAACAATAGTTTACAGTGATATAACACTTGTTAACGGGTTGCAGTGAGAGATCAACTGCGGAACCAACAAAGAGGGCTATTACTCTGTTTTTATTGCAGCAAGAATCTGGGGCTGGGTGAAACCCCGATATTGCAGAAATCGCATCTGACGCGCCCTTTCTTTTAAATCCTGCGGTTCAGCAGCACCGAAGCGTTTTTGTTTTTCTGCAAGTGCCAGATCAAACCAATCGTGATCTGATGTGTCGAGATAAATACCGATAATGGCTTCACTGACACCTTTCTCTTTTAATTCCAGCGCAATGCGTACCGGCCCTTTGCCTTGCCGTTTACGCATATTAATAAATGCTTCGGTATAGCGTTCATCGCTTTGCAAATTCTCTGCGCTTAACACGGCAACGGCTTCAACAATATCAGCGTCGTCAAAACGCCGGGCAAGTTTACGGCGCAACTCAAATGCTGAGTGTTCCCGCATGGCCAACAAATTCATGGCTGCCAGCCTGATATCGGACATTATCGTGTTATCCGCCATGGTTCTTTATTTCCCGCATACTGCATTCAAAAAAATGGCCGCAAAGCGGCCATCAGTCAAACGATAAATTTACTCTCAGATCGGTGGAAATTTACTGATAATCTCAATCACCGCACTGGTTAAAATGTCGCGCTGCTCTTGCGGCGTCAAACCACTGCGCAAACGTTTTTCTGATACACCACGCCAAATGGGTTTTTCTGTTTTCGCATCGACAATATCAATAATCAAACTACCCTGGTTATAGACCCGGGGAGCTCCTGTGGTGCCATAAAAAAGAGGAGCCGGATAATAATAACGATAGCCTCTGCCGTAATAACCATACCCGTACAGGCGATCATAAGTGCCCGGATCCAGCTTCTCTTCAATAACGATATGGTAGTTCACCAGGAAGTCCGGCTTGGCATCAGCCGGTGCCTGTTGATAGCGCTGAGCCAGCTCACGATCCACCACCGAGTGGATGTGGCTGAAGGTAAACGGAGAGATGAGGATATTTTCTTTGGTGTCTTGTCGAGCTTCTGCAACCTGGTAGGTTTTCAGGGCAGAAAAGTCATAACCCGAAAGGTAATCAGTGACAACATAGGGTTTGTTTGAGCAAGCACCCAACAACGCGAGTACCAGTAACAAGCCCATCTGCTTAAAGCGAATCATTTCACACCTCTCTAGTCGGCCTTTCGGCTCGTCGGTTTTAACGGGTAATGATGAAAATCTGGTGTTCAGCATACCCACCGCCTTATCAGCACGCAACTTTTAGTCTCAACAGTCTAACTAGCCTAACGCCAGACCAACAAAGTCTTTCGGGTGGCAGCGCTGGATAAAAATTCGACTCTGCCCCAATAATGAAGTTCAGCCGCAGACAATGAAGGGAAACGTTCTATGAAAGGAGCGACGGAAATCAGGCCATCAATAACATGATTTCCGTCATAGAAGACTTAGGATATCTCTACTTCGTCTTCTGAGTCGGCACTGGTACCCAGTGACAACTGAGGTGTGTTAAGCAGTTCTGCGCGAACTTTCTGCTCCAGCTCTTTGGCGAGCTCCGGATTTTCCTGCAGAAACTTCATAACATTGTTTTTACCCTGGCCAATCTTGTTGCCTTGGTAGCTATACCAGGCTCCCGCTTTATCGACCATACCAAGCTTGACTCCATAGTCAACGATCTCACCCATACGGTTAATACCGCTGCCATACAGGATCTGGAACTCTGCTTGCTTGAAGGGTGGAGCAACTTTGTTTTTCACTACTTTAACGCGCGTCTCGGAGCCGATAACTTCTTCACCTTCTTTCACGGCACCGATGCGACGGATATCGAGGCGCACAGATGCATAGAACTTCAACGCGTTACCACCGGTGGTGGTTTCCGGGTTACCAAACATAACCCCGATCTTCATGCGGATCTGGTTAATGAAGATCACCAGGCAATTGGCATTCTTGATGTTACCCGTGATCTTACGCAGGGCTTGTGACATCAAGCGCGCCTGCAAACCGACGTGATGGTCGCCCATCTCACCTTCGATTTCCGCCCGCGGTGTCAGTGCAGCTACCGAGTCAACGACCAGTACATCTACCGCGCCGGAGCGCACCAGCATATCGGTCACTTCCAGAGCCTGTTCGCCGGTATCCGGCTGGGAGATAATCAGGTCGTCAACATTGACACCGAGCTTGGCGGCATAGATGGGATCGAGTGCGTGCTCCGCATCGATAAAAGCACAGTTACCGCCCAGGCGTTGTGCTTCGGCAATAACCTGTAAAGTCAGGGTTGTTTTACCGGAAGACTCCGGTCCGTAAATTTCAATAATCCGGCCTTTGGGCAAGCCACCGATTCCCAGTGCTACATCGAGCCCCAGCGAGCCAGTAGAAATCGCTGGAATGGCAACCTGTTCCCGGTCGCCCATACGCATCACAGTGCCCTTACCAAATTGACGTTCGATTTGACTCAGGGCTGCTTGTAGCGCCTTTTCTTTATTCGCATCCATCCGACACCTCAACATTAAAATGAAAAAAATGATCTGATTTTTTGTGTGGCTTCTTTGCCAGTTTTTACTTACCGCTGGTACTGACTACTGGCCAAAGCATACACCAAAAAGCTGTATACGCAAACAGTACTGTTAATTTATTCAGGTTTTTTTTGGATCTCGTTTAACAAGGCCAGCAACCCTTCCAATGCGATCACTACAGCCTGCTGCTGAACTTTATTGCGCTCACCCTCCAGGTGGTGGCACTGGACGCTGTATGGTCCTTTCGCAATTTCCCAGGCAAACCATACGGTGCCGACCGGCTTGGCTGCGCTGCCTCCGCTCGGACCGGCAATCCCGCTGACCGCTACCGCAATATCGGCGCCCGATAACGACAGCGCACCAGCAGCCATCTGGCGGACAGCGCTTTCGCTGACAGCCCCCTCCTTTACCAGGGTACGACCGTCAACCCCCAACAAGTGCTGCTTCGCCGCATCGGCGTAGGTGACGAGCCCGTATTCAAACCAGGCGGAGCTGCCGGGAATGGCGGTAATCGCTGCGGCCACACCTCCGCCTGTGCAGGATTCCGCTGTAACCACACGCCAATGCCGCTGTTGCAGGGTTTCCCCCAAGTCGGCGGCCAGCTGGATCAGGGACCGGTGATTTGTCATCGATAAGCTCCATGTAAGCTTCAAAAAAGTATGCCAGCCCAGGGCGGAGGGCAAGCATTTTAATGATCTATCAGCGTCAGGCCGAGCGACTTTTTGCTATTGGAGGCGAATTTTCGTTAATTGAAAGCGACTCTCAATAAACGTAAACTTGGTCCCCTTTTCCGGCGGCAAATCCGGCTGATCTCATCCTCCCATTCTGCTGATATAACACATCCTATGACCATAACGACCCAAGATCTCTCAGCACAAACACCCATGATGCAGCAATATCTGCGCATCAAGGCCCAACACCCCCATGAGCTGGTGTTTTATCGCATGGGCGATTTCTATGAGTTGTTTTTTGACGATGCAAAGAAAGCTGCCGAATTGCTGGATGTGACATTAACCGCGCGCGGTAAATCCAATGGCGAGCCTATTCCCATGGCCGGCATTCCTTTTCACGCCGCCGATGGTTACCTGGCCAAGCTGGTGCGCGCGGGGGTATCGGTAGCGATCTGCGAGCAAATCGGCGACCCCGCCACCAGTAAAGGTCCGGTAGAACGCAAGGTCGTGCGCATTGTGACACCCGGCACGGTCAGCGACGAAGCGCTGCTGGATTCACGCCGCGACAACCTGCTGGTTGCGATACATCAACACCTGGATACCTTCGGTATCGCCTCGCTGGATATGGCCAGTGGCCGCTTTCTGGTGCTGGAGGTGGAAGGCCTGGATGCGGCACTCGGTGAGTTGCAACGCCTTAATCCGGCTGAATTGTTGATCAATGATCACCTGTCTTTGCCGGAACTGACTGAAAATCGTAAAGGCCTGCGCCGTCGCGGCCCCTGGGAATTTGAACTGGAGACAGCGCAACGCTTGCTCATCCAACAATTCGGCACCCAGGACCTCGCTGGCTTCGGTTGCGATCATCTCCCGGTGGCGATTGCCGCCGCTGGCTGCCTGCTCAGTTATGCCCGGGAAACCCAGCGCACCGCCCTGCCCCATGTGCGCAGTCTTGCCCATGAAAATCGCGACGAAGCGGTCATCATGGATGCCGCTACGCGACGTAATCTCGAGCTGGATACCAACCTGAATGGCGGCGATGAACATACGCTGTTTTCCGTGCTTAATTCCGCGGCTACCAGTATGGGCGGCCGTCTACTGCGTCGCTGGCTGAATCGCCCGCTGCGCGATCTGGCCAGCTTGCGCTCGCGCCAGGCTGCCATTGCAGAATTGCAGCAAAACTACGGCTTTGAACTCGTCCACGGCATCCTCAAGCGGGTCGGTGATATGGAGCGCATCCTGGGACGCTTGGCCTTGCGCTCCTCTCGTCCGCGCGACCTGTCACGCCTGATGATGTCTTTGGCGACCTATCCGGAATTACAAAGCGAATTAGGCACTGCCCAATCACCCCACCTGCAACACCTTGCACAACAGATCGGCACTTTTCCTGAATTGGTAGATTTGCTGGCGCGGGCGATTATTGAAAATCCACCGGTTGTGATTCGTGAAGGTGGCGTCATCGCTCCAGGTTATGACGCGGAGCTGGATGATCTGCGCAATATCAGCACCAATGCGGGGGATTATCTGGTCGAACTGGAAACACGTGAACGCGAGCGCACCGGTATTCCAACCTTGAAGGTGGGCTATAACCGCGTGCACGGCTACTTCATCGAACTGACCAGCGCGCAATCCGACAAAGCGCCCTCGGATTACATCCGCCGTCAGACCCTTAAAAATGCCGAGCGCTACATTACGCCAGAGCTGAAAGAGTTTGAAGACAAGGCACTCTCCGCTAAAAGCCGGGCGCTGGCACGTGAAAAAGCGCTTTATGAAGCGCTGCTGGATACCCTCAATGAACAGCTGGTGCCATTACAGGATTCCGCGGCTGCGGTCGCAGAGCTGGATGTCATCACTACCCTGGCAGAGCGTGCTGATAGCCTCGGGTTTTGCCGCCCCACACTCAAAGCCGAACCGGGTATCCATATTCTGGGCGGGCGTCACCCCGTGGTGGAACAGGTAACGAGTGCGCCATTTGTACCCAATGACCTGATGTTCCGCGCGGACCGCCACATGCTGATCATCACCGGCCCGAATATGGGCGGTAAATCCACCTATATGCGCCAGGCGGCGCTGATTGTGCTGCTGGCGCATATCGGCAGCTTTGTACCCGCCCAGGAAGCAGAAATCGGTATTGTAGATCGCATCTTCACACGCATCGGCTCTTCCGATGACCTGGCGGGTGGCCGCTCGACGTTCATGGTGGAGATGACCGAAACCGCCAACATCCTGCACAACGCCACCGATCGCAGCCTGGTGCTGATGGATGAAATCGGGCGCGGCACCAGCACCTTTGATGGCCTGGCGCTGGCATGGGCTTGCGCGCGACACCTGGCTGAACAGCTGCGCGCCTTCACGCTGTTTGCCACGCACTACTTTGAGATCACCAGCCTGCCGGACACGATTCCCGGTATCGCTAACGTTCACCTGAACGCGACGGAACATAACGACAATATTGTCTTTCTGCATAAAGTACAGGAAGGTCCGGCCAGTAAAAGCTATGGCCTCCAGGTGGCCAAGCTGGCCGGTATACCGACGGCGGTTTTGCGCCAGGCCCAGGAACAATTACATCTGCTTGAGCAAGGTGCCCATCCTCACCAACCTGCAAATACGGCGAGCGTGCCCCAGGAACACTCCCCCGTTGTGCAGCAAGCGGGCATGCCCTTACAAGGTGGTTTATTTGATGCCATGCCCGATCCAACGGTGGAAGCGTTGAAGAAAATCAATCCCGATAATTTGTCACCGCGCGAAGCGCTGGAACAGCTTTATCGATTGAAAGACATTTTGAGCAAGGGAAGGTAGGCGGTCCATCAAGTTATGAATAATCATTCTCATGTGAAAAACCTCTTCAATTTTAGTGATAAGCAAAAGCCTACCAAAATACCTAAAGGGTGTTTAAAATGGCCGCTCTTTTGAAAACGGTAATTTTTGGAGTCACCTATGACTTTTGTGGTTGGGGAAAATTGCATTAAATGTAAACACACAGATTGTGTGGAAGTGTGTCCCGTTGATTGCTTCTACGAAGGCCCCAATTTTTTGGTGATCCATCCTGACGAATGTATTGATTGCGCCCTGTGTGAACCGGAATGTCCGGTTGATGCCATTTTTTCTGAAGATGAACTACCCGAAGATCAGGCAGTATTTTTGGAGCTGAACGCGGAGTTGGCGGAAGTGTGGCCCAACATCACCGAGATGAAAGACTCCTTGCCTGATGCAGAAGAATGGGATGGGGTGCCGGGCAAATTGCAATATCTGGAACGCTGATTCCGGCAACAAAAAAACCGCGCAATGCGCGGTTTTTTTATGTCTGCTTTTCGCATCAGGAAGAAGGTTCAAAGCGGTAAAGTTTCAAACATAAAAAAGGGCAACCGAAGCTGCCCTCTCACCGCTAAATATATTCTAGGCGCTAAACAACGCTTCGCTGTTCAAGCCCTGCTTTTCCATGATGTCGCGCAGACGCTTTAATGCTTCTACCTGGATCTGCCGTACACGCTCGCGCGTCAAACCAATTTCATGTCCGACTTCTTCCAGAGTGCTCACTTCGTGGCCCCGCAACCCAAACCGCCGCGCCAACACTTCACGTTGCTTCTCAGTCAATTCTTCCAGCCAACCATCCAGGCTGGCGGTGAGGTCGCTGTCTTGCAAAAGTGCAGCAGGGTCTGACACATGGGTGTCGGCGATAGTGTCAACAATCGTGCGGTCAGACGAAGCGCCTACCGGGGTGTCAACCGAGGTAACACGCTCATTCAGGCCGAGCATACGCTCCACATCGGAGACCGGTTTTTCCAAAAGATTAGCAATTTCTTCCGGCGTCGGTTCGTGATCCAGCTTCTGCGCCAACTCGCGGGCTGCGCGCAGATAAATATTCAATTCTTTGACGACGTGAATAGGTAAACGAATTGTGCGCGTCTGATTCATGATCGCACGCTCGATGGTCTGGCGGATCCACCATGTCGCATAGGTCGAAAACCGGAATCCACGCTCAGGATCAAATTTTTCAACGGCGCGAATCAGGCCAAGATTCCCCTCTTCGATCAAATCCAGTAACGCAAGACCGCGATTAACGTAACGGCGGGAAATCTTCACAACCAAACGCAGGTTGCTTTCAATCATGCGTTTGCGTGCAGCCTCATCGCCTTTCAGCGCTTTGCGTGCAAAATAAACTTCTTCTTCCGCACTGAGCAGGGGAGAGAAGCCAATTTCGTTCAGGTAAATTTGGGTGGCATCAAGTGTCTTGTTGAACTTGTCGTCAACGATTCGCTCGCTGGCAACACGTGGGACAGGCTTGGGAAGGTCATCATCATCGTCACTGTCTGCTAACAAGATATCGCTTTCATCAAAATCGATATCTTGCGCAAGGAACACATCGTCGCGATCGTATGTGGATTCCCTATTTTCTGTAGTCATTGTTTTAGCCCCTTATTTCAGTTTGCTGGCTGGGCTTTCTTTGCCCGTTTTTCCAGCGTACACAAGCTGCACCTTGTACTTCCCGTTTGGTAACGGTGGTCGGCTTACGCCTTAACAGAGTGACTTCATTCTAATGCTTGGGCAGGTATTTCATGGGATCTACCGGAGTGCCTTCGCGACGTATTTCAAAATGAAGCTTTACCCTATCGGTACCGCTTGAACCCATATCGGCAATTTTTTGCCCGGCTTTAACCACGTCGCCTTCCTTTACCAGCAAATGATGGTTGTGCGCATAGGCACTCAGGTAGGTTTCATTGTGTTTAATGATGAGCAACTTGCCGTAACCGCGCAGTCCGCTTCCTGCGTACACGATCTGTCCCGAGGCTGCTGCAAGCACAGGCTGTCCCAAATTGCCGCCGATATCAATACCCTTGTTGAGGCCATTATTGCCATGAAATCCAGAGAGTACCCTGCCCTGGGCTGGCCACTGCCAATTCGGTGCGCCAGCTAACAGTGGCGGCTGGGATGTCGCCGGTGTCTTGGGTGTTTTATTTTCCGAACGAGGGGCTGCTGTTGGTCGTGCAGGGGTTGCGCGGGGCGGGCGGGTCACCGGAGCGGCCTGGGGTCTATTCGTTCGGGGAGCAGACGCGGAGGCTGGCGGAGCAATGCCTACATCAAGGCGAATTTTTTGACCGGGGTAGATGGTATAAGGCGGGCTGATTCTGTTGTGATTTGCCAGCTGTCGATAATCAAGGCCGTAGCGCCAGGCAATTGAAAATAGGGTTTCTCCACGGCTGACCTGATGTGCCCCGGGGTTCTGGATCTTTCGACTGGGCGGCTGTGCGCGATCAACAACGTGCGCGGGCTGAGGCGAACCACAGGCGAGTAACCCCAGGAACATGATCGATATAGCGATCAAGCGACCAAAGATTAACGGCTTTGTGTAATACCGCTGTAGCATACTGAAACTCAGTCCGGCAGGTTAATTTTTAATCGCCTTTATTAATTTTAGAACTTAATAAAAAAAACTTATTATAAAAATATCTAACTTTTTATTACTCACTGAGGCATAAAAAGGGTCATTTTTCCTGTTTTTCCGAAGTTAAGCTCTAAAAACCCGATTCTTTGGTGAAAATTTTTACATATGTTATTAGATGTGCCACATTCAATCTCAGCGGGTCGTGCCGGATAAAAGGGGGACAAATTTAACCGGTTCCAGCTTTTGGGTAACGAATTTATCTGTGTCGCCATCCCGCATAACCAGATGCAGCTCCTGCTCCTGTCCGCCCACTGGAATCACCAGCACACCGTTAGGAGCTAACTGGGCAAGCAGCTCATCAGGAACGGCGCGCGGCGCAGCCGTGCTCAGGATGCCATCGTAGGGCCCCATCTCTGGCCAGCCATATCCCCCATCAGCATGTTTAAGCTGAACGTTGCGCAGCCCCAATTGCCGCAACCGATCACGCGCTTTGTCCTGTAACGGTTTAATACGTTCCACACTGAACACCTGACCGACCAGTTGTGCGAGGACTGTAGTTTGATAACCGGACCCTGTTCCCACCTCCAAAACCTTTTCAAGTTTGCCGCCACTGGCACCCAGCAGGATCTCGGTCATGCGCGCCACAATATAGGGTTGGGAGAGGGTTTGTCCGAAGCCGATAGGCAGCGCCGTATCTTCATAGGCACGGTGGGAAAGAGCTTCGTCAAGGAAGATATGGCGTGGCGTGTTGCGGATAACATCCAATACCCGAATATTGGTAACACCCTGTTCGCTTAACCGTTGGATCAAACGTTCACGGGTGCGTTGCGAGGTCATACCAATGCCCTCGAAGATCAAACTACTCACGCTCAGCCCTCACCTTTTTCTGTACCCGGTTCTTTAGCTGACGGGTTCACTTGTTACCTGACTGCCTTGGCAGCCACCCCAAAATTGGCCAACTATACCACAATCTCATTGCGCCTCCGGTTAACCTTGGGGGGCTCATTCGGAACGCGCCACGGCGGGTTGCACTCTCACCAGTTCACGCAAGACGGCCGTCGCAAATTCACCGCTACCCAAGGTAAAACTGATCACCAGATGTCGGGTTGCTGCGTCACTTTCCCAAGCCCAGGTCAGGCCCCGGGGTTGCAATACCAGGGGCCGCCGTTCCTGCTGCAAGCCCACATGTTCCAGAGCATTGCACCATTCAGCCCAGGCTTTCAGCGTTTCCTGCTCAAGCGCAAGGGTGGCGAGGGTACTGGTCAACCGGCCGCGCCCCCACAGCGGACCACTGGGAATATTTTCAGGATCGCCTGACAACAGCATAGACCAGTTGTGCTGCTGTACCCGGTTGGCCAATAGCTGGTTAAAGAGGTAGGAACGCGCCGCTGATAACACCAGGCCACGCTTTTGTTTATCGCGTATGGCTTTTCCGCTGAACAGCTGCTCAGCCATCAATAAATTATTGCCTTGGTGACCAAAGCGTTGCTCTCCAAAATAATTCGGCACACCCTGGGTAGCGATTGTCTGCAATCGCTGCTCAACCTCACTTACGGCTGCCTGTTCAATGTTGCGCAGCCGAATAACAAACTGATTCTCTTCGTGTTCACCACGACGCAGTTTGCGCGAATGCCGGTGCTGTGCGAGAAGCTGTACAGAATCGCTGTTCAATCCTTGCCAGTCAGGCTCTTCCGTTTTAGGTAGATAAATGCTGAACCATTGGGTGGTGACTGCATGACGATCTTTACGACCGCCGTATCCAACATCGTTGATACCGACTTGCGCCAAACGGGCAATCTGCTCCGCAACCCAGGCTGTGTTTTCACCACGCTTACGAATATGCAGATACACATGTTCGCCCTCCCCTTGCGGTTCAAAACCCAGGACTTCATCAACCTGAAAATCTTCCGGCTGGGTGCGGAAGTCCCCTGCATAGGTGGGTGTGCCGTATGCGCAAGGAAAATCAAGCGAATAGGAAACAGACATAACTCAATGCGGCTCGCGAAAGGTGGTGGTTGCGTGTTGTGAAAAATATTGCAGAAACCGTTGGTCCATCCACCAATCACCAGAGCTGCTCAAATAGCCGACGTGACCACCGGTTTTGGTTAATTCAAGGGTGAGAGTTGGATGATCTCGCGCTTCGTCCATGGGATAACAAGCGGCGTTCAGGAAGGGATCATTTTGTGCATTGACCAACAAGGTGGGTACCGCAATACGATGAAGAAAATATTTTGCACTGCAGCGCGTATAAAGTTCGTCAGCACTGCTGAAGCCGTTCAACGGCGCGGAAACATGGTGGTCGTAGTCGCGCAACGTGTGGATTTTTTCCAGCACCGATAAATCAATCAGGTCCGGGAATTTTTTTGCTTTACGCTGTAAACGTTTTTTCATATCACCCACAAAACGCCGGCGATAAATTATCTTGCTCCAATGATCCAGCGTCTCCACGCACCCGGCCAGATCTACCGGCACCGATGCCGTCGCGACACATTGAATACCGCGTATTTGCGCGTTGCTGCCCTGCTCGCCTGACCATTTCAGCACTACATTGCCGCCCAACGAATAGCCGGCCAGATAAACCTGGCGGTAACCCTGTTGTTCATCCCAGCTCACCATTGCATCCAGATCTTCGCTGCAGCCCGAATAATATAATGTGGGCAGACGGTTATCGATATCGCCACAACCACGCAGGTTCCAGGCCAGCACATCAAAACCGGCCCGTCTCGCCGCATGGCAGATGCCTAACACATAAGGTTGCCGCGAGCTGCCCTCCAGGCCGTGAGTAGCAATCAATAATTTACGCGGCTGATCGGCGGGAACATCCGCCGTGTAAAAATCTGCGGCGAGTTGATCACCATCCGGAAGGTGGATAAAACGAATATCTGTTGAAGGCGCTAGCGGTCGCATAATGACCGGCAACAAGGTTTGCATATGCCCGCCGGGCATCCACCAGGGAGAATGAAACTCAGATTGGATAATGGGCATGGTGGAATATCCTTTTCACGATGGGCATCACAGCCTGGCCAGCAACACAACCGCATAAGCGGCAATGCCTTCTTCACGTCCGGTAAAACCCAAACGCTCGGTGGTGGTGGCTTTGATATTGATCTGACTCAGCTGGCTTTGTAAATCTTCTGCGACATGCTCAACCATGTGAGGAATGTAATTAGCCATTCGCGGCGCTTGCGCGACGATGGTCATATCCGCATTTTCCAGCCGCCAGCCATTGGCTTTCACTTTGCTGTACACCATCCGCAGCAAGGCGCGGCTGTCGGCATTGCGGTATTGCATATCGGTATCGGGAAAGTGTTTACCGATATCACCCAGGGCCGCTGCGCCCAATAAGGCATCGCACAATGCGTGTAACAGGACATCGCCATCAGAGTGCGCAATCAAACCATGGTGATGCGGGATAACCACTCCGCCGATAACAATCTTGTCGCCGGCACCAAAAGCGTGAACATCGTAGCCGTGTCCAATTCTCATTGAGTCGTTTCCTGTTGTTGCAAAATGGTGTGTGCCAGAGCCAGGTCTTCTGGCCGGGTAATCTTGATGTTATCGGCGCGACCTTCCACTACCCGGTGTGAGTGCCCATTCGCCTCCAGGGCCGACGCTTCGTCGGTGATGGTTTGCCCTCGCGCCAGAGCGCCGGCGAGTGATGCACGCAATAAACCATAACGAAAAAGTTGCGGCGTTTGCGCCTGCCACAGTTGCGTGCGATCCAGAGTTTGTACAATGGTGTGATTCGCATCAACCCGTTTGATCGTGTCGCTGACCGGTACGGCGAGGATGCCACCCACCGGATCGTCCGCCAATACTGCACATAAGTTTTGAATGGCTGACAGTGTAATACAAGGACGCGCCGCATCATGCACCAACACCCAATCCTCCGCTTGCGCCTCATCGGCCAAGGCTTCTAACGCATTCAACACGGAATCACTGCGCTCAGCGCCGCCATCTATGCGTGTGATGCGCGGATCGGCACTGACAGGAAGTTGCGGCCAGAAGTTATCTGTCGGGCTGACAGCAACCAACACGCCCGTCACATTCGGCAAACCGAGCAACCGCTCAAGGGTGTGTTCAAGGATGGTTTTACCCAACAGGGTTAAATACTGCTTCGGCATTCCCGCGCCCATGCGAGCACCGACACCGGCGGCCGGTACAATAATCCAATAGCGATATAAGGTATTTGTGTGTGTCATGGGCGAGTGAAATAAGGACTGATCGGATCAGCGCCGGGGTTCGAGAATCATAAAAAATGTCTCGTCTTTTTTGATCATACCGATGTCATTGCGCGCGCGTTCTTCTACGCTGTCGAGACCGGTTTTGAGGTCTTCCACCTCAACCGCCAGAATCCGGTTGCGCTCACGCAAGCGACTGTTATCGGCCTGCTGTATTTTGATTTCCCGCTCCAAACGATTCACGTCAGCCAGGCTGCCTTCGCTGATCCAGAGGCGATATTGCAGCGCAGCCAGCAGAATAATCAAAATACCCAGCATCCATTTCATAATGGCGTCAGTTGCTCATGAGTGATGATCGGCAATCTTACACAATTGTGGCGGGGAATAGCACCCGCTGATGAACGACATGTTAAGTAGAAAACAAAAACGGGCCACTGAGGGCCCGTTTTTGTATAACAAGGATTAACTTATGCCTTGAACTCTGCGCGACCTTTGTAAGGTGCGGCGGCGCCTAATTCGGCTTCGATGCGCAACAGACGGTTGTACTTGGATACGCGGTCAGAGCGGCACAGTGAACCGGTTTTGATTTGACCGGCAGCGGTAGCCACAGCCAGATCGGCAATAGTGGTGTCCTCAGTTTCACCGGAGCGGTGAGAAATCACAGCGGTGTAACCGGCGTCCTGCGCCATCTTGATCGCATCCAGGGTTTCAGACAGCGAACCGATCTGGTTGAATTTGATCAGGATAGAGTTGGCAATCTTTTTCTCGATACCTTCTTTCAGGATCTTGGTATTGGTCACGAACAGGTCATCGCCCACCAATTGCACTTTGTTACCGATCTTATTAGTCAGGTCAGCCCAACCGTCCCAATCGCTTTCGTCTTTACCGTCTTCAATAGAAATAATCGGGTATTTGTTGGCAAGGTCGGCCAGGTAATCAGAGAACTCGGTGGAGCTGAATACTTTGCCTTCACCGGCCAGATCGTATTTGCCATCTTTGTAAAATTCTGACGCTGCACAATCCAGTGCCAGAGTTACATTGTCACCCAGTTTATAACCCGCTTTGGCCACTGCTTCCGCGATAACTTTCAGGGCTTCTTCGTTAGACGGCAGGTTAGGTGCAAAACCACCTTCGTCGCCCACCGCCGTGTTCAAACCTTTATCGTGCAGGATTTTTTTCAGGTTGTGAAAAATTTCTGCGCCCATGCGCAAGGCTTCAGCAAAGGTTTTGGCACCGACCGGCTGCACCATAAATTCCTGAATGTCGACGTTGTTGTCGGCGTGCTCACCACCATTGATGATGTTCATCATTGGCACCGGCATGGAGTATTTACCGGGGGTGCCGTTCAGGTCAGCAATGTGTGCATAGAGCGGGACTTTTTTAGCAATCGCTGCGGCTTTTGCTGCAGCGAGAGATACTGCAAGAATCGCGTTGGCGCCGAGTACTGATTTGTTGTCGGTGCCATCAGCTTTAAGCATGGCATCATCCAATGCGCGTTGGTTCAGCGCATCCATACCTACCAATAAACCTTTGATGGTGCTGTTGATGTTATCAACAGCTTTCAACACACCTTTACCCATATAGCGGGACTTGTCGCCATCGCGCAATTCCAGGGCTTCGCGCGAGCCGGTTGAAGCGCCAGACGGTGCACAAGCTGAACCTACCGCACCGTTTTCCAGAATGACTTCCGCCATGACCGTGGGGTTGCCGCGGCTATCCAATACTTCAAACGCTTTAATGTCGACTATCTTGCTCATGGTTACTCCAATGTTTCTCTTTAAAAAATTAATAGATTACTTGATGTCCAGGGGAGGAAAGTGTTTTACGAGGTCATCAAGCGCTTTCATTTGTGCAAGGAAAGGTTCCAACTTGTCCAGGGGCAACGCGCTGGGGCCGTCGCATTTGGCGTTATCCGGATCGGGATGCGCTTCCAGAAATAAACCGGCAAGGCCCACCGCCATACCTGCACGGGCCAGCTCGGCCACTTGATGCCGGCGCCCACTTGATGCGGCGCCCATCGGATCGCGACATTGCAGGGAATGGGTTACATCAAAGATTACCGGCGCATTGCCGCTGACATCGCGCATGGTACGGAAACCCAGCATATCCACCACCAGGTTGTCGTAGCCAAAGTTAGTGCCGCGGTCACATAAAATAATTTTATCGTTGCCGCACTCGCGGAATTTTTCCACGATATTTTTCATTTGCCCGGGGCTGAGAAATTGCGGCTTTTTAATATTGATAACGGCGTTGGTTTTGGCCATCGCCATCACCAGATCGGTTTGACGTGCAAGGAATGCGGGCAACTGAATAACGTCGCAAATATCCGCCACCGGTTGGCATTGGTAAATTTCGTGCACATCGGTAATCACGGGAATATCAAAGGTTTGTTTGATTTCCTGGAAAATCTTTAAGCCTTCTTCCATGCCCGGACCGCGGTAGGAATGGATGGATGAACGATTGGCTTTATCGAAAGACGCTTTAAAAACGTAAGGGATACCCAGTTTTTGGGTCACTTTCACATAGGCTTCAGCCACCTGCATCGCCATGTCGCGCGACTCAAGCACATTCATCCCGCCGAATAACACAAACGGCAGGGTGTTGCTGACGTTGAGCTTACCAATCTGTACTGTTTTTGCTGTCACACTCTTCTCCAATCGCTGAACGACTCAGGATTTTTTATTCGCCAAAGCGGCTTTGACAAAGCTGCTGAACAAGGGGTGTCCATCGCGCGGCGTTGAGGTAAATTCCGGGTGGAACTGACAGGCCACAAACCAGGGATGGTCCGGCAGTTCCACCACTTCAACCAGGGTGTCGTCCGCCGACCAGCCACCGATACGCAAACCGGCTTTTTGCAGTTGATCAACATAATTGTTGTTCACTTCATAACGATGACGGTGACGCTCAACAATCACATCGGCTCCGTATATTTCACGGGCTTTTGAACCGCTGACCAGACGACATTCCTGCGCACCCAAACGCATGGTGCCACCCAGGTCAGAACTTTCATCACGCTTTTCCACCGCGCCATCAGCGGTGATCCATTCGGTGATCAAACCAATCACGGGATGCGGACTGTTTTTATCAAACTCGGTGGAATTGGCACCTTTCAGACCCAGGACGTTACGGGCGAATTCAATCACCACGGACTGCATTCCCAGACAAATGCCCAGGTAAGGCACTTTGTTTTCACGGGCATATTGCACGGCCATTAATTTGCCTTCGACACCGCGCTCGCCAAAACCGCCGGGCACGAGGATCGCATCGGCATCTTTCAGGATACCCACGCCTTCAGTTTCAACGCGCTCTGCATCAATGTAATTCACATTGACTTTGGTGCGTGCGTGAATACCCGCATGGGTCAGCGCTTCGTTCAGGGATTTGTATGCGTCGAGCAGATCCATGTATTTACCGACCATGGCAATGGTAACGGCGTGTTCAGGATTCAGCTTGCCGTCCACAACGCGATCCCATTCGCTCAGATCAGCGGGTGGACAATTCAGGCCGAATTGATCCACCACAATTTGATCGAGGCCGAATTCGTTCAATAAACGGGGAATGGCGTAAATAGTATTGGCATCGGGCAGGGGCACCACCGCGCGTTCAGCAACGTTGGTAAAGAGTGCGATCTTGCGGCGCGAATCTTCGTCCACCAGTTTTTCCGAACGGCACAGCAACACATCCGGCTGCAAACCAATAGAACGTAATTCTTTTACCGAGTGCTGGGTCGGTTTGGTCTTGGTTTCACCGGCGGTGGCGATGTATGGCACCAGGGTCAAATGCATCAGTAAGGAGTGCTGCGGGCCCAGTTCAACTTTCAGTTGACGCACCGCTTCAAGAAACGGTTGGGATTCGATATCACCTACTGTGCCGCCGATTTCTACCAGCGCCACATCCACATCGCGCCCACCTTCAACGATACGGCGTTTGATTTCATCGGTGATATGCGGAATAACCTGAACCGTACCACCAAGATAATCTCCGCGACGCTCTTTGCGCAACACCGTCTCATAAACCCGACCGGTGGTGAAATTATTGCGGCGAGTCATCTTGGTGCGGATAAAACGTTCGTAATGACCCAGGTCCAGGTCGGTTTCCGCACCGTCTTCGGTGACGAAAACCTCACCATGCTGGAAGGGGCTCATGGTGCCCGGGTCCACATTGATGTAGGGGTCGAGTTTCATGATGGTCACTTTCAGACCACGGGATTCGAGTATGGCAGCCAGGGAAGCTGAAGCAATGCCCTTGCCGAGAGACGATACAACACCGCCTGTGACGAATATATAGCGTGTCATTTGAAGCCTTGTAGAAATTGAATGATGCAGTGCAGATGCGTGGGCAAGTCAACCAGAGGGGCTGGCCTTTACCTTTCAGGACGGGGCGCCAGACTACCAGAAAGCCGGGTTTGCCTCAACGGAAAGCTGCCGGCCGTTTCAGCGAATGTGCCACTGCAAACGGTAACCGGGTCTGCCGGGCGCGGCCACAAAATCAGCGCACACCCATAGATCCCCTACCGCTGCCAAGTGACCATCGACGTAGACAAGTGGCAGTTGTTCGCGCCACCAGGGTTCCAGGCCGTGCTCCTGCAGCAGTTTTTTTAAGGTTTGCGAGTGCGCGCGGCCGGCGGGACGGCAGCGCTCACCACCGATGCGCCAACGCAGTTCAACCCGGCTAATGTCAGCACGCAAACATGATGCGGGAGCGGCTGAGGAACAATATTCAAACGTTAGTAACGCATTGGCCGATAAAACCACGTCCTGCGTAGTGCCGATTAAATTCCCCACAGTGGGTGGCGATTCCTTTTGCGCGGGTGCCAGGGCCATTACAGGCATGGCATATAACCGTTCCCGAAAGCGCTGGACCGCCACATCGCCCCAACGCACATCGGCCTCAGCGTCAACGCGGCCATTGATGAGTTGGTCGTCAAGTTGCTGCAAGTGGGCGTGTTCGGGAGCGGCATAGCACTGCTGACGAAACCAGTAGCGCAAGAGGTTATGACGGCGCGCCACTGACATATCGCGTAACACGGCAAGAAGGAGGCTGGCGCCTTGTCGTTCCGGTCGCGGTGCTGCACGCGCCAGATCCTCAGCGGCCAGTTCCTGCAACAGTTGTTCGCTATCCGCACACGCCTGCGCACTTTGCTGCCAGCGGCGCGTGTAATCCGGCCAGCGCCCCGCGAGTGAAGGCATAACCTGGTGGCGGAGATAATTGCGATCATAGTGGGTGTCGGCGTTACTGTCGTCGTTTACCCAAGCCAGCTGATGCGCAATCGCATAAGCCTCCAGGTCAGCCCGTTTGATATCCAGCAGCGGGCGCACCAAAATGCCCGCTCCCAGCGGACGCTGCCGTGCCATGGCTGCCAAACCGCGCGGGCCGCTGCCACGCAGTAAGCGCAGCAGCATGGTTTCAGCCTGATCATCCGCGTGATGCGCCGTCAGTAAACAGTCACCTTCGCGAACGTGGGCCTCAAAGACGGCATAACGTGCCGCGCGTGCCGCGTCTTCCAAACCGCGACCGCTGGGCTCAACCACGACGGATTGCGCAATGTATTCAACACCCAACGCAGCACACAACGCCGCGCAGTGTTGCTGCCAATCAGATGCATAGGGAGAAATCTGATGGTTAACGTGGAGCGCGGCGATCGGCGTCGGCAACCTGAGATGCACCAGGGCATGCAGCAATACCACAGAATCCAGTCCACCACTCAGCGCTACCCACAGACGCCGCGCGTCTGATGGCAAGTGTTGACGTAACGTCGTGGAAGTAAAAACCATAGTAAAAATCCAGCCATAAATGCCGCCATTAAACCCGAATCGACACGGAATAAAAACCGGCGGTTGAAGTCCCAAGCGGGACAAAGGCACAATGCCGGCCACTTAACCGACAGGCGTCATGTATGAAAGAGACACGCTTATCCGCCGCTTATGGCAGTTGGACATCGCCCATCAGCGCAGCTTCGCTGACGGAGAAAACCGTACAACTGAGCGAACCGCGTTTTGATGGCGAAGTCATCTATTGGCTGGAGTCACGCCCGCAGGAAAAAGGACGCAATGCCCTGGTCCGTCTGCATGACGGCGTGCGCGAAGACCTATTGCCTGCCCCCGCCAGCGTGCGCACCCGCGCCTATGAATATGGCGGCGGCAATTATGCGGTTCACCATCAGTTTGTCTATCTGGTGCTGGATGCTGACCAGCGGGTATATCGCCTGGATACGATTCACCACACATTACAGCCGCTAAGTCCGGAAGGCCCCTACCATTACGCAGATTTTTGTGTGGATGAACAACATCAACAATTGATTTGTGTGCGGGAAGACCATTCGCAAACAGGCCAGGAGCCCGTCAACACGATTGTCGCGTTGGCGCTGGACGGTTCACAACAGGTGCACGTACTCGTCAGCGGCGCCGATTTTTATAGCAACCCACGGGTGAGCCCCGATGGCAAGAGTCTGTCCTGGTTGTCCTGGCAACACCCCCAAATGCCGTGGGACGGCACCGAGTGTTTTATTGCTGACTTTACCGATAAACACGCCCTGGCCACGCCCGTAAAAATAGCGGGCAGCATGCAGGAATCCATCTTTCAACCGGAGTGGTCTCCCGCTGGCGACCTGGTGCTGGTTTCGGACAACAGTAACTGGTGGAATTTATATCGTTGGACGCGAAACAATCCGCAACTCGATCCCCTGTGCAACAGGGAAGCAGAATTTGCTACGCCGCGCTGGGTATTCGGCATGTCCACCTTCGGCTTCCTTGATGCCACTACGCTTTTATGTTGTTACAGCCAACAAGGTCGTTGGCATCTGGCCTGCCTGAATCTGTTGGATAAAAACCTGCACACCATCGCGTGCGATTTAACCGACATATCAGCCATTCACTGTCGCGCCGGCAAAGCCTTATTGCTCGGCGGAAACCCACAGCGCAGTACTTCTCTGTATCTTTACGATCATGCGACGCGCACCTTAACAACGCTGGCCCAATCTGCCCAACAAACACCGGACGCCGCGTATCTTTCCCAACCCCAGCCGGTCAGTTTTCCGACCCAGGATAATGAAATAGCTCATGGGTTTTATTATCCGCCGCACAACCCGGACTTCACCGCGCCAGCTGAGTCAAAGCCCCCCTTGGTAGTGATGTGCCACGGCGGCCCGACAGCGGCAACCTCATCCACATTGAATCTGAAAATCCAGTTCTGGACCAGCCGCGGTTTTGCCGTACTTGACGTGAACTATCGCGGCAGCACCGGTTACGGTCGACGATATCGCGACCGCTTAAAACACAACTGGGGCGTAACCGATGTGATTGATGTGTGCAGCGGTGCGGATTTTTTAATTGCCCAGAATCTGGTGGATGAAAACAAACTGGCGATTCGCGGCAGCAGTGCCGGCGGTTATACCGTGTTAGCTGCATTGACCTTCAGCAAACGTTTTACCGCAGGCGCGAGTCTTTACGGCATCGGCAACCTCGAAACCCTGACGCAAGACACACACAAATTCGAAGCGCGCTATCTCGACACATTGGTCGGCGCTTACCCGGAAGAAAAAGCACTCTACCTTGCCCGCTCCCCGCTCTATCACATCGAGCAACTACAATGCCCGGTGATTTTTCTACAAGGTTTACAAGACAAAGTCGTACCACCCAACCAGGCCGAAGCCATGGTCAAGGCGCTCACTGAAAAAGGCATCCCCAATGCCTATGTCACCTTTCCCGAAGAAGGTCACGGTTTTCGTCAGGCGAAAAATATTGAGCGGGCTATCGAAGCAGAATTATTTTTTTACAGCAAAATCTTTGGCTTCGCCCTGAGCGAATCCATCACACCCGTTCACATTACCCATCTGGAGCACTGAGTATTATGGGTCGTTGGCGTCCTCCATCAGTCAAAGGCTCGGCCTACATCACCGCCGCCGGCGCAAAGCGCTTAAAAGACGAGCTAACCCACCTGTGGAAAGTAGAACGCCCGCAAGTCACCCAGACGGTTCACGAAGCCGCCAAAAACGGCGACCGTTCTGAAAACGGCGACTACATCTACGGCAAACGCCGCCTGCGCGAAATTGACTCGCGTGTGCGCTTTCTCAGCAAACGTCTGGAAGTATTAACCGTTGTGGACCGACTGCCGGAAGATCAAAGCCGGGTATTTTTTGGCGCGTGGGTCACATTGGAAGACGAAGACGGCAACGAACACCT
>CAMLOU010000003.1 GCA_946481735.1 uncultured Cellvibrio sp.
TGACGGTGTATAAATGTGAGCGCTGCGGTGAGCAGAAGGTTGAAGCCAACTAGGTAAATAAAACAGGTAGCGTGCGATGCACGCTACCTTGTTTATACGTCATTAATGATGATGGCCACCGGCGCCGTGGGCATGACCATGAGCGATTTCATCTTCGGTGGCTGCGCGTACATCCGTCACTTCCACATCAAAGTTCAGATCAACGCCGGCCAAGGGATGGTTGCCGTCAATGGTGACTTGATCGCCTTCAACACCGGTAACGGTAACGACCTGTAAACCATGTTCAGTTTCAGCGTGAAACTCCATGCCCACTTCAATTTGATCAATGCCGGAAAACATACTGGAATCCAGTTGCTGGACCATGGCATCGTCACGCTCACCATAGGCTTCGGCTGCTGCGACAGACACATTTAATTTGTCACCGACCGATTTGCCGACCAATGCTTTTTCCAGTCCGGGGATAATATTTCCTGCACCGTGAAGATAAGAAAGTGGTTCCTGTCCTTCAGAAGAATCCAACACTTTGCCAGTGCTGTCGGTCAGGGTGTAGTGAAAACTGGCAACGCAGTTGTTGGAGATATTCATAAAAAGCCTTTTGGGGTTGTGGTTTAAAGATTACATCAATTAAAACGTTTGATTTTCTTGCCGTTAATTTCAGCCTCACCAAGGTAGATGGTGTAGGCGTCGCCGTCTTCTTCCTGTTGCAGGCGCACTAACAGGTAATCCCAGTCTTTAGCCAACCAGGCATAAGTCACCCGGTCGTCATTTTCGCGACTGCGTTTTACCTTAACCGTATTCACCTTGCCGAGTGGTGTCTCAAGCAACTCTTCACCGACAATTTCAAAGCCGTATTCTTTCAGGCGCCCACCGTCGGCAATCTGGTACACCAGCTCTTCTCTATTGTTGATCAGGTCTTGCTGCAGTTGCAGTTGATAACTGAGCTTGTCCTGTACGCGCTGAGCGATATCCATCTTCCAGGTGGTATTTTGCACATTATTGGTGACGGTTTTTTTATCCCAATCGAAGGTCAGTTCTGCATCCCGGTCGCGCCCCATCACGCGGCGTTTGTATTTGTAATGCAGGGGAATAACTTGCTGGGTTTCTTCATCAATGCGCAAGCGGCTGGTTTCATCAATACTGGCAAACCAGGAGCGGGCGAAGAATCGCATTTGATAAGTGCCATCATCCAGCGGCGTCAGTGAATGAGTAACGGTGACCTTAAAGCCGAGAGCGGTGGACGTATACTCATTGGAAAAACTGTCAGGCAGTTCAGCGGCGCGGGAAAAGAGGGAAAAGCCGGTGAAAAATAAAATCAACAATAAGGCATGTTTTTTCAGCACATATTTTTTTAGCATAGTCAGGCAATCCTTATGGTTCTGCAATGGATGGTCCGGATGAAGAATCCGTGCTGGCGACCATTCCCGCTTGGCCGCCACCATAAGATTCACGCACTGATTAGATAACCCGATGGCGATAAAAGTTCGTTATCCAGTAGCACGCCATCGTGACGCATTCGCAGGCGGCCTTCCGCAAACCACTTCACGGCGAGCGGATAAATAATATGTTCTTGTTGTTGGACTCGCTTGGCGAGGCTGACAGCGTCATCCTCCGGCGCGACAGAAATTTTGGCCTGGATAACAGCGGGGCCGCCGTCCAATTCTTCGGTAACAAAATGCACCGTCACCCCGTGTTCCATGTCGCCGGCATCCAGCACGCGCTGGTGCGTGTTCAGGCCCTGATATTTGGGCAGCAATGAGGGATGAATGTTCAACATGCGCCCCAGGTAGTGCCGGGTGAACGCCGTGGTGAGGATCCGCATAAAACCCGCGAGTACCACCAGATCCGGTTGATAACTATCGATCAGTTGGGCCAGCTTTTGATCGAAGGATTCGCGGTCACCAAATTGTTTGTGGTCGAGTACCAGTGCGGGAATGCCCGCGTGTTCAGCGCGCATCAAACCCAATACCGCCGGACGATTGCTGATAACAGCAGCAATTTCAATCGGCAGCTCACCTTTCTGCATGCCGTCGATCAGTGCTTGTAAATTGCTGCCGCTGCCGGAGATCAGTACAACAACACGTGTGCGCGATGAACTCATTAAACGGCCAGCCCCTGCAATTCCACCTGGGCTTCATCTGCCTGCGCCTTGGCGATATGCCCTACGACAAACGGCGTTTCACCGGCAGCGGCGAGAACCTTCAACGCGTTGTCTTTTTCATCGGCAGGCACAGCGATAACCATACCCACGCCGCAGTTGAAGGTGCGGTACATCTCGCGCATCGCGACGTTGCCGCTGCGTTGCAGCCATTGGAAAACGGCCGGTAATTCCCAGCTTTTTGTATCGATAACCGCCTTGCAGTCATCCGGCAGAACGCGTGGGATATTTTCAGTCAGGCCGCCACCAGTGATGTGGGCCAAGGCATTTACCTGGGATTCCTTGATGAGTGTCAGCACGGATTTTACGTAGATACGGGTGGGCGCCATCAGGGCATCGCTAAGGGGTTTACCGCCGCAGTCCTGCTGTAGATCGGCGTTGCTGACATCGATAATCTTGCGCACCAGAGAGTAACCATTGGAGTGTGGGCCGCTTGAGGTCAGGGCGATCAATACATCGCCAGCCTTCACTTTGCTGCCGTCAAGGATCTCGGATTTTTCCACCACCCCAACACAGAAACCGGCCAGATCGTAGTCTTCACCTTCATACATGCCGGGCATTTCGGCGGTTTCGCCGCCCACCAGCGCACAGCCCGCCAATTCACAACCGTCGCCGATGCCGGCAACGACCGCTGCGGCTACATCAACATTGAGCTTGCCGGTGGCGTAATAGTCGAGGAAGAACAGCGGCTCTGCGCCCGTGACAACCAGGTCGTTAACACACATGGCTACCAGATCAATGCCAATGGTGTCGTGTTTACCCAGGTTCATGGCCAGACGGAGTTTGGTACCCACGCCATCAGTACCGGAAACCAGCACCGGTTCGCGGTATCCCTTGGGAATTTCACACAGTGCGGCAAAACCGCCGAGACCTGCCATCACCTCCGGGCGACGGGTACGTTTGGCTACGCCTTTGATTCGTTCGACCAGGGCATCACCGGCATCAATATCAACGCCGGCATCTTTGTAACTCAGGGAAGTGGCAGGGGATTGTTGTTCGCTCATAGAGTGGGATTCGCTCGCGCAGAGGTTTCAAAAAAAGGCCGCCATTCTACCAGCTTATCGATGGTTAGGGGTGTATTGATGGTGCGCGCCGGCCGCAAATATCGAATCAGGTCGCTTCGTTCCGCGCTATTGCCTGTTACAATGCCGAACTTTCCGCCGGGGTTGCTCGCCGCAGCCGCGTGTTTCTCTCTTCCACCAGGATTGTTCAGGGGCAGGTTTTGTTACGACTTTTGACGTTTTTGCTGCTTAGTGTCTGTGCGGTTGCCAGTGTGGCCGAGCAGGTAGTCCAGGTATATCGCGCCGAAGCCTTGGTGACTTCCCAGTCGCAGGCAGAGCGCAACAGCGCGACGCGCGCGAGTCTGGGTGAGGTGATCTGGCGCGTTACCGGCGACAGTGCTGCCCTCGAACACCCCATCGTGCGCGAGGCATTGAACCAGGCACAGCGCTATCTCTATGAATACAGCTATGCCTCCACCGACGAGCAGCTAGAGGTGGAAGGCGAGTCGGTGCGGGCCATCAAGCTGATCCTGAAGTTTTCTCCCCAGGCAATTGAAAAACTCTTGCGCGAAGCGCGTCTACCCCTGTGGCCGGCCAATCGTCCCAAGTTGCTCGTATGGCAAATCATGACGGACGATGCGGGCACCACCCACCGGGTGCTGGCAGATGATGCACGCAAAGCGCTGTATGATCAGGCGGCCTTGCGTGGCTTGCCCCTGTTGTTGCCTATGCATGACTTTGAAGACAACATCGCCCTGGGATCGGACAGCTTGTGGAACATGGATGAAGCCAGCATTCGTGCCGCTTCAGAGCGTTACAAACCCGACGCCATCCTGGTGGGGCGCTATCGCCAGGCGGCCGACGGCCTGTGGCACGCCAACTGGCAGTTGCTGCATTCCTCTGCAAACCAGAGCTTCGATACCCGGGCGGCTGAAACCCCCAGCCTGTTCATGCAAGCCATCAACACCACCGCCGACTACTTCGCCCGGCTGTATGCCATCACCCCCAGTGAAGGCGGCTCCGGCGCCATCGTGATCCGGGTAGGGGATGTGCGCGATTTTGCGACCTATAAAAAAGTGCAGCGTTACCTGGAAGGACTGGCGATGGTCACCCGGGTGGAGTTGATAACAGCGCAACAGGATCGCTTGTTAATCCGCTTGCACGCTGAGGGCGATCTGCCGTTACTGCTCAGTACCCTGGAGCTGGGGAAAAAACTCTTTCCTGTCGTTTCCGAATCCATCCCGGTGCAACCGGTGGAGGCATACCGTCCGCCCGCCTCATCGGCTGGCCCGGATAGCGGTATAGCGGATGGCGCAGACAGCAGTGCACCCGGCAGTTTTTCCCAGGCGCGCGGCTCTCTGGCCAATCCTTTGGTTTACCGTTGGCAGGATTAAGCTTGACCCGGGCCGGTGAATAATTCGATGACCACACATATTCCGCAGCAACTCTCCCTGGGTGTCAGCCTGAATGATGACGCCACCTTTGATAATTTCTATGCGCCTGTCGGATCGCATAACGCAGAAGTCGTCGCCTTTTTACGCGATCAGGTAGAGCATCAACGGGAAACCTTTGTGTACCTCTGGGGGGCTTCCGGCAGTGGCTTGACCCATCTGCTGCAGGCCGGTTGTCACTATGCCCAATCCCGGGGAATGAGCATGCAATACCTGCCGCTGGCTGACCTGGCAGGTTATGCACCGGCTGAACTCTTTGCAGACCTGGGCGCGCTGGATTATCTGTGTATCGACCATCTGACGGCAGTGGCGGGGCGGCCGGATTGGGAACTGGCGCTATTCAATCTCTACAACAGCCTGCGGGAAAGCGGCAAATGCCTGGTGGTGGCGGCCGAGCAAAGCCCCCGTGAGTTGCCGGTTCAACTGGAAGACCTGCGGTCGCGCCTGCAGTGGGGGGTGACTTACCAGGTCCAACTGCTCAATGATGAAGAAAAACAGGAAGCCTTGCAGCGCCGGGCTCGCGCCCGAGGTATGGAGTTAAATGACGAGGTGGCCCACTACATCCTGCAGCGTCTGCCGCGTGATATGAACGAACTCTTCAACCAGTTACAGCGCTTGGATCACGCCTCCCTGGCGGAGCAGCGCAAGTTAACCATCCCCTTCGTGAAAAAAATCCTGAATATCTAGGCCCATCGTCGCGTTTGACCGTCCAGACCGGTATCAAAACGCGACCATCTTTACGTATTCACCAAAGTTCGGACGCTTTCTGCTCCGCTTTTTCCTAGGCTTTGCGGCGTCAGGGTCAAGAAGTGTTATTGCACTCAACATTGTGGGTGTGATTGCGCACACTGTTACCGGCCCTGGCAACCTGCCAGGCACCTTAAGCATGAGATAACAATATATAAGCTCAATCCGATCAGGTTTTACCTGATCGGCTTATCTGGAGTATGCCCATGAATCTGCGCACGATATACCTATCCCTTTTTACGATAATACTGCCCTGTTTGCTGGTAGCCTGCGGCAGCAATGGCGGTGATGGCCGCCAGCCAGCTCCTTCCTCCTCCAGCAGCAGTTCCGTCGCACCGGTTAGCGACACCATCAAGGTCAACCAGCTGGGTTTTCTACCTGCCGCACATAAACTGGCGGTGGTGCCACCGGTAAGCGCGGATAGCTTCGCGTTGATCGATGCCAGCACCGGCAGCGAGGTGTTTACCGGCAATCTGGGAGGTGCCGCTACCTGGGCACCGGCGGGCGATAGTGTACGTCTGGCGGATTTCTCCAGTTTTACCACCCCTGGTGAATACCGGGTGCGCGTGGCGGGTATCGCGGACTCCAATCGCTTCCGTATTGCACAGGATATTTACCAACCCTTGAATGGTGCAGCTATCAAAGCGTTTTATTTTAACCGCGCCAGTACCGCATTATTGGAAACCCATGCCGGTGTCTACGCCCGTGCCGCCGGTCATCCGGACACCAACGTGCAGGTGCACGCATCCGCTGCGTCACCTGAGCGGCCCGAAGGCACGGTGATCCAGGCACCCAAAGGCTGGTACGACGCGGGGGATTACAACAAATACATCGTCAACTCCGGTATTTCCACCTACAGCCTGCTCGCGGCCTACGAGCATTTCCCCGACCACTATCAGGGCCAAAACCTCAATATTCCCGAAAGCGACAACACGCTGCCGGATCTGCTCGATGAAATCCAGTGGAACCTGGAATGGATGCTGGATATGCAGGATCCCAACGACGGCGGTGTTTACCACAAGCTGACCGACAAGGAGTTTGACGGCGCGGTGATGCCTCACGAAACCGGTACCCAGCGCTATGTCGTGCAAAAAGGGACCTCCGCAACCCTTAATTTTGCAGCGGTGATGGCCGTCGCCAGCCGGGTATATGAACCCTTTAATGCAGAGCTTTCAGCCGAGATGCTGGCCGCCGCAGAATCAGCCTGGGCATGGGCGCAGGCCAACCCGGAGGTTACCTACACCCAGCCCGCCGATATCAAGACCGGCGCCTATGGTGATGCTACGCTCACCGACGAGCATGCCTGGGCGGCGGCGGAGCTTTATATCACCACCGGCAACGCGGCCTACTACAACAGCATGAATCCCACCCAGACCCAGGCCACTGTGCCCTCCTGGGGCGATGTACGCGGGTTAGCCTGGATGTCGCTGGCCCACCATCGCAGCAATTTGACTGACGTTGCGGATAAAGCGCTGATTGCCCAGCGCATTACCGCCCTCGCAGATACTTTGGTAGAGGATTGGGAAGCATCGGCCTACGCGGTGCCTATGCGCCAGCAGAATTTTGTCTGGGGCAGTAATTCCGTGGCCCTGAATCAGGCCATGATGTTATTGCAGGGCTTTCAGTTGAATGGCAACCGCGACTACCTCAATGCGGCCCAATCGCTGCTGGATTACGTATTGGGGCGCAATCCTACCGATTTTTCCTTTGTGACCGGCTACGGTGTGAAAACCCCGCAGCACATCCACCATCGTCCCTCCGAGGCTGATGGTATCGCGGCACCCATCCCCGGCTTTTTGGCGGGTGGCCCCCATGCTGGCCAGCAGGACGCCAGTGATTGCCCGGTAAGTTATCCCTCCGATTTACCGGCGAAGTCCTATCTGGATCACTGGTGCAGTTACGCGAGTAATGAAATCGCCATCAACTGGAATGCGCCGCTGGTGTACGTTTCCGGTGCCTTACAAGTACTGACGGAACAATAACGCACACCGCAGAACTAACAGTCAGCCTCGGCTGTTGGTTCTGCGATCTCGACGGCGATTCCCGACGCGTCGGTCTCCCGGATTGCGTAATCTGCAAAGCTGGCTATGGTTAAAAGCATACCCTTCTCTCTGGAGCACCGGCGAATAACCGATGATGGCAGAAACTCCGTCTTCCGCTCAGTCAGCGCCTGTAGGTCGTCGTTTTGCCCGGCGCGTGTATCCCGCTCGCATACTCGGACTCGGTTTGGGTTTTTTTGCCGTGGGTGCCGCGCTCATTCCCCTGTCGCACGGCTTTTGGGTCTGGTTTCTGTTGATCATGTACGCCTTCGCCTGGCCGCATATTGCGTATCTGTATGCAACACGCGTCTCGGATTCCTTTGCCACGGGTAAACGCCAACTGTTATTCGATTCCTTTTGCGGCGGCCTCTGGGTAGCTGCCATGGCATGCAACTTACTGCCCAGTGCGGTCGTGCTAACCATGTTGAGCATGAACAACATGGCGACATCCGGCATGCGTTTTTTTGGCTGGGGTGTGTTAGCCCAGATTGCCGGTTTGCTGTTGGGGGTGGCGATCTTTGGCTGGCATCCGCAATGGGACAGCAGCCTCACCGTCATTATTGCGTCTTTGCCTTTTTTGGTTGTGCATCCCTTGGCGGTAGGCATGATGGCTTACAGTTTTGCCACGCGCCTGCACGAACAAAAAAACAGTTTGAAATTATTAAGCCGTACGGATGGCCTGACCGGTTTATACAACCGCCGCTATTGGCAACTGCGCGCTGCGGAAGAATTTGATCGCAGCCGTCGGCAGGGAAATCCAGCCTCCCTGGTTATGTTGGATATTGATCACTTCAAGGAAATTAATGACCAATACGGCCACAGCATCGGTGATGATGTATTGGAAACCTTGAGCTATTTGTTGCAGATTAATTTGCGCAGCATTGACATCCTCGGCCGTTACGGTGGCGAAGAATTCGCGGTGGTGTTGCCGGAAACCGATGCAAAGCGGGCACAGGATATTGCAGAGCGGGTGCGTCTGGCAGTGGCCTCGGATCGCTTCGGTGAAAAGCAAGCCTTGCATTGCACCATCAGCCTCGGCGTCGCCGAAATATCAACGACGATGAAAGATTTTGACGCGTGGCTTAATGCGGCGGATAAAGCGCTCTACGACGCTAAAGCCGCCGGTCGCAATCGAACCTGCGTGTATCGGGAAGCGAATGCGACCTGAATGAATTCTGGTTAGGGCGCAACCAATCTTTAAGGCACAACACAGTCCAGACACCTGGCATAAACCGCGTGAGGGTCATTCATCTCGCCCAGGGTTGCCAGGGGTTTGAGCAAAGGCAGTAGATGTTGCTGTACTTGCAGCGCCGTCACGTTGTTCAGCAGGCTTTTGGGCGCGAGCATTCCGGCATTACTGCCCGCGAGCTGCCGCAAAAATACCTCTCTCGGCGACAACGGACGGCTGATAACTTCCACGCTGTAATCTTCCAGATTGACGTGACGTGCCGCTGCAGCGATCACATCTTCCAGGGTGCCCAACTGATCGACCAGGCCTAATTGTTGTGCGGCTGCGCCGCTCCAGACCCGGCCCTCGGCAATGGCTTCAATTTCACTTATTTCGGCATCGCGCGCTTCGGCTACCAGGCTGATAAAGCGCTGGTAAATGTGGTCCACGGTTAATTGAATAATATCGCTAGCCTGGGGCGAGAGTTCGCGGTCCGGGCGCGCGGCTCCGGCGAGGGTGGTGGTACCGACACCGTCGGTGGTAACACCGATGTTGGCGAGGCTTTTTTCTACCGTGGGGAATGCACCGAAGACACCGATAGAGCCGGTGAGAGTGGTCGGCGTTGCCCAGATCTCATCACCGGCGGCAGCGATCCAGTAACCGCCTGACGCCGCCAGGCTACCCATGGAAATAAAGACCGGAATACCGGCTTCGCGGGTTGCCTGGATTTCATCGCGAATCACTTCTGAAGCAAAGGAACTGCCGCCGCCGCTATCGATGCGAATGACCAGGGCTTTCACCGCCTTTTCTTCACGCACGCTTTGCAGTATGTCTACAAGTGTATAACTGCCGATGGTACCGTCCGGGTGATGACCATCAAGGATATTGCCTGATGCTACCAGCAAGCCGATCTTGTTTGCTTTGGGAATCCGGGTGCGTTTAACGTCAGCCAGATACGCACTGGTATCTACGCCGTTGTAATAGTTGCCAGCCTCGCTTTTGCCCAATTGCGCAATCAGTTCCTGCTGAACCGTCTGGTAATTTTTCAGTTCGTCCACCAACCCGTTTTCCAATGCCAGTTGCGCACTGCTGCCACCGGCATCGCGCAATCTGGTGTGCATATTATTGATAAAGTCATTGAGCGAACCCGCGGGCAGGTCGCGTGCTTGCTCAACCTGTTGCGTGTACTCGGTCCAGAGTTCATTCAGCCAACGGGCGTTGTGTTCTCTGGATTCGGCGGACATGTCTTCACGCAGCAGCGGTTCCACCGCGTCCTTGAATTTTCCGGAACGAAATACGTGAAAATTTATCTCCAGTTTATCCAGTGTGCCTTTGATGTAGTTGCGATACGTGCCGTAACCGGTGAGCAAAATCGCACCCATGTCATTCAGGTAGATGGTGTCGGCATAACTGGCGAGGTAGTATTGATCCTGCGTAAAGTTATCGCCGTAGGCGATGATTTTTTTGCCGCTGGCTTTGAAATGTTCCAACGCCTGGCCGATCTCCTGTAATTTACTGATGCCACCTACCAATAGGTAATCCAGCTCCAGTACGAGGGTCGTCACCCGCTCATCTTCCGCAGCAAAGTTGATCGCTTCCACCAGATCCCGCACCAGGGTTTCGCTTTCTTCCGGGCTGACATCGCTGAGTAACAAACTGACCGGATCGACGTAGCTGCGCTGATCCACCAGCATGCCGCTGGGTGCAACGCGCAGGGCAAATTCAGCAGGCAGCACCGGTGTTTTTTGCGCGCCCAGCGCGACAATAATCACCAGTACAATAAACAGAAAAATCAGATTAAAAACCGCGACCCGGATCCAGGTCAGCAGTGACCAGAGTCCAAATAAAAAACGACTGAAAGGACCGGGTGTGCGTTGTTGTCGGGAATAGTCCACGTGCTACATCCTTTATTCAATGTTGCTTTTATTCAACGTTACTTTTATTGCATGCTATTTTGTTGTCGTTGGTAATATTGCCAATACTGCATCCAGCGACTGATCATCATCGCGCTGATAAAGATCACTACAGTTAATACCACCACCACGACGTCTTGCCAGCGCACCAGGGGCGACATGGTGTTCACCACCGACCAGGTGAAATAGACGAGGATCACAAAACAGATCCAGCTGTAGGTGCGGAAACGCTGTTGCATCAATCCCGGAATAAAGATCAATAACGGGATACTTTGCACCAGCCACAGTTTCAGGCTGCCATCTGCGTCTAATAGATTATTCAGCGTAAATAACACCAACAAGGCGCCAAAGCTGATAAAAAAAAACCGTTGCATGCCGCGCAATTTGCGATGAATCACAACGGCTTGGGCATCGGTGATGATCAGGGGTTCTTTTTCAGACATGGTTATGTGTTCCCATCTTTACGAGCAGTACCATTAGGCGTGCAATTGCACAGCCAGGTGAGCAACGCGTTTACCCAGTGCCTGGCACAATGTGATTTCATCCTCGCTCAAACGTGCCGGTGTATCACCTGCGGCCAGATGTGATGCGCCATAGGGTGTACCGCCGGTGCGGGTCAGGTTAAGGGCCGCTTCGGTATAAGGAATCCCGGTAATCACCATGCCCTGATGCAATAGCGGCAACATCATGGACAGCAGTGTGCTTTCCTGGCCGCCGTGCAAACTGGCTGTCGAGGTGAAGACGGCAGCAGGCTTATTAACCAGATCGCCGTTGAGCCACAGGCTGCTGGTGCCATCGAGAAAATACTTCATTGGTGCGGCCATATTGCCAAAGCGCGTAGGGCTGCCGAGTATCAAACCGGCGCAATGTTTCAGATCGTCTTCCGTACAGTAAATAGCGCCGCTGTCCGGAATGGCCGGCTCGGTCGCTTCAACGGTGGTGGAGACGGCCGGCACGGTGCGCAACCGGGCTTCTATGCCGGTCACCTGTTCCACGCCGCGGGCGATCTGTTGTGCCATGGCGAAGGTAGCGCCGTAGCGGCTGTAATAAAGTATGAGGACATAAGGGTTAGCCATGATCGTACTGCCTTTGTTTCATCAGGTGAACCAGAATTAGCGGGCGTGTGGGCGCGTCGGATTCTACAGTAAAGCCAGGACGTTTTCCGGTGGGCGTCCGATCACTGCCCGATCAGTTTTAATGGCAATCGGGCGCTCGATCAGTTTCGGGTGCGCCGCCATGGCTTTGATCAATGCCGCGTCGCTGAGGCGCTCATCTTTTAAATTCAGCTCTTTATAAGCATCCTCACCGGTGCGCAATAACTGCCGCGGGCCGATGCCCAATTGTGCCAGGAGTTTTTTTATTTCAGCGGTGGTGGGTGGGTTTTCCAGGTAGAGCCGGATGGCCGGTTCAATGCCACGTTCCTGTAACAGCGCCAGTGCCTGGCGGGATTTGGAGCAGCGCGGGTTGTGGTAGAGTGTGATCATCGTTAACCTCGGTTATGCATCAAGCGGCGATTATAACCATTTAACCCATCATGGCCTCACGTCAGCATGAATAAAATGCACCATTATTGGCGACGAGCCCGGCAATTTATCGAGCTGATCGTCAAGCAATACCAACAAAAAGAATGCCAGAAAAGTGCGGCATCGCTTACCTATGTCACGCTCTTTGCCATCGTGCCGTTGATGACAGTGACCTATTCCATGTTCTCTATTATTCCCGCCTTTGAAGGGGTAGGAGAGCAGTTGCAGGCACTGATTTTTACCCATGCATTGCCCTACAACGAGCAGGAACTGATCGGCTATCTCCAGGAGTTTTCTAACCAGGCGAGAAAATTAACGGCACTCGGCGTGGCCTTTCTGGTGGTGTCTGCTTATCTGATGCTGAAAAATATTGAACTGAATTTCAACGCGATCTGGGGAGTTAAATACGGTCGTCGCGGGATTGGCAGCTTCCTGCTGTACTGGGCCATCCTCAGCCTCGGGCCGCTCTTGCTTGGATTTGCTTTGGCTATCAGTACCTACGTGGTGTCATTGCGTTTGTTGATGGATGAATATGACAGTCTTGGTCTGGTGACCTGGGTCTTTCAATTTTTACCGATCCTGCTGAGCGCGGCTGCGTTTACCCTGCTGTTTGCAGCGGTACCTAATTGCAAGGTCCCGATTTCAGACGCCGCTATCGGCGGTCTGGTGACGGCCATTGTGTTTGAAATCCTCAAGATGCTCTTCGGTCTCATCGTGACCAATTCATCCTTCACCTTGATCTATGGCGCCTTTGCATTGGTGCCGTTATTCCTGTTGTGGGTCAATATGATCTGGATGGTGATCCTGGGTGGGGCGGTGCTGGTACATACCATCGGCAGTTATCAAATTGTGCTCAAGGATCGCGGTTACCCCGATTTGTTGGCCACGTTGCTAGTGCTGTGGAAATTTCGCCAGGCCTCTGCGCATGGGCTGAGTCTGAGTAATCGTGAATTGTTGCAAATCGGTTTATCGGCAGAGCAATGGCGACGCATTCGGGACACCCTGCAAAGCCAGCGATTGATCACTGCCACCAGCCAGGGGGATTTCGTACTGTGTTATGACTTGTACCAACTCAGCCTGGTCGAGCTGGCAGGCATGTTAAAACTGTCCCGTCAGTTACCGCCGGAGTTGACCGGTCTGGATGATCTGCCCTGGCTGGACGCGGCCAAGGCACATCTGGGAGCCATCGATGAATTTGCCGGTGAGCGTTGGTCAATCAGTGTGGCGGCGTTGTTTGAAGAAAGGCATCCGCCGCATGCCCAGGAAGAGACAACACCGGCGGCGAAATAAGAGCAACCGGGATGGTCGTTATAAACAAAGATTTGTTAACGTCATTTTCAACTGGCTGACTATAATTCAAAGTATTTCCCGTTCATCGCTCTCGGCGCGACGAAGGTTTCGACATTTATCCACGATAATGACTGATTATGGCTATTCCTCTGTTGATTTGTGACGATTCAATGATGGCGCGCAAGCAGGTAGCGCGTTCACTGCCCGCCGGCTGGGATGTGGATATCAGCTATGCCACCAACGGCATGGAAGGTTTACAGGCTATCCGCGAGGGCAAGGGCGAGATGGTATTTCTGGACCTCACCATGCCGGACATGGACGGTTATCAGGTGCTGGAGGCCATTCGCGATGAAGGGCATAAATGTATTGTGATTGTCATCTCCGGCGATATTCAGCCGTCTGCCCGTGCGCGGGTTATCCACCTGGGCGCGCTGGATTTTATTCAAAAACCGGTCAACCCGGAAAAACTGGCGGATGTTTTGCACACCTACGGTTTGCTCTAGGCATCACCGGATCACTTGCCATTACCGCGTTAGTCACAGCCACGCTGCGGACTGTTCACCCGATAGATTGATTTCTTCATAGCGACGAACCTCCATGGAATTTTCCCGTTTCGGTACCAAGCTCAGCAGTGATGCAGGCATTATTAGCCTGATGGATGATTTGGGTGAGGCGCTGCGTGTCAATCCTGACATGATCTTTATGGGCGGCGGCAATCCCGCGCGCATTCCTGCGATGGAGGCGGCATTCGAAGCCGCACTGGCAACAACCCTGGAGGATGCACAACGGCGACATCAATTGCTGGGGATTTACCAGCCGCCGCAGGGCGATGCCGAGGTACTGGATGCGGTAGCAAGTCTCTTGTCCCGGGAATATGGCTGGCCACTCACGCGCGCCAATGTCGCTTTGGCCAACGGCAGCCAATCAGCCTTTTTTGTGTTGTTTAATTTGTTTGCGGGTGAGTTTGCCGATGGCCGGCGCAAACACATTCAATTGCCCTTGACGCCGGAATATCTGGGGTACAGCGATCTGGGTATCAGCGCCGATTTTTTTCACTCGACCAAGCCGGACATCGAAATCTTGCCGGATAATTTCTTTAAATATCATGTGGATTTTCAGCAGTTGCACATCACTGAATCCACCGGCGCCTTGTGTATTTCACGACCCACTAATCCAACCGGTAACGTGATCAGTGATGATGAGTTGGCGCAGCTGGACCACCTGGCAAAAACGCATCAGGTTCCCCTGATTGTGGATGGTGCCTATGGCACACCCTTTCCCAATATTTTGTTTGTCAATGGCCAGCCCCATTGGAATGAAAACACGGTATTGGTGTTGAGTTTATCCAAACTCGGATTGCCCGGCGCACGGACCGGCATCGTGATTGCTAACCCGGCGGTGATCGATGCGTTTACCAAAGCTAACACTATCCTGAGTCTGGCATGCGGAAATTTCGGGCCGGCACTGGCGCGCCAGTTATTGCAGGATGAACAGATCTTGCATTTGAGCCGAACAGTGGTTGCGCCGTTTTATCAAGCGCGCATGCAACATGCCGTCGAGGTATTTAGGGAACAGTTGGCCGGTTTGCCTTATCGTATTCACAAACCCGAAGGCGCGATATTCTTGTGGCTGTGGTTTGAAGGCTTGCCGATCAGCAGCGAGACGTTATATCAGCGGTTAAAACAGCGGGGCGTGTTGGTGGTGTCGGGACATCATTTCTTCCCGGGTTTGGAAGGGCATTGGCAACACAGCCAGGAATGTATTCGCGTAACCTATTGCCAAAGCCCCGAAACCGTAGAGCAGGGTGCACGCATCATCGCCGACGAAGTCCGTACCATTTACCACGGGTAACACGTCTCATGCTTTTTTCCACCACAACCAACGCGATCCCGGTTTGATAAATTTATCCAGCTGTTGTTGTTTGTGCTCTTCACTGGTGAACCAGTAATAATCCTGTTTGCTTTTCGGTTTGAGCAAACCTTTGAAGGGGGCAATATATTCGATAACCAGCTTGGGCATCCCCATCTTGCGGTCTGCATTAAAGCTGTGGTTCCAGTGCACAAGAATGTCGCGCTTGATCGTGGCAATAGCCAATTCTTCTGATGACGCCTCGATCAGGCGGCAGGTAATAAATCCAATCACCGGTACCGTGTTGCCATAATTTTCAAAGAAAATATCGGCTCCGGAAATAACAACTTTGTAGTACATGTCTTCACTCAAAACAAAGGCTGATCCAGATAACTGAATCAACCGGGTGTTAATCCAATTCTGCATCGCCCTTGACGCTGTTGCCATACAATGGCGCTGTTTCCGGTAATTTATGGAACAACTTGCTGAAGTGCTGTTGAACGCGCGCAATGTTCATTACCGACATACCACTCGAAAAACCGAACCAGACATACAAGCCATTCAGGTCTTTAAACATTGACGGTAAATATTTCGGCCCGGCAATTACACCTTCTAGATAACGTTCGTAAAGTAACGGTAGATCATCCAGCGTGACTTTGCCGACAAATAACATGGGAATAATTTCCGGTACGCCGGATTGAATTGCACTGCGGATAAAGTTGACGTTTTCGACGAAACCTTTGACGTAAGAAATATCTTTGGTGAACACAGATCCGCCCGTTAAGGTGCCACCGCGAAACACCCGCTGGGTGACGCGATAACTGTCGTGCTCACTGATGCCGCGTTCCAGGAAGTAGCGATAGACTTCGCAAAAATCCGCCCCTTGTTCTGCCAGGTCGACCGCTACCACGCGGTCACTGATACGCCGGGCGCGCTGGGGAAATGAACTGAACGTGAGCGTTTCCAGCAAGACCGCCATCCCTTCCTGGATAGCGGTAATACGCGGTGATCCCACGCTTAACCAGGTAGCCCAGGGTTGTTGGCGTCCGTTCAGCGTGGTGCCAATGTGAACCCAGCCTTCATGAACCTCCAGGACCTGCAAATCCAGCTCGGAAAAATGGGCGCGGCGGTTAATCTTGATGCAATCGCCACCCGCCGAAGCATCCGACACAATGTCGTCACTGATCTGCACCCGGACTTCACCGGGTGAGAAATAATTATTCATGCGCTGCAACAAAATATCGACAGCCTGCTCAGCGTTGATATGGTTGCTGTAGGGCCGGTTCAGATGATCCACGGCCGGCAGGGAGAACACATGACACAGGCGTTCACCTAATTGCCGCAGAGTTTTGCGGTCGCCGCGTATCTTGTCCTGAGCGGAGCCGTACAGCAGGCGGCTGAAATAGCCGAACTGGGGTTGGCCCCGGTGGCGCAATAATTCGACCACAATTTGGTACTGTTCAATAGTGGCTTTAAGGATGTGGCCCAGCGCATCGCCGCGCCCCAATTGTTTACGCACATCATTCTTCAGGTCTTTTAACTCCTGGTGCACGATATCGGGGTCGAATGCCAGTTTTTGCCGTTGATAAAAATCGGCGTCTATGGCCGGCAAGGCGCGGCCACCCTTGGCGCGAAATTCTGTCTCCAGTTCTGCTGGCCACTTAATGGCATCAAGAATACGAATGGGGCGTTGAAGTGCTACCAGCCGCGTGGACAGGGCCTGCAATCGCTCCAGGTAAGCTTGATTTTTCATAGACAGGTTCCACAACAGACCGGGTGGCGCAAAACGAAAGGAATAAACCGGGAGTAGTTTATACCTTGGCGAAAGGATTGTGAGCAGGGTCACTGAAATTCTTCTGCCCATGTCACGGGGCTGACAAGGGGCGGGGGTAAAAAAATGCTACCTGTGAGTTGTTTTTAATCACCTGCTGGCTCTTATAATGGCAGCCCTTACTCGCGACCTGGAACTCCCATGGCTTACGTGGCGCTGGAAAAACTGCATCAGTTATATGATGGTTACCGGCAGCCCCTGCGTTTGGCAGGGCGCGAGTTGTTGTTATTACAAGAGGAAGGGCAGCTTTACCTGATTGCCAATCGCTGCCCGCATATGGACGCACCCTTGCATAAGGCCAGCGTGCGACAGCACCTGCTGCGCTGCCCGACCCATGGCATTGAGTTTGACCTGCGCGACGGTCGTGCCCAAGGCAATGCCGCCGCCTGTGTCGGTTCGCTTGAATATATTCCGCTGGTATACGAGGGCAATACGGTGGGTGTCGTGCTGTGACTGTTTTAGTGCTGTGGTGTGTGTATTTATGTGGTTCTTTCCGTGTGGCTTCTAGCTGCAATTTATCCAGGTATGCATAGCTGCCTTGGTTTACGTCAATAACAGGAAATCATTATGTCTGTCTTGTCCCGTTTGTTTGGTAAAGCGAAAAAAAAACAACCCGAAACCCGTGCCAATAAAGTCACTGCGCTGGAGAGTATGACGCCCGATGCACTGATGGCGATTGCGCTGGCGGAAAAAGGCGAACAGGACGATCAATTGCGTGTGGCGGCGATAGAGCGACTGGATGACCTCAACACCCTGGCACAGATCGCGTTCGGTTCCGCTGGCAATCAGGTGCAGCGCATTGCCCGGCAGCGTCTCGCGGCGCTGGTTGACAAGGGCACGCTCGATTTTGATCAGTTGTCGACTCAACTGGATGATCCATCAAAACTGTTTGCGGTAATGAGTTTTTCCCGTCAGACAGAACGCCTTGAGCAACTCCTGTCGGCTATCAACGACAGCGCATTGTTATACAAGATGGCCAGCGAGGGTGCGACGGTAAAGCTGCGGCAAATTGCAGCAGAAAAAATTGACGACCGTGAGCAATTACAATTTTTGCTAAAAGAGACCAAGGGCAAAGACAAGGCGGTCTATAAAATCGTTAAGGACAAATGCGATAAATTTCGCGAAGAAGAGAAAGCTATTGCTGCCACACAGACGGCTATCGAAACCCTCACACAAGCACTCGTACAGCACAGCCAGCGCAGCTTCGATGTGCACTTCACGGCAAAATTTCAGTTATTGCAGCAGCAATGGCAGCCGCTGTCCGGCCAGGCCAGTGAAGCTCAGCGGGAGCAAGCGAACCAGGCCATCCTTACCTGCCAGGCAACCATTGATGCGGTAGAAGCCGCCGAGGCCGAAGCAGAGGCCAAGGCGATTGAATTGGCCAGCGCTGATCAACAACGCCAGGAAATCCTGCACGCGCTTGCAGCGCTGGTTCGGCAACTGGCGGTGGGTGAGCCGGTGGATGAAGCACAGATTCAGCAACTCACGGCGCAATGGCAAGAAGCGGCAACACACAAACCTGCCACCGCAGGCGAACAGGAATCGTTTGCCACATTAAACGAAATGATTCCCGCACTGCAGCAACATCTGGCGCGCTACGGCAGCATTGCAGACCATATTGCAATCCTGGTTAACACCGATCATACCGGTGATGATCATCCACCCGTTTACCGCCACCTCAAGCAACGTCTGGATAATAAGAAGCTATTTGCCGGCGATTCACTGCTGCAACCTATTCTTGAAGCGCAACATGCACTGGAACAATGGGGCAAACAACGGCAGGAGAAAAAAGCAGAGCAGAGCCATCTGCAACGTCAGATCGGCGGCCTGATCCGTAAAGCGAAAGACGCCAGCACAACGGGAAAATTACAGCAAGCAGCCGGCTTGCGCCGCGCCATTGAGGACAAGTTGGCGCAGGCCAGAGCAGTCCCTGCGCATTTGCAAAATCAGTTGCAACAACTCGATGAAATGCTGGACAAACTGCAGGATTGGAAAGACTACGCCGTACTGCCCAAGAAGCACGAACTGATTGCGCAAATGAAGGCCTTTATCGGCAGTGATGAACATCCGGAAGCGCTGTCAATCAAGATCAAACGTTTGCAGGATGAATGGAAATCCCTCAGTAAAGGCGGCGGCCTGCACAAAGAGAATCAGGAGCAGGATCAGGAACTGTGGGAAGCCTTTCACGAGGCTGCCCAGGTCGCGTTTCAACCTTGTCGCGACTACTTTGCCGAGCAGGCAGCCATTCGCCAGCGCAACCTTGAAAGTTGTAAGGCGTTGGTTGAGCAACTGAAAACTTATGAAGCCAATTACGCGTGGGAAAGCGCTGATTGGAAAGCGGTTGAAAAGGTCGTGCGTCTTGCGCGTCAGGAATGGCGCAGCTACTCACCCACAGAACGCGCCGCCACCCAACCCGTGCTGGCAGAATTTGAAGCGGTTCTTGAGCGTATCGACAACAAATTAAATGATGAGCGAAAGAAAAACGCAGCCCTTAAGCAAAACCTGATTGTGCGGGCGCAGCAATTATTGGAACAGGAAGATACGCGCGCGGCGATCGAAGAGGTCAAACAGTTGCAAACTCAGTGGCAGCACATCGGGGTGATGGCGCGCTCGCTCGATCAAAAACTCTGGCGTGAATTCCGCGCCGCCTGCGATGCGATCTTCGCCAAAAAGCAACAACAGACCGCAGAGTTCAAAGAAGAGCTGGAGGCTAATCTCACCGCGGCCGAACAGATGATTGGCAGCATACAACAGTTGATGGCGCTGGGTGGTCAGGCGTTGATGGATGCCCGTAAAGAAGTAGAAGCCTTGCAACAACAGTTTGCCGCGCTGGGCCTGCTCCCTAAAGCGAAAGCCAACGAGATCAAACAGGCATTCACGCAAGCGGTTGAAGCCTTTGAGGCGAAAATCAAGCGCGAACGACAACTGGCTCGCCAGCAGGTCTGGTTAAATTTGTTTGCGGCCAACGACCAGTTGCGCGAGTGTCAATGGTCACTGCTCAAGGTTGCTGATAACGAACAGGCCGATAGGGCAAAAGCGGAAGCCATGGCCGGTATTCATACAGAGCAATTGCCAGCAGGTGGCGCAAAGGCCTTGCAACAAAAACTGGAGCTTGATCTGGCGAAAACCGATATTAACCAGAATTTGTTGGCTTTGCGGTTGCTGTGCATTCGCGCCGACATTCTCTCTGGCTCAACCACGCCAGCAGTGGATCAGGCGTTGCGGATGGAATACCAGGTCAAACAACTCGAACAGAACTTCGGCCAGAAACCTGCCGATACGCGCACAGCATTCGACGAATTGATATTTGAGTGGCTGGCGGTGGGGCCTGTGTCTGGTGCTGACTATGCCCCGCTGTTTAATCGATTTCATGAGTGTTGGCTGAAAATCGTTCGCTAGGAGATTGTTGTGGCCAGCCTGTCTGTGGCGCGAGTGACCGGTCGCTATATCAAGCGTGCGCTGCTGGTTTGCCTGCTGTTGTTATTGGCTTATCAGTTGTGGGTGTTCGCCAATCTGTTGTGGTGGAAATGGTATAACCCGGTGGAAACCAGTTTCATGGCGCTACGGCTCGACGAGTTGCGCGAGAAAAATCCCGCCGCCGAGTTGCGTCACCAATGGGTTCCCTACGAGCGAATCTCAATTCACCTCAAGCGGGCGGTGGTGGCTACAGAAGACGATAAATTTGTCGACCACCACGGCTTTGATTGGGAAGGTATCAAGGTGGCGCTGGAGAAAAACCAGCGGCGTGGTCGCCTCTCGGCTGGCGGCTCCACCATTACGCAGCAATTGGCCAAGAACCTGTTTTTATCCCCTCGCCGAAGTTACTTACGCAAAATCCAGGAAGCGGTGATCGCTGGCATGATCGAGATGTTGTGGGATAAGCGCCGTATTCTGGAGGTGTATCTGAACGTAGTGGAATGGGGTGATGGGGTATACGGTGCAGAGGCCGCCGCGCGTCACTATTTCGGAACCGCTGCCGCCAACCTCAACAAAGCCCAGGCGGTGAGGATCGCCGTCATGTTGCCCAATCCGCGCCGCTTTGAGCGACGCTATCCCGATTACCTCGTCACTCACTCCCGCCGCATTCAGGCACGCATGCATTACACCCGTGTGCCTGACTAGGACTTGCAACAGATCCTGATGCCTCCATCTAGTGCGCGAAAACCCGTGGCATCACGGTTCTCGCCTGCGGGCTTTTACGTTACAATCGCGCGTTTTTATATTTCGGCACCCGTTGCCGGTTGGAAATCGTTAAACCTGTATTACTTCATGAGGTGATTGTCATGCCTATTTACGAATATCTGTGTCAATCCTGTAACCATGAATTGGAGGCGATTCAAAAGCTGAGCGAGGCTCCATTGGTGGATTGCCCGGCTTGTGCGCAACCGACCTTGAAAAAGAAGATTTCAGCAGCCGGCTTTCGTTTGAAGGGCGGCGGCTGGTATGAAACCGACTTTAAATCCGGCAGCAAGAAAAATCTGGCCGGTGAAAGCAGTAGCTCAGGCAGTGCCGGCGATGCCAAGCCGGCCGCTGCGCCCGCCGCCAGTTCTACGCCGGCCAGCGCGTGAACGGCCTGACGGCCGCAACCTTATCAGTGACTTTCAAGACAACAGGAAAATGCTATGCGCAGTGAATACTGTGGCGCTCTAAATGCCTCTTTTATTGATCAGGAAGTAACCCTCTGCGGATGGGTTGATCGTCGTCGCGACCACGGCGGCGTTATTTTTATCGACCTGCGTGACCGTGACGGTATCGTGCAGGTGGTATTCGATCCTGACGGCAAAGAGAATTTTGCGCTCGCCGATAAAGTGCGCAGCGAATATGTATTGCAGGTTACCGGTAAGGTGCGCGCCCGCACGGCTGCAACCGTCAACCCCAATATGTCGACCGGTGAAATCGAGGTCTACGGTACTGGCCTCAAGATTCTCAACGAAGCGGAAACGATACCGTTTCCGCTGGACAGCTACGCCAATGTCGGTGAAGACGTACGCCTGAAGTACCGCTTCCTGGATTTGCGCCGTACGGAAATGCAGAAGAACCTGCGCTTCCGCTCTCAGGTTACCAGCGCTATTCGCCGTTACCTGGACACTAACGGCTTTATCGACGTGGAAACGCCGATCCTGACCCGCGCCACACCGGAAGGTGCACGCGATTACCTGGTGCCGTCACGCACCCACGATGGCAAATTCTTCGCCTTGCCCCAGTCGCCCCAGCTGTTCAAACAATTGTTGATGGTGGCCGGTTTTGACCGTTACTACCAAATCGCCAAGTGCTTCCGTGATGAAGACCTGCGCGCTGATCGTCAGCCTGAATTTACCCAGATCGATATCGAGACTTCCTTCATGTCGCAAGAGCAGATTATGTCTGTGACTGAAGGCATGGTGCGCGAGCTGTTCCGCGATTTGATGGGGGTGGAATTTGCCGAGTTGCAACGTATGCCTTTCTCTGAGGCTATCGCGAAATACGGCTCGGACAAGCCGGACATGCGTATTCCGCTGGAGATGGTGGATATCAAGGACTTGGTCACCGATGTCGAGTTCAAGGTCTTCGCCGGTCCGGCCAACGACCCGAAAGCCCGGGTTACGGCACTGAAAGTACCCGGCGGCAACGACAAACTGACGCGCAAACAAATCGACGACTACACCAGGTTCGTTGGCATCTATGGCGCGAAAGGCCTGGCCTATATCAAGGTCAACGACAAATCTGACCTGGAAGAGGGCTTGCAATCACCCATCGTGAAGAACCTGCCGGTGCCGGTGCGCGCCGCCATTCTGGAGCGCGTGGGAGCCGAAAATGGCGACCTGATTTTCTTCGGCGCCGACAAACACAAGATCGTCACTGAGGCCTTGGGCGCACTGCGCTGTAAACTGGGTGCGGACCTGAACCTGTATACCTGCGAATGGGCGCCCTTGTGGGTAGTGGATTTCCCGATGTTCGAGGAAGATGACAAAGGTAACTGGAGTGCACTGCACCACCCGTTCACTGCGCCCTCTTGCTCTCCGGAAGAGCTGGCCGCCAATCCCGGCACGGCACTCTCACAAGCCTACGACCTGGTCCTTAATGGCACAGAGTTGGGCGGTGGCTCCGTTCGTATTCACACCCAACCCATGCAGCAGGCGGTATTCAACCTGTTAGGTATTAATGAAGAAGAACAGCGCGAGAAATTCGGCTTCCTGCTGGATGCCCTGAAATACGGCGCTCCGCCTCACGGCGGCCTGGCCTTCGGTCTCGACCGTTTGATCATGCTGATGACCGGTTCCAGCTCAATCCGCGACGTCATCGCCTTCCCCAAAACCCAAAGCGCCGCCTGTGTCATGACCGATGCGCCGGGTGCAGTGGATGAGTTACAACTGCGTGAGCTGCATATTCGTTTGAGAAAGAAAGAGCAGGCAGCCCCGGTTTCTGAATAATATCGGAGTGGGGAATTGGATAGAGGGGTGCGAGACACGCCGTAAACCCATCCATGGGGGCTCATCAACGGCATCCGTGCCGTTGATGGTCTCGCACCCCTCAACCCAATTCCTCGATATTGTGTAGAAGAGGTTGGTCGGATTAGCTCCAGGCATAATCCGCCACAATAAGAAAGTTTGGAGGAAAACCATGGCTGGCCACAGCAAATGGGCGAATATCAAACACCGTAAAGCCCGTCAGGATGCCAAAAAAGGCAAGATCTTCACCAAAGTCATTCGTGAACTGACGGTTGCGGCCAAAGGTGGCCCCAACCCGGCGGACAACCCGCGCCTGCGCGCTGCGGTCGATAAAGCGCTCAGCGAAAACATGAAGCGCGACACGATCGACAAAGCCATCGCACGCGGTGCCGGTACGGCAGATGGTGATAATTATGAAGAAATCACCTATGAGGGTTACGGCGTAGGCGGTGTGGCCTTTATCGTGGAATGCATGACCGATAACCGCAACCGCACGGTAGGTGAAGTGCGCCATGCCTTCACCAAACGCGGTGGAAATTTAGGCACGGACGGTTCTGTCGCCTATTTATTCAGTCGTAAGGGGCAGATCAGCTTTGAGCCGGGGATCGACGAAGACAAATTAATGGAAGCTGCATTGGAAGCCGGTGCTGACGATGTGATTACCAATGATGATGGTTCCTATGACGTCATGACGTCCTTTGAAGATTATCTCAATGTAAAAGATGCGCTCCTGGCTGCCGGCTTTAAACCAGCCAATGCGGATATCGCGATGATCCCCTCGGTGACTGTTCCGCTGGATAAAGAGGGTGCGGAAAAAATCCTCGGATTGATCGATATGCTGGAAGACCTGGACGATGTCCAGAACGTGTATACCAACGCGGATATCCCCGACGATGTGATGGAGCAATTGAACTCATAATACGACCTTCCCCTGCGGCAACTGGCGTTGGCCAGCTTGCCGCCGCTCTTGCGCTTGCGACAGGCGCCACTCCATGTGACACTTCCCCCACCTTTTAAGACGCGCACTTATCCTTATGGCACTGATCTTGGGTATCGACCCTGGCTCCCGCAAAACCGGCTTCGGCATTATCAATGCTGTGGGGCGGAAGACGGAGTATGTCACCAGCGGCGTGATTCGCGTCCCCGAGCTTGACCTGCCCGAACGCCTGAAGATTATCTTCGACTCCGTTACCCAGATCATTCAGCAGTATTGTCCTCAGGAGATCGCGATTGAGCAGGTGTTTATGGCCAAGAATGCCAGCTCGGCACTCAAATTGGGGCAGGCGCGCGGCGCGGCGATTGTGGCGGCGGTAGCCTTGGCGTTACCGGTCTCTGAGTATGAAGCGCGCAAGGTCAAGCAGTCGGTGGTGGGGCATGGCGCGGCGGATAAAACCCAGGTCCAGCATATGGTGAAGACCTTGTTGCGGTTACCGGCGGAGCCCCAGGAGGATGCGGCGGATGCGCTTGCAGTAGCGCTGTGTCACGCCAATACGCAACAACATTTAATTAAACTGGCCGGCTCCAGCAGTTTCCGCCGGGGCAGAGTGGTTTAAACGGTCCATGAACAACGGTCGACGGAACAACATAGAGCAGGTTTTATGATAGGACGTTTACGCGGTACAGTCGTAGAAAAACAGCCGCCATATTTATTGCTGGACGTGAATGGTGTCGGCTATGAATTGCAGGCCCCGATGACGACGTTTTATCGTTTGCCGGCAGTGGGTGCGGAGGCGGTGTTGCACACGCATCTGTCCATTACGGAAAACCTGCATCAATTATTTGCGTTTATCGATCAGCGGGATCGCGCATTGTTTCGAACGCTGATCAAGGTGAACGGTGTCGGTCCCAAGTTAGCGATTGCGATTTTGTCCGGTATGGAAGCGGATGATATTGCGCGCTGCGTGCGCGAGCACAACGTGACAGCCTTGACTAAATTGCCAGGCATCGGCAAGAAAACTGCTGAACGTTTGGTTATTGAGTTGCAGGATCGGTTGAAAACCTGGGACCTGCCTCACGCAGAACATCTGCCAGACAATCAGCCGTTAACCCATCTGAATACCAATGATGTGCTGGCTGAAGCTGAAAGCGCATTGATTGCGCTGGGCTACAAACCCGTGGATGCTGCGAAGATGATTGCGACTGCGGCAAAACAACATGCCGATGCGAGCAGCCAGGAACTTATTCGTTTGGCCTTGCGCAGCATAGCGTCAGCCTGAACCTGATAACGAGAGACTTATGATTGAAACAGATCGTCTGATTGCTCCCACCGCCAGGGATCGCGAAGATCAACTGGATCGCGCGGTGCGTCCTCGCAGCCTGGCGGACTATGTCGGTCAGCCGGTGGTGCGTGAACAGATGGAAATCTTTATCGGTGCAGCAAAAAAACGCAGTGAAGCCCTGGATCACACACTGGTTTTTGGTCCGCCCGGGCTCGGTAAAACCACGCTGGCCAATATCATCGCCAATGAAATGGGGGTTTCGTTAAAAAGTACCTCCGGACCTGTGCTGGAAAAAGCCGGAGACCTTGCGGCGTTGATGACCAATCTTGAGCCCGGCGATGTGTTGTTTATCGACGAAATTCATCGGTTGAGTCCAGTGGTGGAAGAAATTCTGTATCCCGCCATGGAAGATTTTCAACTGGATATTATGATCGGCGAAGGGCCCGCAGCGCGTTCCATTAAACTGGATCTTCCCCAATTCACCTTGGTCGGTGCAACCACTCGCGCCGGTTTGCTCACTTCTCCCCTGCGTGATCGATTCGGTATTGTGCAGCGCCTGGAGTTTTATAACGTGGCAGACCTTACTCACATTGTCGCGCGCTCTGCCGCCTTGTTGGGGGTAAGTATGGAGCCTCAAGGAGCGGCTGAGATTGCCAAACGCTCACGGGGTACGCCGCGTATTGCCAATCGCTTGCTGCGCCGGGTGCGTGATTTTGCCGAGATGAAAGGTAACGGGACCATTACCGCCGAGATGGCCGACGGTGCACTCAATATGTTGAACGTTGATGAACGTGGCTTCGATCATATGGATCGCCGTCTGCTGCTTGCAATGATGAATAACTTTGACGGCGGGCCAGTAGGCGTTGAAAGTCTTGCGGCGGCCATCAGTGAAGATCGTGGCACAATCGAAGATGTGATCGAACCTTATTTGATCCAGCAAGGCTTTATGGCGCGTACACCGCGCGGTCGTGTCCTGACGGCAAATGCCTATGTGCATTTCGGCATGGCCATGCCCAAACGCTTGCAGGATGATACGGAATAATCAGCGCGACCTTGTATGGCCACGGAATTTCATTGATGACTGCTTTTAGCTTACCGATCCGTGTATATATAGAAGATACTGATGCGGGCGGTATTGTTTACTACGTCAACTATTTAAAGTTCATGGAGCGCTCCCGTACAGAATTTTTGCGTAGCCTAGGGTATGATAAGCCCGCTATTTTGGACGGGGGTCTTTTGCTTGTCGTTCACACTGCACAAGTCACGTACCGTCGCCCGGCGCGCCTGGATGACCAGCTCGAGGTAACGACCGAGGTGGTCAAAATTGCGCGCACTTACGTGGAGTTTCAACAGAACATTTTGCGCGGGAACGAATTATTGTGTGAGGGTCTAATCCGCATCGCTTGTGTCAGCAGCGAAACCATGAAACCCAATGCCATCCCCGCCATCATGTTCGAACGCATCAAGTCGCATGCCATTACCAACTAAGAGCTACAGAGTGTTATGTCAGAAGCTGAAAATACCTTATCGATCTGGAGTTTGATTGCCGAAGCCAGTTTTGTTGTGCAACTGGTGATGTTGATCCTTTTCCTTGCCTCCATGGTTTCCTGGGTGATGATTTTTCAGCGCGGCATGTACCAGCGCAAAGCCCACAACGCCTTCCTTGCATTTGAAAAGCAATTCTGGTCCGGTATCGACCTCAATCAATTATTTCGCCAGGGCAATGGCCGCAACGACACCGATGGTGTCGAAAATATTTTCCGTGCAGGCTTTAAAGAATTTACCCGTTTGCGTCAGCAAACCGGCGCCGACCCTGATGCGGTGATGGAAGGGTCGCAGCGAGCCATGCGCGTAGCCCTTGCACGCGAAGAAGAAAAGCTGGAGGCAGGCTTACCCTTTTTGGCCAGCGTAGCTTCTGTCAGCCCCTATATCGGCTTGTTCGGTACGGTGTGGGGAATCATGAACTCATTTCGCGGCTTGGCAAATGTGCACCAGACAACTCTGGCCACGGTTGCACCCGGTATCTCTGAAGCCCTGGTGGCTACCGCCATCGGTCTGTTTGCAGCGATTCCGGCGGTACTGGCTTACAACCGCTACTCAACACGCGCAGAAACCTTGATGGGCAATTACCAGACGTTCGCAGAAGAGTTTTCTGCAATTTTGCATCGTCAGGTACACAGCAAGCAGGTTTCCTCCTGAGCTAATCCAAATATCCAGGGTTAAACGATATGTCCGGATTTGGTCCGAAAGTTAAAAAGAAGCCGATGGCTGAGATCAACGTGGTGCCCTACATCGACGTGATGTTGGTGCTTCTGATCGTGTTTATGGTTGCCGCGCCCATGTTGACACAGGGTGTGCAGGTTGACTTGCCCCAGGCAGCGTCAGAGCCAATAGATAATAAAGACGAAGAGCCGGTAACGGTGTCTGTTAAAAAAGATGGAAGCTACTACATCACTCTGGGGGGCGACGCAGAGCAGGCTCGTCCTTTGGCAGAAATCAAAGACATGGTGAGCAAGGTACTGCGTCAGAGCCCCAAGACGCTTATTCTGGTGCAAGGTGATCACAGTGTTGATTATGGTGTGGTTGTATCCTTGATGAGTGAATTGCAAAGTGCCGGGGCACCTTCAGTCGGTTTGGTGACTGAGCCTCCCCGTTAGGTATCTATGAAGCTCGACAGATTTTTTACAGTACCGGTATTGCTCAGTGTAACGTTGCATACAGCGTTATTGATCTTTGTTGCCGGTAACTGGATACAAAGTAAGCCGGAAGAAACGGTGTACAAACCCCATTACGTGAAAGCCACCTTGGTCGATATGACCCCCAAAGCCATCGCTGCTCCCCAACAGCCGAAACCTCAGGTGCTTGAGGCGCAAAAAAAACAGGAGCAGGAACGCAAACGCCAGGATGAGCAGGAGCGCCAGCAGGCTGAAGCAAAACGAATCCAGCAGAAAAAAGATCAGGAAGCCAAAGCCAAGGCTGAAGAGGCGCGCCTGCAAAAAGTAAAAGCCGAGCAAGCCAAACAGGCAGAGGCCAAGGCCAAAGCCGAGCAGCAACGTAAAAAGGAAGAGGAAGAAAAGAAACGTCAGGCAGAAGCTGAGCGCAAAAAACGCGAGCAACAACAGCGTGAAGCGATGGAACGGCTTGAGGCAGCTCTGCAAAAGGAAGAACAGTTTCTCAGTGAACGTAGTGACGATGCCAATGTCCAGAGTTACGAAGCGCTCATACAGGAGCGGATTATCCAGAACTGGAGTCGTCCTCCCTCTGCCCGAAATGGCATGCAAGCGATTCTGGAAATCAATATGGTCCCGACCGGCCAGGTGGTCAATGTGCGAGTGATCAAAAGCAGTGGTGATGTCGCATTTGATCGCTCGGCCGAACAGGCAGTGAAGCGCGTTGATCGCTTTACCGAAATCATGGGTATGCCCTCAGATTTATTTGAGCGTAACTTTCGAGTATTCCGATTATTATTCCAGCCAGAGGATTTACGTCAGTGAAACGTTATTTGCTGTTTTTTGTGCTTATGCTCTCAGGTATGGCACAAGCCCAGTTAACAATACAGATTTCCCGAGGAGCGGATAATCCGACCCGGATTGCGGTGGTACCTATGGCCACGCAAGGGTTGGTACTGTCTGAAGATATCAGTGAGATCATCAGTAAAGACCTGGAATTCACCGGTCAGTTTGCCGCAATTCCGCGCACCGATATGTTGTCTTTCCCACGCAATGAAGCAGAAGTACATTACCGGGATTGGAATGTGCTCAAGGCAGAATATTTATTGATAGGTTCTGTTGAGCAACGTGCTGGCCGCTACTACGCCAGCTACCAGCTGTTTGATGTATTGGGACAACGCAAAGTGCTACCTAAATTATCCGTTGACGGTACGGAAGCTCAATTGCGTGACCTGGCTCACCACATCAGTGACAAGGTTTATGAAACTATTACCGGTATTCGTGGCATATTTTCCACCAAGCTGATTTACGTGGAAGCTTTTCAACAAAGAGGTACGACAGATAAATATCGTTTGATGTTGTCGGATGTTGACGGGGCGCGTTCACGGTTATTGCTTGAATCCCGTGAGCCAATCATGTCACCGATGTGGTCTCCGGATGGGCGTCGAGTTGCATATGTTTCTTTCGAATCGGATCGGCCTGCTGTTTATATTCAGGAAATTGCAACGGGCAAGAGAGAGCAACTGACAAACTTTAAAGGATTAAATGGTGCACCCGCCTGGTCGCCGGATGGACAGCGCCTGGCATTGGTTTTGTCGAAGGATGGCAATCCGGAAATTTACACGTTGAATATAATTACTCGACAACTGTCGCGCATGACAAATCATTTTGGAATTGATACTGAACCTGCATGGACAACAGATGGTACTGGCATTATTTTCACCTCCAATCGCGGAGGAAAGCCACAAATATACCAAGTAAATGTTGCAACTTTGCAGGTGGAGCGTGTAACCTTTGACGGCGAGCAAAACACTCGTGGTCGCGTCTCTCCTGATGGTAAAAGCTTGGTTATGGTTCATCAACGCGGTGGTACATATCACCTCGCTGCACAAGACCTGAAGACCGGAAATTTACGCATTTTGACAGAGGCAGATTTAGACGAGTCGCCTACTATAGCTCCCAACGGCGCTATGCTGATGTATGCGACTCGCTTTGGTGGTAAGGGTATACTGGCGGCGGTTTCCTTGGATGCCAGAACCAGAGTTCGTCTACCATCAAAACAAGGTGATGTGCGGGAACCCGCATGGTCGCCATTTTTTAATTAAACCTCAGTACTGCTAGTTCACCACTTGATTGGAGTTACACACACATGATCACTAAATCATTAAAACAAGGTTTAACCTTCGCTGTTATTATGTCTTTCCTGGTTGGTTGCTCCAGCAGCAGCACTCAGGATGACGAAGCCACCACTACCGCTCCTGTAGTGGAAGAAACTGTTAACGAGCCTGTTGAAGAGCAAGCACCGCTGGAAACCATCGTGTACTTCGACTTCGACCAAGCTACCCTCAAGCCTGAAACCCGTGCACTGTTGCTGGCTCACGCTGACCGTCTGAAATCTTCTGGCGCTGCTACTCGTCTGGAAGGTCACGCTGACGAGCGTGGTTCTCGCGAATACAACATTGCTCTGGGTGAGCGTCGTGCAAACGCTGTACGCGACTTCCTGGTACTGCAAGGTGTAAGCGCTTCTTCTCTGGAGGTTGTGAGCTATGGTGAAGAGCGTCCGCTGGCTACCGGTAGCGACGAATCTTCTTACGCTCAAAACCGTCGTGTAGAACTGAAGTACTAATCAAGAGTCAGCAACCCGTATGTTGAGATTCCTGTTAGCTGCTGTTCTGTTCATTGCAGTCCCTGCATCGCAGGCGCAAGTGCGGGTTGTTGAATCCTCACCCCAGAGACCACTCTCTGGGGTGGCTCAACCGATTGAATCGGTTAATGCTCAAACGAATGCATATTTTGAACTCCAATCACTCAAGGAAGAAGTTTCTCTGCTACGAGGTTTGGTAGAGGAACAAGCTCACGAGATTTCTCGTTTAAAACAGCAGCAAATGGATAACTACATGGATCTGGATAAGCGCCTGACGGCATTATCTGGTCGCAGTGGAAACCCGGCTTCTGTTGATGCTCCTCTCTTGCCGCCGTCACCCGTTGAAAGTGCAGGTGGCGGTGTCTCTCCTTCGAATTCCAATAGTGCGCTCGGCGAAGCCGAAGTCTATGCTGCTGCTTACAATCTGTTGAAGCAGCGTCAGATTGATCCTGCCATTGCGGCCTTCAAAGATCATCTCTCTCGTTTCCCCAATGGCGCCTATGCCGGTAACAGTTATTATTGGCTGGGGGAAATCTACCTGTTGAAGAATGAATTGCCTGATTCGCGCGATTGGTTTTCCCAATTGCTCGAAAAATTCCCCAATGATCGTAAGGTGCCTGATGCGAAATTCAAATTGGGTAAGGTATATCATTTGCTGGGAGAAAATGATCAGGCGAGGAAGTTGCTTGAAGATGTGGCTGCCGGTAGCGGTGACTCGGCCCGTTTAGCCCGGCAATATATGCAGGAAAATTTCTAGCGGTAAGGTTGGTGTTGGTTTAAAACCGCCTGTTTTCTATTTGTTAAAATGGTCCGCGCAAAAAAGAGTGGGGCTAACCTTGCGGTTAGCCCCATAGCTTTCCAGCTCCTCTCCGGGTTTTACTCTAATCACCAGATGATCCGGTTTTTAAAGCTCAGCATCCTGCTGATTAACCCTGCTTTTCCACTCTTGTGCCTTAATCTTCCGTGGTCTACATCCTTATGCGGCACACATTCCTTCGTATTTCCTTAGATAGAGTGGGGCGCTTCCTTTGACCTTTCTTGGCCTGGGTACATCAATGTGTACTTCCTTGTTAAAAGCTATTCTCCAGAAAAGAGGGTGTCGCAGATAGTCGAGAAAATCGCTATTTTTTGTAGGAAATTGACTACAAGGTGGCGCGGATATCGGGATCTATGCCGACGTAATTGCCGTCGCCTCAAAATAAATGCAATAGAAATCAGCGTGTTAGAAAATACCAACAGACAGCCGAACAGATTGGCTCTGCGTGCGAAACCGCACAGTGGAAAGAAATAAAAAGACGGGAAGATCAGGGTCGCTCTTGAGAGCGACCCTGGAAGGAGGGATTTAGAGGTTGTCCAGATACTTTTCTGCGTCCAGAGCGGCCATACAGCCTGCCCCGGCAGACGTGATAGCCTGGCGGTAGACATGATCTGCCACATCGCCTGCGGCGAATACGCCAGGTATGTTGGTTGCCGTGGCATTACCGTGTAAGCCGCTGTTCACCTTGATGTAGCCATCTTTCATGTCGAGCTGGCCGGCAAAGACGTCAGTATTTGGCTTGTGACCAATTGCGATAAATACACCAGCAACATCAATCTCCTGAGTGCTACCATCTTGCGTGCTCTTCAGGCGCAGGCCAGTAACGCCGCTGTCTTCACCGAGAACTTCTTCCAATGTATGGTTCCAGATAATGCGTACATTACCGTTGGCGGCTTTGGCCATCAGCTTGTCCTGCAGGATTTTTTCGGACTTTAACTTATCCCGGCGGTGAATCAAGGTTACTTCGCTGGCAATGTTGGACAAGTACAAGGCTTCTTCCACAGCGGTATTGCCGCCACCGACCACGGCAACTTTTTGACCGCGATAAAAGAATCCATCACAGGTCGCACAGGCGCTCACGCCTTTGCCCATAAAAGCTTCTTCTGATGGGAGTCCCAGGTACTGGGCCGAAGCACCAGTAGCAATGATCAGCGCATCACAGGTGTAGGTGTTGGTGCCGAGCAGTTTGAACGGGCGCTCTGTTAACACAGTCTCATGGATGTGATCAAAGATGATCTGCGTATCAAAACGTTCGGCGTGCTCTTGCATTTGGACCATCAGGTCTGGGCCCTGTAGATCGTGCGGGCCACCGGGCCAGTTTTCCACCTCGGTGGTGGTGGTCAACTGACCGCCTTGCTGCATCCCCGTAATAACAACCGGCTTCAGGTTGGCACGAGCGGCATAGATGGCCGCCGTATATCCAGCAGGGCCTGAACCAAGAATAATCAGTTGATGGTGCTGTACGTCACTCATGATAGTTATCCTTAAAGCGTGATAAATAAACGATGGATAGGGGTATGAATTTGGTGGCCATGATAAGTGAATACAACGGGGGGAGCAAAATTGTCTGGTTCAATACAAGGTATTGGCAATGGCTATAGAGAGCTGTCAGGCTAACAGTTATCTTTTATTGTATGAATGTTGGATGCTTCTCTTTATATGGTGGTAAAAACCTCGTTAATTATTACAATAGGGCGCGAATTACTGTCCATTACTCGGGAATGTGCTTTTGAAATCAAATACTTCCAGTCGTAAAACCGCTCCTGCGGCGCCTGAATCCGGGGTTTTCCTGCGGATTGTGAAAGAAGGTGCCCTGATCGGTTTTGTGGCTATTTGTCTGTTTCTGCTGCTGGCGATGTTCACTTATGACCCGGGTGATCCGGGCTGGTCGCGTACAGGTGCCAATGCCCGTATACAGAATGCCGGCGGCCCGTTCGGCGCCTGGATTGCCGACGTGTTCTTTTCACTATTTGGTTACCTGGCCTATCTGTTTCCGCTCATGTTGGCCTATCGTGCCTGGATCGTGTTTCGGGATCGAGCCCATCAAACCACGCCAGATTGGATCTTGATCGGCCTGCGTTTGGTGGGTTTTATCCTGGTAATGGTTGCCGGTACCGGTCTGGCTGCCATGAATTACGGCAGCGAAATATCGGATCTTCCTTATTCACATGGCGGGCTATTGGGCGCTTCTGTATCGGTAGCGGTGGACGGTGCCTTCAGCTATACCGGCGGCACGTTATTGTTGATTGCGGTATTTTTGTTTGGCATGACTATCTTTACCGATCTGTCCTGGTTGGCGCTGATGGATGAAATCGGCCGTATTACCTTGTTGCTGATCAGCAAGCTGCAGGAAAAATGGCTGCACTTCCAGCGGCGGCGCCACGAGAAAAAATTGGCAAGTGAAGCGCAACAACACCGACGTGAAGTGGTCGCGCAGCACGCCAAGGTAGAGGCCAAGCGCATTCCGCCGGTTATCACCGAGCCACCCAAAAAGCCGACGCCAAGCCCCCGCATCCAGAAAGAAAAGCAGGCATCTTTGTTTGAAACACTGGATACGAGTGTGGTGGGTGAATTACCGGCGCTCAATCTGCTCGACCCGGCGGATAAACGCAGTGATAAAGGCTTTTCAAAAGAATCGCTGGAAGCCATGTCCAAACTGCTGGAGTTGAAACTTAAAGATTTCGGTATCGATATCGAAGTTGTTTCGGTGCAACCCGGCCCGGTCGTGACGCGTTTCGAAATCCAGCCTGCGCCGGGTATCAAAGCCAGCCGTATTTCCGGATTGGCAAAGGATCTGGCCCGATCATTGGCGGTGGTCAGTGTGCGGGTAGTCGAAGTGATTCCCGGCAAATCTGTCATGGGTATTGAGATTCCTAACGAGCACCGTGAGATCGTCCGCCTGAGCGAGGTCATCGCATCAGAGGCATACGAAAACGCCCGTTCCCCGCTCACGATGGCATTGGGGCACGATATTTCCGGCGAGCCGGTCATTGCCGATCTGGCGCGGATGCCGCATTTACTGGTTGCAGGTACCACGGGTTCCGGTAAGTCGGTCGGGGTCAACGTGATGTTGTTGAGCTTGCTCTATAAATCGACCCCCAAAGAAGTCAGGTTGATTCTGGTCGACCCGAAGATGCTGGAGTTGTCTGTGTATGAAGGCATTCCGCATTTGTTGACGCCGGTCATCACCGATATGAAAGACGCGGCTAACGGCTTGCGCTGGTGTGTGGGGGAGATGGAGCGGCGTTACAAGTTAATGGCAGCGTTAGGTGTACGCAACCTGGCGGGCTTTAATCGCAAAATTGATGATGCAAATAAAGCCGGTACACCGATCGCCGATCCCCTGTTTAAGCCAGAAGAAAACTTTGAAGCGGGAGAGGCGGAAGCAACACCCCCTAACCTGGAAACCTTGCCGATGATCGTTGTCGTGATCGATGAATTCGCCGATATGATGATGATTGTCGACAAGAAAAAAGTCGAACAATTGATCGCGCGTATTGCGCAAAAAGCGCGGGCTGCCGGTATTCATTTAATCCTGGCGACCCAACGGCCTTCGGTAGATATCATTACCGGCCTTATCAAGGCTAACGTTCCGACGCGCATGGCCTTCCAGGTTTCGTCCAAGATAGACTCGCGCACCATTCTTGACCAAGGCGGTGCGGAACAATTGTTGGGCCATGGCGATATGCTTTATCTCCCACCCGGAACCAGTATTCCCATGCGGGTGCACGGCGCTTTTGTGGATGACCACGAAGTGCATAAAGTGGTGGGGGATTGGAAAAAGCGCGGTCAGCCAAATTATATTGATGGCATTACCGATGACAGTAATAACAGTATTCCTGTCCCTGGTATCAGTGGTGGCGACGAAGATGGCGGCGACAACGGCGAAGGTGATGCGCTGTACGATGAGGCGGTTGCTTTTGTTATCGAATCGCGCAAAGCCTCCATTTCTTCCGTGCAGCGCAAATTGCGTATCGGCTACAACCGTGCCGCGCGCTTGATTGAAACAATGGAAGCGGCCGGTGTCGTATCTTCTGCGGGCCACAACGGTAACCGCGAAGTGCTGGTGCCCGGCGGCAATCGTTAATTACTTCCTGGAATAACTATGTTAATCAGAATATTGTTGTTATGCAGCGTGCTTGTCGGTGCTGCGGCGTTTGCGGAACAGGATCAAAGTGCAGCGCAATTGCGCAAGCACCTGGATGCGATGACCACTTTGGAGGGTAAATTCAGCCAAAGCCTGTTCGATGAAAAAGGGGAGAAACTGGAAGAAAGCCAGGGCAGTTTTGCTTTGCAGCGCCCGGGGAAATTCTATTGGAAAACGGAAGCACCATTTCCGCAATTATTGGTATCAAACAACAAAACTATCTGGCTCTACGATCCGGATCTGGAAACCGTGAACGAGCGTCCTTTTACGGATGATCTGCAACAAACTCCCGCGCTGTTGTTGAGCGAAGACATCGATAAATTACGCAAGAATTTTACCGTCACCTATAAGGCGGGCGATAAAAATACGCATCGCTATACCTTGGTGCCCAAGGTTACCGATGGATTATTTCAACAGCTGATTCTGATCTTCGCGGGTAATGAGCTGAAGGAATTCCATATTCAGGACAGTCTGGGTCAGCTGTCGCAATTCACCTTAAGTCATGTCAAACGCAATCAATCGATAGATTCATCACTGTTTGAATTCACTCCTCCACCGGGCGTGGAAATACTGAGAAATTAATGAGCCGCGATCTGTTTGGCGCACCTCCGGTATACCAACCGCTTGCTGCACGTATGCGGCCGCGCAATATTGATGATTATATCGGCCAGGAACATTTGCTCGGCCCGGGTAAGCCTTTGCGTGAAGCTGTTGTACGCGGTCAGTTGCATTCGATGATTCTCTGGGGGCCACCGGGTGTAGGTAAAACTTCTCTCGCTAAATTATTTGCCGAGCAGGCTCATGCCCGCTTTGAAACCTTGTCGGCGGTACTGGCCGGCGTCAAGGAAATCCGGGCTGCTGTCGCTATCGCGGAACAGGAGCGTGCCGGTAGCGGGCGCAAGACCATCCTGTTTGTTGATGAAGTTCATCGCTTTAATAAATCCCAGCAGGACGCTTTCTTGCCTTATGTTGAAGACGGAACCCTGATCTTTATTGGCGCGACTACTGAAAATCCATCCTTTGAATTAAACAATGCGCTCTTGTCCCGCTGCCGCGTGTATGTGTTGCGCGGCCTTGGGCAAGAACAATTGCGTCACGTGCTGCAGCAAGCATTGCAGGATAGTGAACGCGGGTTAGGCAACCAACACATCCACATCGATGATGAAACCCTGAATACCCTCGCATTGGCGGCAGATGGTGATGCACGTAAAGCACTTAATTTGCTTGAGATAGCGGCAGACCTTGCCGATGATCAACAGGGTGTAAAAACCATCAATCGCGATGTGTTGGCGGAAGTGCTGGCGAGTGACGTACGGCGTTTTGATAAAGGTGGCGATTTATTTTACGAACAAATCTCTGCTTTACATAAAGCGGTGCGCGGCTCGTCGCCGGATGGTGCACTTTATTGGTTGGCGCGCATGTTGGATGGTGGATGCGACCCGCTGTATATCGCCCGGCGGGTGGTGCGCATGGCGACCGAAGATATCGGCAATGCTGATCCGCGTGCATTACCCCTGGCGTTAAGTGCCTGGGATACCCAGGAACGTTTAGGCAGCCCGGAAGGCGAGTTGGCTATTGCGCAGGCTGTGGTTTATCTTGCGGCAGCGCCTAAAAGTAATGCTGTGTATAATGCGTTCAAATTGGCGAGGGCGGATGTGCAACAGCTACCCGCTTACGATGTGCCCGTGCATCTGCGCAACGCGCCGACAAAGCTGATGAAATCCATGGATTACGGTGCTGAATATCGCTACGCCCACGACGAGCCGGGTGCCTATGCGGCGGGTGAAAATTATTTACCGGAAGAGATTGCGGATCGCCGTTACTATCAACCGGTGGATCGCGGCCTGGAGTTGAAGATCCAGGAAAAACTCGCCCACTTCCGCGCGCTGGATGCCAAAAGCCCGACGCAGCGTTATAAAAAATAAACACTTGTCTAACGGAAACAGTTTCATGCAATGGTTAGCTGTCGCAGTGGGGGGAGCATTGGGTGCTATGGCGCGCTACGGCGTCGTGAGTTATCTTGCGCCGCTCACCGGCCACCGTTTTCCTTTGGGCACTCTCTGTGTCAATATCTCCGGCTCCTTTTTAATCGGCGTGTGTTACGTGGTGCTCGATGAAAAACTCGCAGCGTCACCCGAGTGGCGTTTATTGACCATGACGGGTTTTCTCGGCGCTTTCACCACCTTTTCCACGTTTTCCCTGGATGCTTTGGCACTGTGGGAAAACGGCCTGCCGGTGACCGCAGTGACCTATGTGTTGGCTACCGTGTTTGGTTGCCTGATGGCGGTCACTGCTTCGGTGTTATTGACACAGCGTTTACTGTAACCGTGTAAATTCCTATCAACCTTTACGTAATTAGCAGCCATGTTAGATTCAAAATTAATTCGCACTAACCCTGAAGCCGTTGCCGCCGCGCTTGCCAAGCGTGGCTATGTCCTCGACATCGAGCGTATTAAAACGCTGGAGGAAGAGCGCAAAGCCATCCAGACCAAAACGGAAATGTTGCAGCAGGAACGCAATACCCGCTCCAAAAATATCGGTAAGGCCAAGGCCGCCGGTGAAGATATCGCACCTTTGATGCAAGCTGTTGAGCAGTTGAAACAGGAGCTGACGAGCGCCGAAGCGGAGCTGGTTAAGGTGCAGGATTCGCTGGAGGAATTCCTGCGCGGCGTACCCAATATGCCGGCTGACGAAGTACCGGAAGGTAAAAGTGACGAAGATAATGTGGAGCTTCGTCGTTGGGGAACACCACGGGAGTTTGATTTTCCGGTACTCGATCATGTTGATCTTGGTGAAAAACTCGGTGGTCTGGATTTCGACACAGCCAGCAAAATTACCGGTTCACGTTTTGCCGTTTTGCGTGGTGGCATTGCGCGTTTGCATCGCGCCTTGGCTCAGTTCATGTTGGACACGCATATCAATGAACACGGTTATGAAGAAGTTAATGTGCCGTTTATCGTCAATGCCGATTCACTTTTCGGTACCGGGCAGTTGCCCAAGTTTGAAGAAGACCTGTTCAAGCTGACTGACGAACGCGGTTTTTATCTGATTCCGACCGCAGAAGTTCCGGTTACTAATATCCTGCGCGATGAGCTGTTGGAAAGTGCAGCGCAGTTGCCGCTACGACTGGTTTGCCATTCACCCTGCTTCCGCAGCGAAGCTGGCAGTTACGGACGCGACACACGCGGCATGATTCGCCAGCATCAATTTGAAAAAGTGGAACTGGTACAATTCGTTCGCCCTGAAGAATCTGACGCGGCTCTGGAGTCTTTGGTTGGGCACGCGGAAACCATTTTGCAGAAATTAGGTTTGCCTCATCGCACTGTTATTTTGTGCGGTGGCGATATCGGTTTTTCTGCGGCGAAAACATACGACATTGAAGTGTGGGTGCCCTCGCAGAATAAATACCGTGAAATTTCTTCATGCAGCAACTTTCGTGATTTCCAGGCGCGTCGCATGAAGGCCCGCTATCGTCACCCGGAGACAGGTAAGCCAGAGTTCCTGCACACGTTAAATGGTTCCGGCCTGGCTATCGGTCGCACATTGTTAGCCGTACTGGAAAATTATCAGCAGGCAGACGGTAGCGTGGTAGTGCCAGATGTGCTGCGCTCTTATATGGGTGGGGCAGACGTATTGCGCCCGTGATATGGATTACTTTCCTGTCTTTCTTGATCTGAAAAAACGCCGCTGCCTCCTCGTAGGCGGCGGCGATGTTGCCACCCGTAAAGGGCGGCTCCTGGTAAAAGCAGGTGCGGTATTGCGTGTGGTCGCACCTCAGATATCGGCCGAGTTGCGCGAGTTAGTGCAGCAATGTCAGGGTGAAATGCACTTGCGCGAATATCACGCAAGCGATGTTGATGATTGCGTTCTTGCCATCGCGGCGACAGATATCGATTCACTCAATCAGGTCATTTCCCAGGATGCCAAGGCGAAACACATTCCCGTCAATGTTGTCGATAGCCCCGCCTTGTGTACCTACATCACCCCGGCCATTATTGATCGCTCACCTCTGGTGATTGCGATTTCCAGCGGCGGCGAATCACCGGTACTGGCACGCCTGATTCGCGCCAAACTGGAAACCCTGATTCCCACCAGTTACGGCAAACTCGCACAATTTGCGAGTCGCTGGCGCGAGCGAATAAAGCATCGTTTTGCTGACACGGATCAACGCCGTCGTTTTTGGGAAAAAATATTGCAAGGTCCGGCAGCTGAATTAGTTTTTAACGGACAGGATGCCCAGGCAGACACGCTATTGTCTGATGCTATTCATCAAGAGGATGACAGCCTGACCCAGGGTGAAGTTTATTTGGTCGGCGGCGGTCCGGGTGACCCGGAATTGTTAACACTGCGGGCATTGCGTTTAATGCAGCAAGCAGATGTGGTGCTTTACGACCGTTTGGTTTCGGACGGCGTGATGGAATTGGTGCGCCGTGACGCCGAGCGAATTTACGTCGGTAAGCGTCGCAGCGAACACACCATGGAGCAGGAAAATATCAATCAACTTTTGGTTGATCTGGCTCTGCAAGGTAAGCGTGTGTTGCGCCTGAAGGGGGGTGATCCTTTTATCTTTGGGCGCGGCGGTGAAGAAATTGAATTACTGGCTCAACACCATATTCCCTTTCAGGTGGTGCCGGGTATTACTGCCGCGTCCGGTTGTGCTGCCTACGCCGGCATTCCCTTAACCCATCGCGATTATGCCCAATCTGTGCGGTTTGTTACGGGTCATCTGAAAGATGACAGCACCAATTTGCATTGGCCGGAATTGGCCGTGCCCGGTCAAACCCTGGTGTTTTATATGGGCCTTGTGGGCCTGGCAGAAATCTGTGCAGCATTGATTGCTCATGGTCGTGCACCGGACACGCCCGTGGCCTTGGTAGAAAAAGGAACAACACGGGATCAGCGGGTGCTGATCGCCGATCTGGCCACTATGGCCCAGACGGTGGCTGACAATAATGTGCACGGTCCCACCTTATTGATCATTGGTGAAGTGGTCAAACTGCACGCCTCCCTGCAATGGTTTTCTCCCGCGCAAAACCCCGTTGATTCTGATTGAACCATCCGCCATGCCGACCTTTCCAAAGAAAAGCGGCATTGGCAGCTTATAATCAGGTCCGGGAAAATCCCGTCGTTTGTAATGAGATAAGCATCACAAGATCTAAATAACGCCATTAAGTTGGCGGCGTTAAAGCCGATAGCCTGAATACCAATGCAGACAATCCTGAAGGTGATGTCATGGTTTATCTGGGTCCTATCAATACACTGAGCTTGACTGCCAAAACCAAGGCGGTAAAAGGCTATTCGCCGGAACAGGATATGCCGGTCAATAAACCGGTGGACAGCACGGTGCATGTGGCGCCGACGGTGGATCGTCGCAGAGCCCATGATCGGCGTCGTGAACAACGTGATACGCTGGTGGAAACGCGAGCCGGTGGTGACCGTCGCAAACGCCCGAGAATTGATATAAACGTTTAACCCCTCTCTGTTTTTGTCCCTCCGCAGGCACTTTGCCTGCGATGCCTGTCTAATTTCCATTACCTGATATCCAAAATGTTGGCACTATTGATGTGCCTGAGATCTTGTGTGAGAAAGAGCGCGCGAAGGAGAAGACTATGTCAGCGTATACGTTTGATTTATTTGTTATTGGTGCAGGTTCAGGTGGTGTGCGTGCCAGTCGCACGGCCGCGCAACTCGGAGCGAGGGTGGCGATTGCGGAAGAAAGTAATCTGGGGGGGACATGTGTCAATGTGGGTTGTGTGCCGAAAAAATTACTGGTGTATAGCGCACATTATCGCGACACCCTGCACTTGGCGTCCGGGTTTGGTTGGAATATCAGGCAGGCTCATTTTGATTGGGCGACCTTGCGTGAAAATAAAAATACTGAGATTGCTCGCCTGAACCAGGTTTATCACCGTTTGCTAGCCGGCGCGGGTGTAACGTTGTTGGAAGGACGCGCGCGTATTGTGAATCCGCATTGTGTACAAGTGGGCGAACAGGTTTACACCACAGAGCGCATCCTGATCGCTACCGGCGGATATCCTGTTGTGCCGGAATTTCCCGGCAGTGAACATGTTATTACCTCAAACGAGGCTTTTTTTCTTGATCAATTGCCAGAGAAAATTCTGCTTGTGGGCGGTGGTTATATCAGCGTGGAATTCGCGGGTATCTTTAATGGTTTAGGTGTAGAAACGCATGTATGTCATCGCGGCGATGCGTTGTTAAAAGGTTTTGATCAGGACATCCGCCAATTGCTCGGCGAGGAATTAATAAAAAAAGGCGTTCACTTACATTTCAATACGGATATTACCCGCATCGAAAAAGTTGACGAAAATCGCTTTACTGCCCATGCAAAAGATGGTCGTGAATGGTGCGTTAATAAAATCATGTTTGCGACAGGCCGACGCCCCAATATTGCGAATCTTGGATTGGAAAACACCGCCATCCAACCGAATAAAAATGGCACCATCGCCGTGGACAAACATTATCAAACCGTAGAGCCCTCCATCTATGCGGTGGGTGATGTGGTCGGACATCTGGCGTTGACGCCGATTGCGCTTGCCGAAGGCATGCTTCTCGCACGCCACCTTTTTGATAAGCCGCAACAGCCACTTAATTACCACGGCATTCCCACAGCGGTCTTTTCGCAACCACCAGTCGCCAGTGTCGGGTTGAGTGAAACCGATGCACGGGAAACCTATGCCGCTGTTGATGTTTATCAATCACACTTTAAGCCTATGGCTTTTTCACTATCCGATACAGATGAACGCACCTTTATCAAGCTCGTGGTAGATCGCCATACTGACAAGGTGATTGGTTGCCATATGTTGGGGCCGGATGCGGCAGAAATAATGCAAGGCTTGGCTGTAGCACTCACCGCAGGCGCGACCAAACAGGATTTTGATCGCACCATTGGCATTCATCCAACCCTGGCGGAAGAGTTCGTGACCCTGCGCGAGCGGCACACGGCCAATCCGGATTGATGTGTTGAAAATGGTGACAGTCACAATAATGGTGATCGAATATTCATTGAAAGTACTGCAAGCAATTGTGTTTTTTAAACAGGTTTTTACGATTGATAGAAAATAAAATCCATTTGCGTATTGGTTTTCGTTGAGATGTTCGCCGGGAACGAATAATTCGTGAGGATTTTATTGAAACGCTTCACATTTTTTGTCAAATCAGGCAATCTTACGCAGCCAAAAATCGCTGTTATCCCCGCTCTTTTGAGATCCGATCAGTAAATCATCCTTGGCATGGTGTATTCGCGCCGGCGTTCAGCATTGTTAGTCACAATCCTGCCTGGACTCCACTTTCATGTGTACGGAAGCCTTTGATGTTGTCATTGTTGCGTAAATTTTTGTTGCTCAATCCTTCCGATCTCTCATCCCCACATCCTTATAACTGGCAACTTAGTGCTTTGCGGATAATTGTTTTTTCAGGAATATGCCTGGTGTTTATTATCGCCGCGCATAGTTCATGGCAAGCGTATCATTTGGGGCTGTATTACATCGTGGCGCTGACCAGCCTGTTTTATTTTTCGCTGTTGCTGGTGCTGTTTATTTCACGCCGAAAACTGTTTACCAGCGCTATCGGACTGACATTGATTGTCCTGATGGCGGCATTGTGTATCTTGCTGTTTATTGATGATATCGATCTTGCGCAGCATGGCGTACTGTTTCTTTACAGCTTGCCTATCGTGGCCCTGTTATTTTTTGGACCTAAAGCGGCTTACCTGGCCATTGCTTTCAACTTTGTACCGTTTTTGTTGTTAGTGAACCGACAACTTCCCATCGGCTATTTTGATTTTTCAATTACCTTGCCCGGCGCTCATGCGTATATTCACGGTTTGATGTTCCTGTTCTTTAACTTTTGTCTTCCGCTGGCCACGACCCGCATCCTGCAAACCTTGAAAATTAATTCCCGCCGATTAAAAACCCTCAATAAAGAGTTGGATTATAGCCATCAACTCTATGAAGAGATGTTCGATCACATCGCTTTTCCTACCTTATTGTGCGACCGCCAGGGCAAGATCCTGAAAGCCAACGCGTTAGCCCATTCATTGCTGAATGTACCGGATGCCGAGCTATTGAATACCCGCCTGGATGAATGGTTGATTCGCCTTCCGGCGGCGGATGCATCCCTTGATGCTATTCCACCCCTGGGTATTGAGTACCAATTAAAACGCAATCCCCAGCGCACGATTTTGTTGAAAGAACAGGAGCTGACACGCCATCAAAACGGTGTCATTCACCTGGAGGATATCAGTGATGTTAAACGCCTGGCCTCGCAATTGAGTGAGGCGCGCCAGGAACAGCTGTTCACTAACTATGATTATCTGACCCAGTTGCCCAGTAGTATCCTGTTCATGGATATGGTGAACGATCAGATTAAAGCGTTTAGCAAGAATAATTTTATGCTGCTGGCCATTGTTAAAATTTGCCAGTTGAAGATGATCAACCATGAATACGGTTATGAATTCGGTAACCGTTTATTAAAATCCTTTACTCAGGACGTTAAACAGCAGTTACCGGCGAATGCGTTGTTCTGTCGTTTGCGTGGGGTTAAATTTGCTATCGCGATTCCCGGCGATTTAAATACCGCTGATCCGCAGCGGTTGTCACACTCATTGCGGCAGATACTGCCGGAAACCTGTAGCCCAGGTGGTGACGTGGTGGTGATGGATTACCGCGTGGGTATCACCTTCAGTTTGACATCTGCCAGCCATATCGAAACCGGTATCGAGGAATGTGAAATCGCCCTGGATCAATGCACGGCGCAAGAAGCCTGCGTGCTGTTTGATAGAGCCCAGGCGTCGCAAATGAACAATGATTATCACATGGCGCAATCCTTGCGCGAATCAATTCAGCAGCGGCATTTTGAATTATGGTTACAACCTAAAGTCAATCATCTCGGTGATATTTGCGGCTTTGAAGCGCTGATCCGATGGCCGCAGCTGGATGAAATTATCATGCCGGATGCTTTTATTCCGCTGGCGGAACGCCTGGGGCTTATTCCCGCCATCTCCCGTCAAGTGCTGGAGCGTGCGGTTGAATTACTCAAGGATTGGCGACGTGTGAATGCGAGCTATTCGCTAGCGATCAACCTGGCAGGTGCCGAGCTGCAGGACGAAGAATTTTTCCACGAGCTGGTTATGTTAAGCAAGGAAAGCCCGTGGCTGGTGGAAAAACTGGAGCTGGAGATTACCGAAACCCATTTGACCATGCTGAATCCTTACGTTAATCAACGGCTGCATGAATTAAAACAATTGGGCTACCGTCTCGCGATTGATGATTTCGGGACTGGCCACGCATCGCTCGCCCAGTTGATTGATATTCCGGCGGATGCGATAAAACTGGACAAGCGTTTTATCGATAAACTCACATCCGACGCGCAACATATCAAGATTGTCTATACCACCTTGAGTTTGGCGCAATCGCTGAATGTGGAATTAGTGGCGGAAGGTGTAGAGAATGAACTGCAATATCAGTATCTGGTGGATATGGGTTGCCAGATGATGCAGGGTTATTATTTTTCCCGCCCGCGTCCGGCGGGCGAATGGCTGGATCGCATCATCGCTGCGGAAGGCCAGACGCTGAACATCATGCGAGAAGCTGAAGTCCTGCTGGCTGAGTAAATACGAGCTGCGTGGGGTTTAGGCGCGTTCAACTGCAATAGCCACGGATTTAAACGCCGGTGTTTTACTGCGCGGATCTCGTGCTGTACCGATCAATACATTCGCTTCCGGATAATAAGCCAGCAGGTTTTTGCGCGGCACATCAAATGCAAATACTTTAACGGCCTGCATTTCACCAAAGGGTGAGCGCAGGTTGACATAGTCGCCGGCAGCAATGCCCAATTCGGCAATATCTTCTGCATTCATCAGCGCAGACCAACGGGTGTTGGTGCCGCGATAGCTATCGCTCTCTTCGTAGATAATTGAATTAAATTGTCCTTCACTGCGAATGCTGGCAAGCACAAAAGGAAATTCCGGGCTGGTTTGCGGCAGTGTCAGCGGCGTGACTTTAAATGCAGCTTTTCCCGACGCAGTCGGAAAATCGGGCGAGCGTAAGAGGCGGTTAGCGATCGTGAATTCCTGTTTGCTGGTGTCGATATCGGCCAGAGCTTCCATTCCGGGAATGGTCGCGGCAATGGCGTTACGAATTTTCTGATGTTGCTGGAACTCTTCAAAATTTAAGGGGCAATCGGGCAACAGGCGCTTGCCCAGTTCACACAGTATATTGACCTCGGGCCGGATATTGCTCAGGCGATTGATACCCCCATCACTTAAGCGCACGTAGTTGAACATGGACTCCTGCGTGGTCGCCTGCCACTCTTCATCGCGTGCCGTTACTGGCAAAATTAATGACTCGCTGTTTTCAACACCGGTGATATGTCCGCGATTGAGTGTGGTGGTCAGAAATGCTTTAAAACCGATGCGGTCCAGCGCTGCACGTGCCCAGCTTGCATGGGGGGTTGCGGAAAATAAATTACCGCCCATCAATAACGCAGCATCTATCTTGCCGTCGTGGGCCGCGTTCAGGCAGGCGAGGGTATCCATACCGGCTGTGGTCGGTAAAGTGACGCCCAGGGTTTGTTCGAGCTGTTGAAAAATATCGTCTGGCAGTACCGGCTTCACGCCGATTGTGCCGATGCCCTGAACGTTACTGTGGCCGCGCAAGGGCAACAAGCCTGCCGCCGGTTTGCCGATCATGCCGCGCAGCAAGGCGAGGTTCGCGATAGCTTCCACATTTTCTACACCGTGCAAATGATGGGTAATACCCATGCCCCAGGCGAAAACGGCCTGCTCAGCACGGGCGTAGCAGCGCGCCAGATGCTCAATGCGTTCCTTCTCAACACCGCAAAGGGTGGTCAAGGTCGCCCAGTCGGTGTTGCGCACATTGTCTGCGTAAGCGGAAAAATCCTGTGTATGTGCAGCAATAAAATCCTGCTGGATTTGTTCGCTTTCCAGCAACGCCTTGGCGATGCCGGTCAATAACGCCAGGTCGGAGCCAATGCGGGGTTGTACATACTCGGAAGCAATCCAGGTGCCGCCACTGAGTAGGGACCTGGCGCTTTTAGGCACAGCAAAACGCACCAGTCCCGGTTCTTTGGCCGGGTTGATCACAATGACCTGGCCGCCGCGTTCACGACAGTTTTTAAGTTGATGCACAAAGCGAGGGTGGTTGGACGCCGGGTTCGCACCGATCACAAAGATCAGGTCAGATTGCCCCAGATCTTCCAGCGAAATCGTCGCCGTGCCGGTACCGATAACATTATGCAAACCGACGCCGGTCGCCTGATGACAGTAGTAGGAACAGTTGTTGACGTTGTTGGTGCCATACAAGCGAGCAAGTAACTGCAAGACAAACCCGGCTTCGTTGGATGAGCGGCCCGAGCTGTAGAAAAAACTGCGCTCCGCCGGTGTATTGGCGAACCGCTCGGTCATGAGGGTGAATGCCTCCTCCCAGGATATCGGTTGATACCGGTCACTGTTTGCCGGTTTATACACCGGGTCGTTCAAGCGACCCAGATGTTCCAGCTCATAAGCGGAAAGCTGCTGAAAATCTGCGAGGGGATGATCAAACACTTCACGCGGAATCGGTGCCTGGATATCCGTCGATTGTGCCTGGATACTTTTATTGCACACGGAGGGGAACTCATCCAGCTCATTGGTCATGCCACCGCGCTGACCGCCCATCCCCAAGCCGCAGGCTTTACAGGTATTGCGACTGTTCAACGCCTTCGCGGAATTCAATAAACCGATACGCCCGACTGTCTTCAGGGTATAGAGAATCTTCTTGGGGCCGCCGCCGACAATACGGATGGGGTGTGCAGGTTGATCCGGAGTTTTTTCTGACATAACACTGGTCGCATCAAGACGTAAACAGGAGGCTATCGGCCCAATGTCGAGAGGCTAAGACGAATGGTCCAATGATGCAATACGTTAAATGCCCCGCGTACGGGGCGGCAATCAAACGCTGGCGTGTTTTCCGTCGGGCTCGGCGTCGGTGAGGTACTTCTTACGAAACTGGCCCGGCGTCATCTGGGTGAATTTCTTGAAAAAACGGTGGAAGGCCGACTTGGAATTAAAACCGGATTCCTGCATAACACTCTGCATATCCAGATTCTTATCGAGATTGTTCATCAAAATCTGCTTGGCGTGTTCAACGCGATAGTAGTTGATGAACTCGAAAAAATTCTGCCCAAAATCGCTATTGATTGTGGCTGACAAGGCTTTGGGCGAAATGGCTAATTTATCGGCCAGTTGCTCCAGGGTGATATCCACCACCAGATAGAAGCGATTCTCCTGCATGGCATTTTTCAGCAGCTCGCCATAGGTGGGCGGCAAGCTCTCCACGACTTCCGGCTCACTGGCTGGTACAGGGGATTCCATATGAATGCCGGAAAACACACCCGAATGACTCAAACTGTAAACCACCAGTGCATTCACCAGCATCAGCGTCAGGTAATTATTGGTCACACCCATGGCGCTGCTGACGCTGACCGGTGTGAACTGCGCCAGGACGTGGGTCATCAAGGCCCACACCCAGGCCAGCAGGAACAGCCACAACAAAAGATTGAGCCAGGAGAAATCGATATGCGTGGTATCGGAATAGGTATTCTCGATGCGGCGCCGGTAGCTGATCATCTGTTTGATGGCAAAGATGCCGTAGATCAGGGGCGACAGCTTCTGTGCCCAGATATAAACCGCAAAGTGATCCATCCGACTCATCGTTAGATAGTCATAAATCAAGGTCAACTGATACCCGGTATCGTGGCGGTATACGCTGAAGTATATAAAGAAGGGATAGAAGAAGAAGGGAATCAGGTGCAGCACGTCCGCGCGCTTCCAATGAAAGTCGCGGTAGAGCAGGGATTTGGTGTACCAGTAGAGCATTGGCCCTTGCAGGAAATACGCAAAACCCATCGCAAAAAACAGGGCCGGCGACAGTTCCGCCAGAATATCCCGGAGCGGGACGCACCAGTAAATCAGGACATCAAAGGCAATGGCCGCACTGAGGAATAAAAACAGTCCCAGCAGCAGGTTACTCAGGTTGCGTTTGGTAAAGATTGTCATCAGTGAGAGGATCAGGCCCTCAATAATGACAACAATCAGGACCAGATCGTGAAAATTGAAAAGTACCTTATTCAAGGTTGACCGACTCCACAAAGGCGACTTGTTATTCTTACCCGGTCTCTCGGCGTATCCGTCGTGCGAAGGGTACATCAATGTACCGGTGAGATGGCGGTGGCTCATATGAGCGAGTGAATGGGCATTACTATCGCCTAAAACGCGGCCTTTTAAAAGCACTCAATGGCCGGCCTGGCCGGTCAAGTCCTGCAAGGATTGTCCCACCTCCCCGAAATAAAAAGTGAGACGCGTGATTTTCCGGGCCTCACCCACCCGCCATTGCCGGCGTAACCGCGCGATTCGCAATAAAAAGAAAATCTTATCGGCTTATCGATTTATATAAACAAATGTCCGAAGTCCCAGATTAATAGTGGGACTTTCAGACTTTCCCCGTCTTCTCAGCACCGGAATTCCCACTTAAACCCGTAACTGGGAATATTTGCAGGTTGTGATTGAAGTTCTGTACATGATTTTGGTGATGGTGGTACTTTTTTTCACGTGAGAGGTGTTGGTTTTGGTACTTAATCTGGTTCGGATCAGGCTCGACGTTGGGGTAGTGGGTGGGTCCACCTGATGCAGGAAGTGCGATCTTATGCCAATCACAGCCTTGGGGGCTGCTTCCCCTGAACGACATTCATTCAACTCGTAAGAAATAGAACCAATAGAGGGTGAGCAATGAAAGCTAAAACGATAACAACAGCGGTAAAAAAATCGGTAATGGTGGCAGGCGTGGCAATGAGCGCTGCCTTTGCCAGCCTGGCTCAGGCGGTCACTGTGGATCTTCTGGTCTTATACGATGATTACACAGCCAACTACTTCGGTGGCGATCCCCAAACAGCAATGAACAGCTGGGTCAATCAGATGAATGCCGCCTACGCGGATAGCCAGATTGATGTTCAATTGCGCCTGGTCGGTGTACGCCGCAACCAACAAGCGGGTTCTAACATGACTGACGTGCTGCACGCGGTGCGCCAGAATACCGCTGTGGGCGCCCTGCGCGATCAACTGGGGGCTGACTTCGTTGCCCAGTTGCATCAGACCGGCGCCTGTGGCGTGGGCTATGTGGCGGTGGATCGGAACTGGGCCTTTAACGTGAGTGCGCCCCAGTGCGGCCCGATTGTCATGGCTCACGAGCTGGGTCATAACATGGGTCTGAATCACTCCCGTCGCCAGGGCGATACCACCGGTGCACGCTACCGTTATGGTGTGGGCTACGGTGTCCAGAACGTATTTGTTGACATCATGGCTTACGAGGGCGTGTTCAATGCCTCCCGGGTTAACCGTTTCTCCAACCCTAACCTGACCTGTCGCGGCTTGCCTTGCGGTATTCCAGTCGGTCAGCCGGAAGAAGCCTACGGTGCACTGGCCATCCACAATGTGCGTAACGACATCGCGGCCTTCCGCCCGACGGCGGGCACCAGTGGTCCGGTCACGCTCGCCGAACATTGCAACTACGGCGGTTATAACGTGGGCCTGCCAGTAGGCAGCTACAACCTGAGTCAGTTGCTGGCGCGCGGTATTCGCAACGACGATATTTCTTCTCTGCGGGTACAAAGCGGTTATCGCATAACCCTGTATCAACACGACAACTTCACCGGTAACGCGGTGACCAAAACGGCTGATGACAGTTGCCTGGTGGATGAAGGCTTCAACGATATAGCGACGTCTGTGGTGGTTGCGCAGAACACCAGCGGTTTCAATCAAACTGTCCAGGCAGAAAATTACTTCGCCAGCCAAGGTGTGCAGCTTGAAGCGACCACTGACAATGGCGGTGGCCAGAACGTCGGCTGGATTGAAACGGGCGACTGGATGGCGTACAGCAATATCACTATTCCCACCTCCGGTACTTACACCATCGAATACCGCGTTGCCAGCCCCAACAGCGGCGGGCGTATTTCGCTGGACCTGAATGGTGGCGCCACGGTATTAGGACAAATCAATGTGCCCAACACCGGCGGATGGCAAAACTGGACCACCGTTTCCCATACCGTGAACATCAATGCGGGAACCTATAACTTTGGTCTCTTCGCAGCAGCGGGCGGTTGGAATATTAACTGGTGGCGTATCAGACGCTAAGGTCAGGCAGGTATCAGCTGTCAGCTGCATCGGTTGCAAAAACGGTGCAGCAAGCAACAGGTTTTCCACGGAAGAGTTTGTGTCTCATGGTTGGTTCTTGCAGTAGGCCACTGTTCATCACTCCGCTAATGCATGGAATGGTATCAATGCATAACAAATTACATCAGGTCTAGCGCCTGAGATCAGACATCCTAAATATCGGCAATGGGTGTGTTGATGGTGTTTATGTATTACGGAGTGGTGCTTTTTAGTGTGGCGATTCAGGTAAAAAACAATTAAATAACCTCATCGGAAAATCCCGGCCCGCTAAGGCAAATATTATGAAAGATAATAAATTTTATTGGGTAGCCATTGTGATTGTGGTTGCTATTGGTGTTCTGCTTTTTGTTAACCGTTCGGGAGAAACTGTAGAGCAACAGGTTGCGTCCGAGTCGCCTGGTGATTCATCTCAACCGCCCGTAGCGGTCTCTGAGCCTATGACGGCGACACCAGCGGCTGCAACCCAGGCTAAACCCGCGCAAGCGGAAACGAATAATGCGAACGCTGAGGGCGTGTCGTTTGACGAGCGGCTTGCCGCCATGCAACAGCGGCGACCCAATCAACAGTTTGATCCGGCTGCTGTCGAGGCGGCGATGCAACGCCAAGCTGCCTGGGCTCCGGCAGAAGAGGTACCGGAAGATTTACCCCTGCAACCGGAAGAATTTACCGATGGCCGGCAATTTATTGAACTGGACAGTTTAAAGATTGAAACCCTAATGCCGGGTGATGCGGTGAAAGTCACCATCGACGAAACCGGCGAAGATTACAATGTGACCGTAGATCGCGTTGAAAAACACGATTACAACAGCATCAGTTGGTACGGACACATTGAAGGTGCAGACGGGCAAACCTACAGCGTCAGTTTTACGCGCGGCGAAACGTTAACGGTCGGCGGCCTGGATACACCGGAAGGTCACTACGTATTGCAAGCCCATGGCAACAACGGCTGGATCGCCTCCAGTGCACTGCTATTCAAAATCGATCCTAACGTCGACGACGCCATTTACCCCCACGACGTCGAACAACAAGTCAATCACAGCGACCACGATCACTAATCCAATCCCCACGTAATAGCCCAAATTTTTTGGGCTATTACGCTTTTCCCCGTTCCCTAACCCCGATCCAATTCTCCCGTAGCCAGAAACGGAGACGCGTCAATATCCTGCGCATCCATCATGTGCGCGATGCGTTGCAGGGCGGTGAGGATCATGGTTTGTTCCCAGTCTTGCAGCGCATCAAATTTTTGCACAAATTGATTTTGTAATGCGGTGGGTGCGCTCTGCAAAATCTCATAGCCTTGTGGCGTCAGGTGCACATGCACTTTGCGTTTATCGGTCTTCGACCGCTGGCGGTAAATCAACTCACGTTTCTCCAGGCGATCAAGAATGGTGGTGACGGTGGCCTGGCTTAAGCTGACATCATTCGCCAGCTTGCTGATGATGGCGTTGTCTTGCCGTTGAATCGCTTGCATCAATAACAACTGCGGCGCGGTGACCTTGGCGGTCTTGATTAATTGTTTGGAATGCAACTCGGTCGCGCGTATCACGCGACGCAAGGCGACCAACACATCTTCTGCTCTATTCATAACCTTATATCTGTTTTTAATGGACCGGCGAATTATAGGGGGCTTTAACGCGAAACCCTATGCATATAACTGATCTTCATAGTTGCCGCCTAGGTACCGGGTAGAAAAATAATAATACTTAGTGTACAATGCATTTAATTTGAGCATAAACGCTCATAAGTGCCTTAAATTGTAACAAATAGGCTATATATACGTGATATTCATCGCAATATTTACTTTTATGTCTAAGTAATACGGGATGCCAGTTATGCACGCTATTACAGAAAGTACGGAAACCTCTGAACCGACACACTCGACACACGCAGGCAAGGCGCGCCTGCGTAAACCCACACCGGATGATGGTTTTGCCCTGAATCAACTGGTTGCTGCCAGTCCGCCGCTCGACCCCAATTCTGTTTATTGCAACCTGCTGCAGTGCACGCATTTCAGTGATACCGCTATCGCTGCTGAAGCAGAGGGTGAATTGGTAGGCTTCGTGTCCGGCTATATTCCTCCCAACAAGCCGACCACCTTATTTGTCTGGCAGATCGTGATTGCGAAAAGCATGCGCGGACAAGGTTTGGCAAAACACATGTTGTCGCAATTGTTGCGCAACCTCGCTGGGAAAATCCGTTTTATTGAAACCACGATTACGCCGGACAACCAGGCGTCATGGAATTTATTCCGCAGCCTGGCGCGGGATCTGGATACGCCGCTAGAGAGCCGCGTCTTTTATACGCGGGATCGTCACTTCGGCGGTCAGCACGATGACGAACATTTGCTGCAAATAGGTCCGATAACCTGAGTTTGCATTACCTCGCGATAATCCCATTTGTTTTTAACCCATTTATCTGGAGCCGACAAAGGTCAAGATAACAAGCAGGACTACAACCTGCATTTGTCGCTCCGCATTAGCCAACTTACAAGAGGAAAGCAACATGAAAATTTTTAATGAGATGGAATCTGCTGTTCAAAGTTACGCCCGTTCCTTTCCGGTGGTATTTAACCGCGCACGTGGCAGTTATTTATTTGATGCTGAAGGTAAGGCATACCTGGATTTTCTGGCGGGTGCGGGTTCCCTGAATTATGGCCATAACAATCCGCTGCTGAAAAAAGCGCTGTTGGATTATATTGAGCAAGATGGCATTACCCACGGTCTGGATATGCACACCGATGCCAAAGCAAAATTCCTCCAGGCCTTTCGCGATTGCATCCTGACCCCGCGTGGCCTGGATTACCGTATGCAGTTTACGGGGCCTACCGGCACTAATGCCGTGGAGGCTGCGTTAAAGATTGCGCGTAAAGTCAAAGGGCGCAATAACATTATTTCCTTCACCAATGGTTTTCACGGCGTTTCACTTGGCGCTGTAGCGGCCACAGGTAACCAGCATCATCGCGGTGGCGCCGGCGTAGAGTTGAGCAACATAACGCGCATGCCATTCTGTGGTTACCATGGTCGCGATGCCGACACGCTGAAGATGATCGATAAATTATTAAGCGACCCTTCCAGTGGTGTTGATCGTCCCGCGGCGGCTATTGTTGAAACCGTGCAAGGCGAGGGCGGTTTGAATGTAGCGGAAAAAACCTGGTTGCAAGGTTTGGAAAAACTGTGTCGCAAACACGACATTCTGTTGATTGTAGATGACATCCAGGCGGGTTGTGGCCGCACCGGTACCTTCTTCAGTTTTGAACCTGCTGGCATCACGCCCGATATCGTGACTTTGTCCAAATCACTCAGCGGGTTCGGTTTGCCGTTGGCGGTGGTGTTGCTGCATCCCGAGCTGGACCAATGGTTGCCCGGTGAACATAACGGCACCTTCCGGGGCAATAATCACGCGTTCGTTACCGCAACAGCCGCGCTGGAACATTATTGGAAAGATAACGCGTTTGCCGAAGAGATTCAGGCCAAGGCGCAGATCGTCACCAAAAAATTTAAAGCCATTAGCGAAAAGCATGGTGTGACCGAACTGCGTTTGAAAGGCCGTGGTTTGATGCAGGGTCTGGAATGTCGCAATGGCGAAATTGCAGAAAAAATCAGTCGCGCAGCCTTTGAGCGCGGATTGATTATCGAAACTGCCGGTAACCGCAGTCAGGTGGTGAAGTGTTTCTGCCCGTTAACCATTCACGAAAAAGACCTGAATCAAGGGCTCGATATCCTTGAGAAAAGTATTGATCACGTCTTCAAACAAAACACCTTGAGTAAAGTGGGCTAGAGCGGATTGAAATAGCTCGTCCTGTATTTGTTGCTCACTGTAGATCAACCCGGAGGTATTAAGATGATTGTCAGAAATTTAAAAGAAGCTGAAGCCAGTAACCGTCGTATTGTGTCGAAAGGCTGGGAAAGCACTCGTTTATTGTTGAAGAACGATAACGTCGGTTTTTCGTTTCATATCACCACGATCTACAAAGACGCGGAATTGCATATGCATTACCAGAATCATTTTGAGTCGGTGTATTGCATCAGCGGCAAGGGTGAGATCGAAGATCTGGCAACCGGTCAAAAACATCCGATTGCCCCAGGCACTATTTACATCCTGGACAAGCACGACAAGCACATCCTGCGTGCTGAAGAAGAGATGAAGATGGCGTGTGTGTTCAACCCACCGTTGCACGGCAAAGAAGTACACAACGCCGACGGCGTTTACCCGCTGGAAGCGGAAGTGGTAGCAGATTGATCCTGGTTGCACCGGAAAATAACGTATACCTATACAACGCATAATGAAAAAGGATGAAGAAAACAGGAGGCCTGTTTTGTCCCATACCGTTGAAAAAATCGGTGGCACGTCCATGTCGGACTATGCTGCTGTGCGCGATAACATCGTATTGAAGAATGGCAAGACCGAAGATCTGTACAATCGTGTTTTTGTCGTGTCCGCCTATGGTGGTTTGACTAACCTGTTGTTGGAAAACAAGCACAACGGCCAACCGGGCGTGTACGGCTTTTTTGCCAGTACCGATAACGATGCATCCTGGCAGGAAGCATTTACAGCACTGCGCCAACGCGTGTTGGCAATCAACAGTGAATTGTTTGGCGATACCGAGCTGCGTCAGCAAGCCGATGATTTTATTCGTCAGCGCCTTGATGATGCCGAACGTTGCCTGAGCGATTTGCAACGTCTGTGTCAGCATGGTCACTTTGAGCTGACTTCGCATTTGTTTACCGTACGCGAAATGCTTGCCAGTATCGGTGAAGCGCATAGTGCCTGGAATATGACCCAGTTGCTGCGTCGCGACGGTGTGAATGCGCGCTTTGTGGATCTAACGGGTTGGCAAGCCGAGCAGGCAGAAAATCTGGACGATATGATTCGCCAGCAATTTGCCGATGTAGATTATGCCAACGAATTATTGATTGCCACCGGCTATACCCATTGCTCTGAGGGTTTGATGGCCAGTTTTGATCGCGGCTACAGCGAAATGACTTTCAGCCGTATTGCGGTATTAACGCAGGCGCGCGAAGCGATTATCCATAAAGAATATCACTTGAGCAGTGCCGATCCGCGTTTGGTCGGTGACAGTAAAGTCGTGCCTATCGGTCGTACCAATTACGATGTGGCAGACCAATTGGCGAACCTGGGCATGGAGGCGATTCATCCTCGCGCCGCCAAGGGTTTGCGTCAGGCAGAAATTCCCTTGCGCATTAAAAACACCTTTGAGCCAGAGCATCGTGGCACATTAATTACCGGTGATTATGTCAGCGATACGCCGCGCGTAGAAATTATTGCCGGTCGCAAGCGGGTTTATTCTGTCGAGTTATTTGACCAGGACATGATGGGCAACATCGATAAATACGATTCCGGTATCCTCGCTGTGCTGGCACGTTTCAAAGCGCACGTGGTCAGTAAAGACATGAATGCGAATACTATTACCCATTACGTAGCGGCAAATCTGAAAACGGTAAAACGTATTCGTGAAGTGCTGGAAGAAAAGTATACCGGCGCAGAAATTAATACGCGCAAGGTGGCGGTAATATCGGCCATTGGGAGTGATATGAAAGTGCCAGGTATGCTTGCTAAAACCGTATCTGCATTGGCAGAAGTTAATATCAGTATTCTCGCCATGCATCAATCTATTCGTCAGGTGGATATGCAATTTATTATCGATGAAGATGATTACGATCTCGCCGTGCAAAGCTTGCATCGCTGCCTGATTGAAGTTCACGATCATGGGATCGCTATATGCGCCGCCTGATCATCGCGGGAGCGATGTTATTCCTGACGCTGGCGCATACTGCCAGCGCCCAGGAAGCGGCCGACACAGAGTCCACCGTCCAGCAGCAACAAGCCGAAACCCATATAGAAGAACTGCAAGAACCACTCTACAACCCCTTTGTTGAGCGCTACGTGCTGGATGAGCTAAAACAATTGCGCACCGACATGGCGAATCAGCGGGTGGAAATTCTGCAGCAAATTGTCGACCGTCATGTTGAGTCGGTAGATAAAGGCGTAACTTACGCCACCAATACCATCACCTATTTTTTCTATCTAATTGCCGGTGTCAGTTCCATTTTGGTGCTGGTCGGATGGACCTCTATTCGCGAGATCAAGGAGCGGATGGGAACCCTGGCCGATGAAGAGGTGCGCAAGCTGGTGGAAATTTATGAAGGGCGCTTGCAAGGCATTGAAAAACAACTGACGCAAAAAACGCAGCATATTGAATCCAACCGTGAAGAAATTGAACGGACCCAGGAAATTCATTCACTCTGGTTGCGTGCCGCCCAGGAAACAGCACCCGCCAACAAGATTGCGGTTTATGATCATATTCTGACGATTAAACCGGGGGATTGCGAAGCCTTAACCTACAAGGCAGACGCGGTATTGGAACTGGGCGAGCCGCAATGGGCGGTTAACCTGTGTCAGCAAGCCTTGGCGATTGATTCTGATAACGCCCATGCGTTTTACCAATTGGCCTGCGCGCACACTGCACTGAGCCATTACGATGAAGCGATTCATTATCTGCAACAAACCCTGGCGCGGGTCGAGAGCTATCGCGATCAACTGGCTGAAGATGCCGCCTTGCAGCCGCTTGCTGAGTTCCCTGCATTTAAGGAACTGCTGGGCCAGCGCGCACCCGAGCAATAAATTTTTCAGTGTCATAAACCGCTGTGTTAAATAAAACGCTCTGATAATAAAAGGAAAACGCCATGTTTGATCGATTGGCCAAAGCGTGCGGATTAAGTGCCGTTCCACAAATCTTTTTTATTGCGGCTGCCCTTGCCGTTGTGTTTGTAATCTTCGCGATTCCGTTTAATGCGGAATTCGCGCGTTTTTTTGGCGCGCTGGGTAGTTTTACCTTTTATTATTTTGGCTGGTTTTATGTACTGAGCGTGACAGCGCTGCTCGCATTCCTGGTCTGGATTGCCATGAGTCGCTACGGCAAGGTTAAACTCGGTGGCAATGAGCAACAGCCGGAATATTCCACCACTACCTGGTTTGTTATGTTGTTCGCGGCGGGCATCGGCACCATCCTGATGTTCTGGGGCGTAGCTGAACCTTTATCGCACTTTATCAAGCCGCCGTTTGTCGATGTTGAGCCGCAAACGCGCGACGCCGCCAAAACAGCGATGAATATTGCGTTATACCACTTCGGTTTACACACCTGGACAATCTTTACCCTGCCTGCAGTAGCCATCGGTTATTTCAGCTATCGCAAAGGTTTACCCATGCGTATCAGCAGTGTGTTTTACGGTGTGTTGGGCGAGCGCATTTATGGCCCGATCGGTTGGGTGATTGATATTATCGCGCTGCTCGGCACCCTGTTTGGTGTTGCGGTTTCGGTGGGGCTGGGCACCTTACAGTTAAACAGTGGCCTGTTTTATTTATTCGATTTTTCTGTGTCATCCCTGTCGCAGATGATCATCATTGTTGTGATCACGCTGGTGGCAACGGCATCGGTTGCCTTGGGCCTGGATCGCGGTATCAAACGATTATCTTACCTCAATATTGGTTTGGCGATCTTGCTGCTGTTATTTATCTGGGCAGTGGGGCCGACGTTGTTTATTACGTCTGGCGCAGTGCAAAACCTCGGAATTTACGTGCAAAACCTGCCCTGGATGTCACTGTGGACAGAGGCTTACCAAGGCACCAGTTGGCAACAAAGTTGGACCGTCTTTTATTGGGCCTGGACGATTTCCTGGGCGCCTTATGTGGGATTATTTATTGCGCGTATTTCCAAGGGTCGCAGTATTCGCCAATTGGTGATCGGTGCCCTGGGTGCGCCCTTATTATTTACGCTGATCTGGTTTTCAGTATTCGGTTTATCGGCTATTGACCTGGAACTGAATAATGGCGTTGATCTGGCAACCCAGGTACAAGCCGATGTCTCCATTGCGCTGTTCACCTTTCTCGAACAATTTCCCTTGGCCACGGTAACCTCTATCGTCAGCGCTGTAATCATCGTGATTTTCTTGACGACTTCAGCGGACTCAGCAGCACTGGTGATGGATTTATTATCACGCCGCGAAAACCAGGCATCGCGCACCTGGCAGCGGGTGTTCTGGATGTTGTTACTCGGCACGCTTTCCGCCACATTATTGTTGGGCGGCGGCTTACCTGCCTTGCAAAATGTGATTACCGCCCTGGGTTTCCCGTTTTGCGTTCTCCTGGTATTCATGGCCATCGCCCTGACCAAAGAACTTAAAAAAGAAACCAGTAGGTCGGATTAGCCGCAGGCGTAATCCGACAAACATGTAGCAGTGTGCGATAGAGGTTGTTTAAGAGAGGGGATGTCGGATTACGCCTTGCGGCTAATCCGACCTACGGGGTACACGAAAATCTATCAACGCAAAATCGCTTCGATTTTTTCTAACTCTGCCGCACTAAACTCAAGATTATCCAGGGCCTTCACCGAGTCTTCAATTTGCTCAACCCGGCTTGCGCCGATAATCGTGCTGGTTACCACCTCATTATTTAACACCCAGGCTAACGCCATCTGCGCCAGGGATTGCCCGCGTGCTTCAGCAATCGCATTCAACGCCTGCACCTTGGCAATTTTCTCCGGCGTAATATCTTTGCTGCCCAAATAAATTTGCTCTGCACGCGCGGCCCGCGAGCCTGCAGGAATGCCATTCAAATATTTATTGGTTAATACACCCTGGGCCAGCGAAGAAAACGCAATCGCGCCCACGCCTTCTTCTTTTAGTACATCTGTCAAACCATCTTCAATCCAGCGATCAAACAGGTTGTAACGCGGTTGGTGAATCAACAGCGGTGTACCGAGTGAGCGTAAAATCTCGACCGCTTCTTTGGTTTTCTCCGGTGTATAACTGGAAATGCCCACATACAGCGCGCGACCGGAGCGCACAATATAGTCCAGTGCTTGCATGGTTTCTTCCAGCGGTGTTTCCGGGTCCATGCAGTGGGAATAAAAAATATCTAAATACTCCAGCCCGGTGCGTTGCAAACTCTGATCGCAACTGGCTACCAGATATTTACGCGAGCCGCCGATGCCGTAAGGACCGGGCCACATGTCGTAACCGGCTTTGCTGGAAATAATCAACTCATCGCGGTAAGACGCGAGATGTTGTTTGAAGATGGTACCAAAGGTGGATTCCGCTGAGCCGAAATTCGGGCCGTAATTGTTGGCGAGATCAAAATGGGTAATGCCGAGATCAAACGCGCGCTGAATCATCGCCGTGGCATTGCTAAGGGAATCCACGGCGCCGAAGTTTTGCCACAAACCCAAAGACAGCCGCGGCAATTTCAAACCGCTCTTGCCACAGCGCTGATATTTCATGCGCTGGTAGCGTTCGGGGTGGGCAACATAGCGTGGATTGGGTTCGTGGGTAATCATGGAGCGCCTCTTATTCATATGGGTGACCGAATGGCGCGTTATCTTAGCCTAAAGGGGCGGTTGGCACGAAGGGCACTGTGTAAAGGGCTTGTAAAGAAAGACATAGGGCGCCTGTGTTCACGCTTTGGCCAAGCCCGCGCCAATGCAAAAAATAACGGTACAGGCGTCGACAGATGGCGTGGACTGCTGCATTATTTGCGACCTTGCCCGGCCATAGAACAGCGCCTGTTTGAGATTGTCCTAAACTGCATCAAAAGCCTAAACTAAACCGAAAGAGACCCGGTGCACCCCGGCACCAGAACACGCACCCCGCTGCCTGCGGGGTTTGATTTGACGCAAACCGTGTGGAGACCCCATGAAATTTCGCTTTCCGATAGTCATCATTGACGAGGATTTTCGCTCTGAAAACACATCCGGCCTGGGCATTCGCGCCCTGGCGGACGCGATTCAGCAAGAGGGCATGGAGGTTCTCGGGGTGACCAGCTACGGCGACTTGTCCCAGTTCGCGCAGCAACAATCCCGCGCCTCGGCCTTTATCCTGTCAATCGACGACGAAGAATTCGGCTCAGGTTCGCTGGAAGAAACCGACCACGCCCTGAAATCCCTGCGCGCCTTTGTGGAAGAGATTCGCTACAAGAACGCCGACATCCCGATTTACCTCTATGGCGAAACCCGCACCTCGCGCCACATTCCCAACGACATCCTGCGTGAGCTGCACGGCTTCATCCACATGTTTGAAGACACGCCCGAGTTCGTGGCGCGCCATATCATCCGCGAAGCCAAGTCCTATATGGATGGCCTCTCGCCACCGTTTTTCCGTGCGCTGGTGCATTACGCGCAGGACGGCTCCTATTCCTGGCACTGCCCCGGCCACTCTGGCGGCGTGGCCTTTTTGAAGTCACCTATCGGCCAGATGTTCCACCAGTTCTTTGGTGAAAACATGCTGCGCGCGGATGTGTGTAACGCGGTAGAAGAGCTGGGCCAACTGCTCGACCACACCGGCCCGGTGGCGGCGTCCGAGCGCAATGCGGCGCGTATCTTCAATGCGGACCATTGCTACTTTGTGACCAACGGTACCTCGACATCGAACAAGATGGTGTGGCACTCCATGGTGGCGCCGGGTGATATCGTGGTGGTGGATCGCAACTGTCACAAATCCATCCTGCATTCCATCATTATGTGCGGCGCGATTCCGGTGTTCCTGATGCCCACGCGCAACCACCTGGGTATTATCGGCCCCATTCCGCTGGAAGAATTTACCCCGGAAAGTATTGCGCGCAAGATCGAAGCTAACCCCTTTGCCCGCGAAGCCAAGAACAAAAAGCCGCGTATCCTGACCATCACCCAGTCCACTTACGACGGCGTGATTTATAACGTTGAACGCCTGAAAGAAATGCTCGACGGCAAGATCGACACGTTGCATTTCGACGAAGCCTGGCTGCCGCACGCCACCTTCCACGACTTCTACAAAAACATGCACGCCATCGGCAAAAACCGCCCGCGTGCAAAAGAGTCGCTGATCTTCTCCACCCAATCCACCCACAAATTGTTGGCCGGTTTATCCCAGGCATCGCAAATCCTGGTGCACGATTCCGAGAAAGTGAAACTGGATCAGGACGCTTTTAATGAAGCCTATTTGATGCACACCTCCACCTCGCCGCAGTACGCGATCATTGCGTCCTGCGATATCGCAGCGGCCATGATGGAAGCGCCTGGTGGCCACGCCTTGGTGGAAGAATCCATCCTCGAAGCGCTGGACTTCCGCCGCGCCATGAAGAAAGTGGACGAAGAGTGGGGGCAGGATTGGTGGTTCCAGGTATGGGGCCCGGATGCCTTCGCCGCCGAAGGTATGGGTGAGCGCGACGACTGGATGCTGCGCAGCGAAGACAACTGGCACGGCTTCGGCAAACTGGCGCCGGGCTTCAATATGCTCGACCCCATCAAAGCCACCATCATCAACCCCGGTTTATCGCTGGACGGTGAATTCGCGGAATCCGGTATCCCGGCGTCTATCGTCACCAAATACCTGGCGGAAAACGGCGTGATCGTGGAGAAGTGCGGGCTTTACTCCTTCTTCATTATGTTCACCATCGGTATCACCAAAGGCCGCTGGAACACCCTCGTAGCCGCCCTGCAACAATTCAAAGACGACTACGACAAAAACCAGCCCATGTGGCGCATCATGCCGGAGTTTGCGCAAGCCAACCCGCGCTATGAAAAACGCGGCCTACGCGATTTGTGTCAGCAAATCCACGACTTCTACAAAGTCTACGATGTTGCACGCCTGACTACCGAGATGTACCTGTCCGACATGCAGCCGGCCATGAAACCCTCGGACGCCTTCGCCAAGATGGCCCACCGCGAAATCGAACGCGTTGCCATCGACGAACTGGAAGGGCGCATCACTTCGATTTTGCTGACGCCATACCCGCCAGGCATTCCGCTGTTGATTCCCGGCGAACGCTTCAACAAAACCATCGTGGACTACCTGAAATTCGCCCGCGACTTCAACGAACGCTTCCCCGGCTTCGAAACCGACGTACACGGCCTGGTCAAACGCGAAGTCGACGGCAAACGCGACTACTTCGTCGACTGCGTCCGCCAATAAAACACTCCCAATCCGTAGATCGGATTAGCCGCAGGCGTAATCCGACTTCCCCCCTCCCAAGCAATCCAACTCCCACCCAAACGCTGACCAAGCTGTCGGATTACGCTAACGCTAATCCGACCTACCGGCCCCCCTCCGCCCGACCATAGCCCACTCTGTTGCCAACCCACAAAACCCCCAATTCCCCGTTGCCAACCCGGAACACCCTCGCCATACTGCGCGGCTCAAAAAGCAATAACCTCTGGAGACCACTATGCAAATCGGTGCGGACAAAGTTGTCAGCTTCCACTACCGCCTCAGCGAAACCAACGGCGAACTCCTCGAAAGCTCACACGACGCAGAACCAACACTCTACCTGCACGGCCACAACAACCTGTTGGCCGCCATGGAACACGCCATGGAAGGAAAACAAGCTGGCGATAAGTTCACTGTCGAACTCAGCCCCGAACAAGGCTACGGCCAACGCAAAGAAGGCGCGGTGCAACGCATCCCCATCAAACATTTGCTCGACTACGCCAAACTGAAAAACAAACTCAAACCCGGCATGAAAGTCGCGGTTAATACCGAACATGGCCCCTGGGAAGCCGTGGTATTAAAAGTGGGTAAATTCAATGTCGACATCGACAGCAACCACCCCCTCGCCGGAAAACAACTGACGTTTGAAATCGAAGTTGTCGACGTCCGCGAAGCCACCGAAGAAGAACT
>CAMLOU010000004.1 GCA_946481735.1 uncultured Cellvibrio sp.
TGGTCATGGTCATGGTCATGGTCATGGTCATGGTCATGGTCATGGTCATGGTCATCATGATGATGAGCGGCTTCGTTCGTTTCGATCAATGCAGTCGACGGTTCAATGGGCGGTGCGGACTTTTCGCAGCCGGCCAGCAGAAATAATAAGCTTACTGAGGTCAATAATTTTCTATGCATCGTCTATCTCAGAAGTGGGAAGGTACATTGAAATTGTGCATCAAACCTGCCACTCCGGAAAGGGATCGGGTAAGGTCTTCCACATCGCCTGCCCCGCCAGTAACTCTTCGTCGCTCAGGAGGCAGGCATCCAGTCGTTGGGTGACCTCATCGGGGTGCAAACCCTGCCCGATAAATACCAGCTCCTGACGCATATCGCCAAAGGGCTCCTGCCATTTGTCCATAATATATTGGCGATGTTCCGCATCGGTGGGCCAATGCTCTTCGGGAATCGCTTTCCAGAACATGCCGGCGGCGCCGTGTTGCGCAATGCCCCCCGCCTGACTCCATTGACCTGCAACCTGCGGTCGACTGGCGAGCCAGAAGAAACCTTTTGAACGCAACAGTTTGCCGCTCATCACCGGGCTAAAGAAGAAGTCGTGCAATTTTTCAGGATGGAAAGGACGGCGCGCATGATAGCTGAAGCTGCTGATACCGTATTCCTCCGTCTCCGGTACGTGCTCGCCCCGCATTTCTTTCAACCAACCCGGCGCCTGCTGCGCTTTTTCAAAATTAAAACGACCGGTATTCAATACACGATCAAGAGGCACCTGGCCTTTTGTTATGGGGATGATGTCAGCATCCGGATTCAACTTGCGCAATACCGCTTGCAGTTCTGCCAATGTTTCCGCATCCACCAGATCGGTTTTGCTGATCAACAACACGTCGCAAAATTCAATTTGATCTACCAACAGATCCGCCACATTGCGTTGGTCTTCCTCACCCAGATGCTCACCGGTTTCCTGCAAATATTGCGCTTCATAAAAATCGCGCAGGAAGTTCACCGCATCCACCACCGTCACCATCGTATCGAGACGCGCTACCTGCGCCAGACTTTTGCCCTCTTCATCTTCAAAGGTAAAGGTTTCGGCCACCGGCAAGGGTTCGGAGATGCCGGTGGATTCAATGACCAGATAATCAAAGCGGCCCTCGTGGGCCAGCCGATTGATTTCAATCAGCAAGTCCTCACGCAAGGTACAACAGATACAACCGTTGCTCATCTCCACCAGTTTTTCTTCTGCGCGGTGGAGCTGCACCTGATTTTTTACCAACGCGGCATCGATGTTAACTTCACTCATGTCATTCACGATAACCGCCACCCGCAAATCAGCGCGGTTATTCAGAATGTGATTCAGCACGGTGGTTTTGCCGGCACCGAGGAAGCCGGACAAGAGCGTAACGGGAAGTTGTTTATGCATGGTTCCAATCCGTATAGATCAAAAAAATTAAAGATGACGCTGGGCAAAATTACGTTCGAGGTGCTCCTGCCGCATTTTTTCTTCGGCGCACAATTCGGCTGTAGGACGCAATAGCAAGCGTTGCAAACCGATCGCATCACCCGTGACTTCACAATAGCCATATGTGCCCTGAGCAATGCGCGCCAAGGCTTTATCGATCTTGCGCAATAGCAAATACTGGCGTTCCGCCAAGCGCATGCGCTGCCGGTTTTCCTCTTCTGCCAACGCCCGGTCGAGTTCATCCGTTCCACAATCGGCGGAGGCGATGTCCTGCTTGATAACTTCAATCTGCTGCTGCGTCTCCACCTTGATTTGCTCAAGCACACCTTTAAAAAATGCTTGTTGTTGCGCGTTCATGTAGTCCTGGTCGGGCATACGCAGCAGAGACTGGGGCGTTAACACGGCTTCGCTCATTCGCACTCCTCACAGTCCAGCTTGATTTTGATGTTATAACATAACATATAAAATCCACGAAGCAAGCACAACGCACAAGGCCTGCGGCGCAAGAGCCATGCCTTCCGTTTCCCTCACCGTCTCTCCACGCCAATCCAATCAACCCTGTAGCAACGTAAAAAATCGTGATTTTTTGTAATCGGTTTCTTTCCAAACAGGTGATATCGCACGAAATGCTAAGGAATACGCCTGATGGAAGGGTGCTTTCCCGCACATTTAGGAGGCGATAGGGAATAGGAATATTTCATTAAAATCAATGAAATAAGATAATTAGATGTGACGCCTGCTTTTAACAGACTTGGCATTGAGCCCTGTTTTCCCTGATTGTTAAATAATATAAATATGCGATGCTTTCGATTGAATATGTAATCGGTTTCAATTATCGTACCGCCCCAATCAAAGTCCACCGGTCAGCCGGGACGCAAGATAATCCATAAATCCAACCATTCTTTATCTGCTCTCCCCTTCAGCCAAGCTGCCGGAGCCATTGATATAACAATCAATAACACCCCTAATAAATCGAGGAGTTAAACATGATGCAGCCTTCCTGCTTCAGAAAACGTTTGTTGTCCTCCTGTATTGCAGCCGTAGCGTTGACCGCCACGGGTGTAACCCAGGCACAAGAAAGTGGTTTGGTGGAAGAAGTGGTTGTGACGGGCATTCGAAGCTCGCTCACCCGCTCTGCTGACGTAAAACGCAATGCGCCTTCCGTAGTGGACGCCATCAGCGCTGAAGATATCGGTAAACTGCCCGACGTCACTATTGCTGACTCATTGCAGCGTGTTCCCGGCATTCAGATCCGCCGCACCGCTGGCGAAGGCTCCACTGTCAACGTACGCGGCATGCCGCAAGTCAGTACGCTCCTGAATGGCGAACAATTTCTGAGCGCCGGCTCGATCACCACCGCACAACCTGACTTTACTGATATTCCGGCTGAACTCCTTTCCGGTGTGGACGTGATCAAGTCTTCTCAAGCCAGTACCCTGGCGGCAGGCGTGTCGGGCACCATCAACATGAAAACCCGTCGTCCTTTCGACCTGGACGAAGGCTGGACCTTCGCCGGCTCCGCCGAAGGTTCACAAGGGCAATACACCGATGATGATATCGGCCACAAGATCTCCGGTTTTGCTGGTTTCAACAATGGCGAAGACTTTGGTGCGCTGTTCACCCTGACCACCTCCGACGCCACCCTGGCCAACTACCGTTATGGGATGTATTCCGACTGGTGGTTCCGGGGCTATAACGAAAACGACAAAGACTGGCCGGGCCAACCCACGGGGGTGAATACCGACCTGACCGGCGACGGTGATTTTAACGATCAGGTTTTTGGAACCATCGACTACGGCGTCACCAACCGCATGGCTGAGCGTGAGCGCCTGGGCGTCTCCAGCTCCTTCCAATTCCAGGCAAGTGATCGTGTAGAGGTACTGGCGGATGTGTTCTATACCAAGATGGACCAGGGCGATTACGTCAATGGCTTGATCGCCGACAATTCCTGGTCGCAATATGATTGGGTCACTCCCGACCCCGACACCCTGATCAATCGCGGGCCGAGTGCTGGCGGTAATGGTAAGGACTTCTATACATCAAGCATTACTCACCTCGACGCGTTGCGCGTGATCGCCTCATCCCAAACCATCATGGATGAGCGTGAGTCCCTGAATGTTAACTTGCAATCCAACATCGAGTTCAGCGACAACTTCCGCGGCAGCGTTCGTTATCTGCACGGCGAAGCAAGCAATGACCACACCGCCAGCATCGCTGACGCGCAGCTGACCAGCGGCGCCCAGTCCGGCTTGATGACAGTAAACGATGGCGTAGCCGAGCCAGTAAATCCCAATGGCTGGGGACCGGAGCGCGTACCTGTGACGGCAGATTTTTCCGGCGAACATCCGCGCATGATCTATCCGGAAGGCTTTGGACAAGACATCAGCAGTTACGGCCTGGTATCCACCTTCTCCGCGCAGAATCGCAACGAAGAATCGGAGCTGGATGTATTCCGCTTTGACGGCATCTTTGACATCAATGAGGCGGCCAGTCTGGACTTCGGCTATCGCTACGCTGATCGTCGGATTGAACGAGACCAGTATGACCTGATCTCTCCCTTCACCGAAAACGATGCCGATGGTAATCCCGTTACTGTCTATTCCAAATGGAAGGACTCCGGTATTGCGGTGAGCCAGGGTGGAGACACCATCGGCAGAACCTTCAGCTTTGAAGAGCTGGATGCCATGGGGTACATCCACACCCAAAATGACTTTGGCCCCGCCAGCGACGGCAACAGCTACTACTTTATTGATCCGAAGGCGATGGAAGATAATGTCGCATTCCAGGAGTCGCTTTATACCGGCAATATCCAGCGTAAAGACGGCGCACAGAGCTATATCGTTGAGGACGAGACGCACACCTTCTACATCCAGGGCAACATTGAAGGTGAAATGGTGTTTCCGTTCCAGGCAAACCTGGGCGTACAGTACGTTGAAACCAACCTGAATATCACACAGTTTGTTCCTTCGTACGATGCCACCACCGCCACTATCGATGGAACCGTTTATCCTGTTACGAATGGCGTAGCACCAGATATCGTTGACACAGCGGTCACTGATCGCAGCTTCAATGATGTGTTGCCACGCTTCAACATCGCTTGGGATACGTCGGATAACACCAAGCTGCGTTTGGCGTTCACCAAAACCATGTCGCAACTGAACGCGGATGATCTTGGTTTGGGCCTGGTGTATACCACCAACAACAATCCCGATCTCGGCGTATTCGAAACCGTCAGCGCAACCCAGAACGGCAACCCGAACATGGACCCATGGCGTTCCGATAACTGGGATTTGAGTTACGAGTGGTACTTCAATGAATCATCGCTGCTCAGTGCCGGCATTTTCTATCTCGATATCGAAACCTTTATCGCCACCAGCTCCGTCCAGATTCCGACAGTACCGGATTCCGATGGCGTTAATCGCAGACCCGGTGAAACCATCGACCTGACCATTCGCGACAATGTCGACGGTGGCGTAGTGAAAGGTTACGAAATCAATTATCAACAAGCCTTTGATTTCTTGCCCGGTGCGTTCAGTGGTTTGGGTTTGAATCTGAACTACACCTTCACAGACGCAGAAGGCGGTGAGAAAGATTTCTATGGCGCAACCATGCCTATGGCCGATAACTCCGAAGATCAGATCAACGCGGTGCTCTGGTACGAGTACGATGCATGGCAGGCACGTCTCGCCTATAACTACCGCAGTGAGCGTTTCATCGGTCGTGCCTGGAACGATGGAAGCCCGGCGGCCTGGTGGTCGGCACCGACGAGTTATATCGATGCATCGATCAGCTACGACATCAATGACAATGTGTCTGTCTACCTGCAAGGCACCAACATCACTGAAGAGTACGAAGAAACTTACATGCAGTGGGAAGATGTCGTAGTTAATCAGAACATTTACGAAGCGCGTTACACGCTCGGTGTTCGCGCAACCTTTTAATCTTGTTCATCAGGAATGGAGTGATTGTACATAGCAATTATTCCGGACCAACCTTTAGCCCCGCTTGCGGGGCTTTTTTATGCCTGGCGTAATTGCGCCAACACCGCGCGATGATCATCAAAATTCAAGGCGCACCGTGCAATAAAATCATCCAGTTGTTGTAACTCAAGCCGGGATTTTGCTGCGGCATTGGATGACCGGACGGGAGGAAAAATTCCCATGCCCGCAAAGATGCAATACCAGGACGCGACGGGATAATATTTTTCAATCGCTTGTCGTTTGACTTCTGCCGCAAGATTACCGCCACGCTTCCAGCATTGATATAGTGCGCGCAGAGATTCCGACACGTTATTGGGATCAGCCGTATTTGCTCGCCAATAGTCGCTGTCGTTGCGGGAACTGGTTTTGTAGTGCGTCACGATATAATCACGTGTGCCGTCGAACTGGTCATTGATTCGCTGGTTGAAGCTCGCCTGGTGCTGATCGGTAAATTCGCCCTGTTCAAACAGCTCCACAAAGATCGCAACAGTTTGCTGGATCAAAAACAGCGCCGTCGCTTCCAGTGGCTCAATAAACCCCTGCGCCAGCCCCACGGCCAAACAGTTTTGATGCCAAGGCTGTGTGACCCGCCCTACTTTCATCTTTAGATGTCGCACCGGCACGTCTGCATCGGCCAAGCCCACATGTTCGCGCAGCTCACGTTCAGCATCATCCGCCGAACAGAAGGCCGAACTGTAAACGTAACCATTGCCGAAACGTTCGGTCAGTGGAATTTTCCAGGCCCAGCCATTGCGCAATGCCGTGGCAAAGGTTTGCGATGGAATAATACTTTCCATTGCCGTGGGTATGGCTACCGCCGCATCGTTGAATAACACATTGCTATAACTGAAAAAGGGTGTTGCCAATGCCTTCTGCGACAGGATTCCCGCAAATCCACTGGCGTCGACAAAAAAATCTGCCGTCAGTAATTCGCCGGCATCGGATACCAGATGTTGAATATTTCCCCGCGCATCCAGCACAACATCCTGCACATGACACACGCGATGCTGAACGCCCATAGCAACCGCTTTTGTTTTTAAAAATTGGCCGAGCAACACGGCGTCAAAGTGGTAGCCGTATTGCGTATCGAAAGGAAAGTGATGGTGAGCCTTGGGTGCGAGCGACTTTTCGGCGAGACGTTGCGACAGAAAAAAATGCTTCGGGTGCGCCTCAACCGCTTCACCCGCCAGCCGTTGTTGCGCGTTGCGGATAAACATCGGCAGGGTATGGCTATCCACCATGGAAGGGAACGGATGGTAGTAGCTTTCAAAGCCCGGACGCGTAGACCAACCAGAGAAAGTAATGCCGCATTTATAGGTGGCATTGCACGCAGGCATCCATTCCGTTTCCGGAATATTCATGATGTCAAAAAAGTTTTTAAGCCCCGGTGTTGAGCCTTCGCCCACACCAATAATGCCAACCTCTGCTGACTCCAGCAGCGTAATACGAATAGGCTTTTTAGCCCAGGCGCGCGCCATAATCATGGCGGTCATCCAACCTGCAGAACCGCCACCCAGGATTACAATATCGTTGATCATGCCGCACTCTTTTCAGGTCATTTGTGAGTGCAAAATTTTCCCACGGATAGGCCAGGGTCTCAATGATGCCGAAGCATAAATTCACGCTGTATGCTGCGCGAATTTATGCTTCGTTGCGGTATCAGGGACGTTTGGCTTGTTGCTTTGCCAGGGCATCGGCGGCCAATGCCAGGAACATATAATTGGTTGCACCGCCACCCATCACGTATTCCGTTTGCTGCCAGAAAAACGGCCAGACTTTTAACTCAGGTAAATCCGGACGAATCAATGCAGTTCCGGAGATCACACCACCGGGGATGTAAGACCAATCCGCACGATTCACACCATACGCGACGATAGCGGAATTGGCGCCGACACCCGAGGCAAAGGATTGTGTGTTGTCTCCCGGATGAACACCCAGCACAAAATTCAAGGCATTGAGATAGAAATCGGCGCTGGTGTGCTCAGGCCAGGCTTTGTTGAAAAAATATTGTTTAACGCCAAAGTCCTGGATGGTCCAACCGGCTCCCCAGATATTGGGCTTGTAGGGAACACCGTAGGGCGATTCCGTCTTGGCGGCTTCACGCAAGGCCTGTTGATGTTGCGCAACAGCGTCGGATACCGCAGCAACAAACGCAGGATTGTTAATCTGTTTCATCACCCGTCCGATGGTCCAACCGGTGTCTGCAATCTTGCTGATAACATCAGCTTGCATGGCCACCAGTTCATCCCGATATTGCTGGTCATTGGTTGATAAAATGAGTTCAGCCAATACAAAGGCTTTTACCGCGATATCGTCGCTACGCGTAAAGGCCTCGCGATACAAAGCCTGCGCTACCGTAAGCGCTTCTTTTGCCATCTCGGGATTGTAATTACGTAAAACCCGCGACGCGGCAGCCAATCCCGCCGCAACATCAAGTTCACGGTTGGGATTATCTTCCGTAAATACCCAGCGATCATCCGCGGTGCCCGATTTGCCATGTTTAATTTCACCGGGTTTTAGGTTCGCATCGTACTCGAAATTATCGGTTTGCACCGATGCATCGCCCAGCAGCACATACTGACGAATAGTCGGCTCAATAATGCCGCGATACAACCGGCCCATGGCGCGATAGCCACCGAGAATACTCAGCAAACCGTGTTCAACTTGTTGCAGCGCATCATTCTTGCCATCGGGCACATGAATCTCAACCAGGCGCTTCTCCTGGTCAATCAAGGTGGCGTCGTAATCGAGACCGAATTCTTCCACCATCATAGCCAGCAACCAGACTGTGCCAATTTGCGATTCAACGCGTAGATCATAATCACCCGCGTCGTGCCAGCCGCCCACATTTAAACCGGGTACGCGTTCACCGGGTTTAAATGTTGTTAAGGTGGAGGGACCGGAAATGTAGCCATCAATATGATTGAAATTTACCGGCGCCATGATGGCGTCATCAAGGTGATCAAGCCCGTGCCACACGCGATATTTTTCATTTACACGCATGTGACACATTTGTACGGGCAGAAAATATTCGAGCGTCGGTTGCCAGGCGTGGCGGTCAAAGACATCATCACCGATTTTAAATGCGTGGGACGTTTTATCGCGGTAGCTCACGACATACATTCCCGGCTCAGTCACGTCGGAAAAATCGTAGGTGAGATAGTGGTAGCGCAGGAATTTTCCCCAGGCTTCCGGCTTGCCGCGTTGAACCACTTTTTTGCCGTCTTCGGTCAAGCGATACAAGGTCACGCGATCAGCCTTGGTGTCGATCGCATCCTGTTCAATCACCACTTTTTTTGATTGCCGGGTGCTGTAACCCAATTGTGAAACCTGAATAACCGGTGCGTAGCGCCAGTTCTTTACCACATTGGGCGTAACCACCCATTCAATCGCATTTTTCGTTGCGCCCTCCGGTACTTCACTACGCAGGATGTACCAACCGTTATTATGATTCGCGCGGCCATCCCATAACTCCAACGCACCGCCCTGCTTCACTTCAATCAGCATGCGTTGCTTGTCCAGATCCGGCGCCAGGGTGAATTTTTTCCCCACAGCCAAAGGTGCCGTGAGAATTTCGCCGTGATGATCAACCAAAGGACCATTGGGTTGCTGGGGAAAGATACCCGCCTGATCATCCATCAAGAACGATTTGCCAAATAGATGCGCGGGAAATAATTCGAAGTTAAAACCGACTTTACCGATCCATTCCTTGGGTAAAGGTTTTTCCAGATCCACAGAAATTTTGAAGCTGTTGCCGTCCAGCGCTGTCACATGAACCTGATAAGTGAACTGCAAGTCCGGGTACAGAATGGGATTAAAACCTTTTCGATCTTTATCCGGGTCGGGGTATGCCAGCGTCTGGGAAATCTGTTGGGCTTTTTTATCTACCACCGTTTCACCTACACCACGGGGCACCGGCGACCATTGTCCCGGCGAAGCTTCAAGGCGCAAATCGCCATTAGCCGCGACGCGGGAACCGTGCTGAATCACGGTTACACCCGTCTGGTGACCATCGGGATAAATGTCAGCAAACACCGTGACATTCAAGCCCTGCGTTGCAAAATAATTCTGATCGTTGATTTGCAGATTGGGTTTGGCTTGCACTGTTGCGCACAACAGCAAACCGGCGAATATAAGATAGCGCATGATGTTATTTTCTCCTCGCTTGTCATACCGGGCCAACAGATCCGCAGTTACGCCGACCCGATATTTTTATGGTTATTGTTTAACGTGAAAGTGAGCCCAAGCGGCGCCAGCATAAACCCCGGCAGCGTTGTTTGAATCGCTCTATTTTGTGGAGAAATGTTAAATACTGTTAAACGCAGCTTTTTGGACTGGAAACTGATCCAACGATCAAATGGCGAGACTCGGGCCGCTATTCTGCGACTACGCAGCGGTTACGCCCACCCGCCTTGGCGCTATAAAGCGCACGATCCGCACGGGCAAAAACGCTATCCGTGGTGTCGCCCGGACGAAATTCGGTAACACCCATAGACAAGGTAATAGCCAATGGTTCTTCTTTATAGTTGAACGCAGTATTCGCTATGGCGGCGCGAATTTTTTCCAGTACTGTCACCGCTTTTTCCAGCGGCGTTTCCGGCATGATGACGACAAATTCTTCTCCGCCATAGCGGCCGAAGAAATCCACCTCGCGCAACCGTTTTGCGATCGAGCGGCTGATAACCTTCAGCACCCTATCACCCGCCTGGTGGCCAAAGTTATCATTAATTTTTTTAAAATGATCGAGATCGCAAACTGCCAGGGTTAACGGATGATTGTAACGCTGCCATCGTTGCCACTCGGCTTCCACGCGTTCGTTGTAGGCTTCGCGATTGGGCAATTCAGTTAATGGATCATGCAGCGCTTTGTAACGATGCTTTTCCATGGCATTCCGATTACGCTCGGCATCTTCCTCCATCGCTTTGATTTTTTCTGCCAGCGTTTGTAACTGGCCGGTCAATCGTTGCTGATCCTGTTCACTTTGTTGAAAGGTGTCCAATGCCTGACGAATGTTACCCAGTTGCGAGGTGACTTGCGCTTTTAATTGATTCAGCTCCGTTGCTGTCGCTACATGGGTTTCCAGGCTGGCCACCTGTTGCATCATTGAATCCTGCAAATTGCGCGAGACTTCGCAACGCGAAGCCTGATGCTCGGCGACGCCACCAATCACGCGATAAATGTCAGCCAGCTCCTGGTTCACATTGTTGAGGTAATTAGCAAAAGCCTGGTTGGCCGCCAGATAGGCTTCAACCATTAAGTCGCGGACATGCTCCAGGGTGGTAATCACATTATCCGTTGTCAGCCCCTGATGTAGCCGTTGGCGAATAATCTCCACATCAGGAGCAATAGCGTCCGGCACATCAACTTTATCGAGCATATCGCTCAATACCTGGCTGACATTGTTCACGATGATTTCCTGGGCCGGCGCAGAGGACATCACACCAGGATGATTCGCCAGGTGGTGAACCGGCGCTTGTGCAACACCTGAAGACGTTGCACCGCCATTTGCTTCGGGGCTTTTTACTTCAGGGTCTTCAGGATTTGCCGTTACTGTCGTGGCCGTGCTGCCGAATAATTTTTGCAAAATACCCGTCGCAGGCTGCTGGAGCTCCTCAAAAACCCGCTGTTGTAATTGAGCCAGGTGCTCCAGCAGCGCGGGATATAAACGAATTTTTTCACTGTGATTGGGTATTTGCGCCAGATAATTTCCAATATCTTTTTTTAACGCACGAGACAGAGGTCGATTATGGAAAGGCCGCAGGATATCAGTTAATGCCTGACTCATTTGCCGCCCCGTTTCTTCCCGATGCTGTTCAAACCTGACTACCGCCTGGTCAAGTTGATCAAATACCTTTTGGAGATCACTGGTATTAAGAGGCGTATCTTTACGCAACGAATGGCGCAAGCTGCCCAGCGCATCATCGAGCGAGTCATTATGCCCATCCGCCGACACACTGAGGCGTACCAGCGCTCGCCGCAGGAGTTCCCGCTGTTGTTCTATCGCCTCCTGGGTGTCCAGCGCATCCAGATATTTGTCACGCCAGTTTGTGTGATGAGTGGTATCGTCCGGGCGATCTACCATGGTGAAGCCTGTTCAGTCGTTTTTCTGTGCCTATGATTATAGACGCACTTCATCGAAACACGCTCGCCCAAAACGACGCTGCCCGCCGGTTCCTGCACATGGAAACGCAGGAGCCGGCGGGCAGGCCGTGAGTTTATCGCGTAGGGATTAGAGTGCAGCGCGCTCTTTTTCAATAAGGAAATCAGCTACTTTCAGCATTTCGCCCTGGCCACTCAACTTGGAGCTGCTGATGCGGTACTTGCCGTTAACAACGATTTCCGGCGTTCCGGTAATACCATAGCCGCGCGCACGCGCATCAGCCTGTTTTACCTGGCTGGTCACACCAAACGAATTAAACGTCTTCAGTACATCGGCCTTATCTGTGCCGAAGCCCGACAGGAATTCAGCCCACTGGTCCGGGGTGTTGAAATTTTTGCGTTCAAGGTGAATTGCATTAAAGATCGCCATGTGCGCCTTGTCTTCGATCTTCAATGCTTTGATGGTGTAAAACGCGCGCGCCAGGTTTTCCATTTGTGAATTCCAGATCGCGTGGGTTTGTACAACAACAACGTCGTCCGGCTGTTGTTTCTTCCAGGCTTGCAAGGCAGGCTCGAAATTGAAGCAGTGACCGCAGTGGTAAGAAAATACTTCGGCTACTTCAATTTTCTTCGGATCAACGGTTCTTACCGGTTGTTCGAGCACAATGTAATGCTCGCCGGCGACATATTCTTGCTTGGATGATTGTTCAGCACAGGCTGCAAGAGAGAGAAAAACGGCAAAAAGGGCCACCAGAAAACGCATAGGATTTACTCCGTTGTTATCGAATAGAGTTAAATGTACGCTGCCGCACGCACTATAGAGCCAGGAAGGTTATTCAAGTTCCGCTATCAAAAGCAAGCCATAGCTTATGCAGCATTGCGTAAAATACTGAAAATGTTCTGAAACCGAACCTCTGATAGTAAAAAAGGCGACCTGGGTCGCCTTTTCATTTACTGAATTAAATCAAACCTATTAATTAAGACCAGCAACAAAATTGGCCACAGCTTTGATTTCAGCATCGCTCATCTTTTCTGCCACCAGGCGCATGATCATCTGATCACCGTCGTTGGTGCGGTTTCCACCACGGAACGCGAGCAGCTGCTTTTCAACATATTCAGCATATTGACCGCTCAAGCGAGGGAAGCCTGCCGGGGCATTACCGTGACCATCCGGCGCGTGGCAACCGGTACAGGCCGGTACACCGTTAGCCAGGTTACCCGCACGATAAATCCGCTCGCCCAGATCCAGGCCATCTACCATAATTCCCGAATTCACTTTTACCTGTAAATCTTTTGCCCCACTTAACTGAATAGTCTGGCCGGCAAAATAGGCTGCAATATCTTGCAGATCCTGATCGCTCAGGTTGCTGAGCATACCGGTCATCTCAGGCACCGCACGACCAATGGTCGGCTTTTTGGCTGCATCAGTTTCAAGATCCCACGCCTGGATATCCTGCAGTTGCTTATAAAGGTAGCGCTCACCCAGGCCGGCGAGTTTGGGGAAGGTTGGCAGAGGGCTGTTGCCATCGGAACCATGACAAGCGGCACACACCGCTACTTTATCTGCACCCGCTTTGGCATCACCGGCCGCGAATACGCCTTGCGCAATGGCCATCAATCCCAGCGAAAAAAGTGCATGCTTCAGTAAATTTTTCATTGGCTAACCCGTTGTTCTGATTATGTTTCGTTACGATCACGACGATTTCTTCAGCGGCCTTAATGGCCTTGCCTGTTATGCTCAGGCTACAATTCCGCCCCCGATGCGGGAACGGCCATTAGAAGCGGTTCGCATTATATACCAACCGTTTAATAACACACCATTTTGCAGGGCTTTATGTGCAGCGACATTGTTTTTAGCAAGGCCTATTTCACCAAAAGCGCTCCGAGCTTGCGCGAATGCCCACCGGAGACCGGCGTCGAAGTGGCCTTCGCAGGTCGTTCTAACGCTGGAAAATCCAGTGCAATCAATGCATTAACCAACAGCAAGCTGGCGCGCACCAGCAAAACGCCCGGTCGCACCCAGTTGATCAACTTCTTCAATCTCTCGGATACACAGCGCCTGGTGGACCTGCCCGGCTATGGTTATGCCAAGGTTTCTCGCGACATGAAAGAAGAATGGCAGCGGAATTTGTCCGAGTACCTGCAAAAACGCCAATGTCTGCGCGGCCTGATACTCTTGATGGACATTCGCCATCCGCTTCAGGATTTCGATGCCACGATGATTCGTTGGGCTATCGATGCCGATATGCCCGTCCATATCTTGCTGACCAAGGCCGATAAGCTGAATCGCGGCCCGGCCAACAATGTGCGTCAGGCAGTCATCAAAGAATTGAAAGCAGCAGGTATCGCGGACCGTATCAGCATCCAATGTTTTTCTGCATTAAAACGCACCGGTATTGAAGAGTTACAAAACCAACTGCAGTCCTGGCTCACCCTGGATAACGCCGAGCACGCACCAGTTTCCCCATAAACTGCAGGCAAAAAAAATCCGGTGACTCAAGAGGAAGATCACCGGAGTAAAGGACTGACACCCTTGGGGTGATGTCAGTTGAAGCGGTTACAGAAGCTATGGGGGAGTAGCCACCACTTGCGTTCAAATTTACGACCGACGGCCTGATCATTAAGTTCAACGGTCGTTAAATTTTTTATTGATGCCGTGCCAATGTCGACATTTTTGCCAGTTTTCCCCGGAAATTAACGAATTTCGCCCAAAAAAAACCCCGATTTATCATCGGGGTTGCTTCGCTTGATACTTAGAAGGCTTAGCTGGCTTAAAAAGCCAATCAGGGGGAGGAGTTAGCTCATGAACATAAAACACACATTTCTATGACATATAGGTAGTTTAATAAGTTCACCCTCCTGACAAAATTTTTCTGACGGCTCGGTCAGATCTTCTCCGGGGAGTTTAATGCGCCTCATCCCAGTTGTTCCCCACCCCCACCTCAACCAATAGGGGTACCTTTAACTTAGCGGCGGCAGACATATGTTGCCTGACGGCTTTACTGACGACGTCGATATGAGCCTCTGCCACTTCCAGCACCAATTCATCGTGGACCTGCATGATGATGCGCGCATCCAGCTGGCTTTCGGCCAGCCAGCTATCGACACTGATCATGGCCGTTTTGATGATGTCGGCCGCCGTTCCCTGCATCGGTGCATTGATGGCCGTGCGCTCTGCAGCCAACTGTAGATTTTTGTTGCGCGCATTAATGTCCGGCAAGTAGAGCCGCCGCCCAAACAGGGTTTCAACATAACCCTGTTCATGGGCCAAGGAACGTGTTTCATTCATATAACGCTGGACGCCGGGATAGCGTTCAAAGTAACGATCAATATATTGTTGTGCCTCGTTACGCCCCAGACGCAGTTGTTTGGCAAGGCCAAAGGCCGACATGCCGTAGATCAACCCGAAGTTAATCGCTTTGGCACTGCGGCGCATCTCCGGCGTTACCTGGTCCAGCCCCACTCCGAATACCTCCGCCGCAGTAGCGCGGTGTACATCCAGCTCCTGTTCGAAAGCATGCAATAGCCCTGCGTCTTCCGACAGGTGTGCCATGATACGCAGCTCAATCTGCGAATAATCAGCCGCCACAATTTTGTGGCCGGTCGGTGCGATAAAGGCCTGACGAATGCGGCGACCTTCTTCATTGCGAATCGGGATATTTTGCAGGTTGGGGTCGGTGGACGAAAGCCGACCTGTAGCAGCGACTGCCTGGTGATATGACGTATGTATCCGCTTGGTTTGCGGATTAATCATCAGGGGCAGCTTATCGGTATAGGTGGACTTGAGTTTCGCGAGCATGCGGTATTCCATCAGTACCTTGGGCAAGGGATAGTCCAATGCCAACTCCTGCAATACCTCTTCCGCCGTCGAGGGTGACCCCGTCGGCGTCTTCTTGATGACCGGAAGCTTTAACTGATCAAACAGGATAGCGCCCAGTTGTTTGGGCGACCCAAGGTTAAACTCCTGCCCCGCAATGTCGTATGCCTTGCGCTCCAGTTCTACCATGCGTTCACCCAGCTCAATGCTTTGCTGACCCAGCAGGTTGGCATCCACCAAAGCGCCGTTACGCTCAATATTCGACAACACCGGAACCAATGGCATCTCTATGTCGGTGAACACCCGTTTTAGCGACGGAATTGCCTCCAACTCCGGCCACAGGCGCTGGTGCAGACGCAAGGTAATATCAGCATCTTCCGCAGCGTAAGGCGCGGCGTCCTCTACTTTGATCTGATTAAAGGTGAGCTGCTTCGCTCCTTTTCCGGCAATATCTTCGAAAAGTATGGTGGTGTGATCAAGGTACTTTTGCGCAAGGTCATCCATGTTGTGGCGGCTGCCGATGGAATTGAGCACATAAGATTCCAGCATGGTGTCGTAGGCAATTCCCGCCAGCTTGATCTTGTGGTTCAACAACACACTGCGATCATACTTCAGGTTTTGCCCCACCTTTTGGCGGCCCGCGTCTTCCAATAATGGTTTAAGCGCTTGCAAAACCATATCCAGGTCAAGCTGCTCCGGGGCATCGAGGTAATCGTGGCCACAGGGGACATAAGCGGCCTCTCCCGGGGCTACTGCAAAAGAAACGCCGACAATTCTCGCTTGCATGGCGTCGAGGCTGGTGGTTTCGGTATCGAATGCAAAGAGATCAGCATCGGATAAACGGGCAATCCACTTTTCCAGGATAGCCATATCAGTGATAGTGTCGTAGCGGGTTTCAATTGCAACCAAAGGCGCATCGGGCCTCTCCGACGTTGTAGCTGGAGTCTCAAATAAATCCTCAGTGGTGGACACCACCTCGGCATCGCTCAGCTCTGCCACCCAGCTTTTAAACTCCAGCTCCTTAAACAATGACAACAGGCGCTGGTTATCTGGCTGACCGATATGGATGGATTCCGGTGTTACCGCCAGAGGTACATCGGTTTTGATAGTTGCGAGCTGATAGGAGAGGAACGCCTGGTCACGATGCTCCTGGAGTTTCTCCGGCATTTTCTTTGCCCCGCGAAAATCCAGCGTGCGCACGGCCTCAAGATTGGCATAAATAGCATCAAGCCCACCTAACCCCTGAATCAGGCCAAGAGCCGTTTTCTCGCCCACCCCTGGAACACCGGGAATATTGTCAATCTTGTCGCCCATCAGGGCGAGAAAATCGATCATTAATTCTGGGCCGAATCCATATTTTTCCTTTACCCCCGGCGCATCAAGGTAGCTTTCAGTCATGGTATTGACCAAATGCACATGCTCGCATACCAGCTGAGCCATATCTTTATCGCCGGTGGAGATGATCACCGGGCGGGACTTTTCCGCCGCCTGTCGAGCGAGCGTTCCGATGACGTCATCGGCCTCTACACCTTCAACCACCAGCAAGGGCAAGCCCATGGCTGTGACAATGTCATGAATCGGCTGAACCTGGGGTCGCAGGTCATCGGGCATCGGTGGCCTGTTTGCCTTGTATTCGGCAAACAAATCGTCACGAAAGGTTTTTCCTTTCGCATCAAAGACAACCGCAATCGGGCTTTGCGGATAATCTTTACGCAAACGGCGCAACATGTTGATTACCCCTTTCACCGCGCCCGTGGGTTGCCCTTTGGAATTCGTGAGGGGAGGTAACGCGTGATAAGCGCGATATAAATAGGAGGAGCCGTCTACCAGCACCAGAGGCGCCACAGGAAAATCATTTCGAGCCATGGATCATCGTTCTTTTGTTCAGGGAGAGTTATCTGTCCCGGGAGGACAGGCATAAACGAAGAAGCCGCAGGATACACCAAAAACCCCTCTGAGGCGGTTAACCCACCCTCGCCGTTACTGGCGCCCCACCCAATCAGCTATTCAGATGAACCGACGAATTCGGCATCAATAATGCCCCGACAAAGTGTTACCTTTGTGTTACCCGACGCCAAACCTGATCTCCAACATGCAAATAAGGCCATAAGTATCGGTATTTATTCACAAAACCATCATTGAAATTAAACTTTTTTGAAATACCACTAGCGCAAAATAATAAATGTGTTACCATGCGTAACATCAAGTAACAAACAAGAGGCTAAACCGGAGACGCCGGCCACCTCAAAGGCAAACATCCCCACGGAGGACGAAAACATGAAAAAACTCGCTTTTATCGTTGCAGCTTTGGTACTGACGACTAATGCACTGGCCGATGATGCTGCAGCTTATTCAAATCTGACGATTGCAGCCGCAGAAACCGGTAGCACATTGAGCTGGACGCTGGACAAGGCTGAAACCAACGCCGAACAACGTCACGCTGATATCCTGGCTGAAAAGACCGACGCATTGAATGAAAAACTCAATGCCAAATTGGAAAAAAGTCTGGAAGAAAAATTTAACAGCCAACTGAATTACTAATTTTATTTATCCGGTTTATCTCATCATAACCGGATTTTTATTGATCCTTTTTCTCCTCGTGATTAACCCTGTGTCGGCACTTATTTCCTTTTGTGCAGAAAACACAGGGTTCTTTTTTTATTTGCATCACAAATTTGACATTTAGTGCTTATTAAGTGAGCTACCGCCCTGAAACTCTTCATTATTCACCTACACTGTGAACAACTCTTGCGCTGAGGTTGTCGTTAGAGAGACTGGATGTACCAATTTCTGGATCAATCGCTAATCGTTTTTGAATAGCAAAGGAATTTTTATGGATACTCTGATCTTCTCGCAGTCTGCTATTTTTCGTTTACAACAGTTAGGTAGTCACTATTACCATTACAGTGGCGTGCGGCACAAACTGGCTACACCGGAAGGTATTCTTGATTTATTAAAAGCCGCTGCGCTGGCACAAGATGCTAATGTACGGGAATCTTACGATGCTTTCGTAATGGAGCTAAACAAGCGCCAAATCGAGTCTTTATCCGAACGCGGTGTTACGTTGCGCGTACCGCTACACTTCTCCCGTAACGGAGCTATTCGCAAGGCAAGCTAAAAAAGCTTGCGCCATCTTTTCCAATAATTGTTTATAGGTTTTTATTTCCGGCTCGCCAATAGGATCGAGAATGGCGACCTTTAAATTTAATTCTTGCGCCAAGTCGGTAGCAATACGCATGTCGTAATAAGGCTCTACAAAAAGACAGGTCGCACGGTTATTTAATTGCTGCCGTAGCTCATACAAATGTTTTGCACCGGGGCGGCGCTCCGGCGTAAAGGTCACGTAAGCCAATTGCTGTAAATCATAATGTTCCACAAAATGCAGATAACCTTCATGATAAACCGCAAAACCCTTCCCTCTTGCTGGCGCTAGAATTTCCATCAAATGCTGATCCAATTCCTTAATAACAACGGAAAATTTTTTGGCATTGTTTGCATAAAACATAGAAGACGCTGGATCGATCTCGCTTAATTTTTTTGCTAACACCTCGGCAATGATCATCGCATTGCGCGGGTCTAGCCAGACGTGCGGGTCGTGCCCATGATGTTGATGGCCTGCTGCACTGGCATGTGAATGCGACTCACCCTCCGGCCAATTCATACCAGGAAAATCGTAAACAGCGAGATGCTTGTTTGATGCAAGATTATTCAATGGACGCTGCAAGAAGGTTTCCAGACTTGGTCCGACCCAAAGCACCAGATCCGCGTCTTGCAAGCGACGGATATCCGATACCCGTAACGGATAATCATGAGGTGATGCCTTTACCGGCAACAAATTTTCCACACTCACTTTATCGCCTGCAATTTCCTGTGCGATCAACGCCAGGGGCTTGATACTGGTCACCACCTTGATGTCCGCCACTGCCATTGATGGCAGCAACAACCACAAAATAAACGGAAGGTAGCTGGAAATTTTGGGCAAACGGAAGAGAAACATAAAAACGCCGATACCGTGCAAGAAGGAGATAAAGGTTGGAATGCCTACAGCTGAACTGGTAGTGCCAAGGATTGTTATAGAGTAACATACTTGGTTACTGCCAGTTCACCGGAATCACCGCTTCGCTATGGAAAAAACACCGCTAGCTTACAGCCATCACAATCACAGCCATTGCATCAAAGACGCCATGGTATCTGCGCGTCATTTATGTGAGAGCCGGGGGGTGCGTCTGACCGCCTTACGCGAGCAGGTACTCGAACTGATTTGGCAAAACCACAAACCCCTCGGTGCCTATACACTGATGGAAATGCTGGCCTCTGCGTCGACACGGCGGGTAGCACCGCCGACGGTGTATCGCGCACTGGATTTTCTACTGGAGCAGGGGCTGGTCCACCGTATTAATGGGCTAAATGCGTTTATCGGCTGTCCCTCGCCAGAAAAAAAACATCAAAGTCATTTCCTGATTTGTCGCCTGTGCGATACGGCTGTTGAGCTGGATAACAACAAACTGACACAGGATATCCAATCGTCTGCCAAAGACGCTGGCTTCGTTGTGGAAACTCACTCCCTGGAAGTCATGGGTGTTTGCCCGGCGTGTACAGGCAAGGCGCACAAGGAAGGGCGTGCACCGTGAACGCCCCCTTGATCAGTGCACGCGGCGTCGGCGTTCGGCGGGGTGAACGTTATCTGGTGAAGAATGCGGATCTCACACTCGAAGCCGGAAAGATCCTCACCTTGATCGGCCCTAATGGCGCAGGCAAAACCACGCTGGTACGCAGCGTATTGGGCTTAATCAGGATTGATGAGGGCGTTATCGAACGTCGTGCTGATCTGCGCATCGGCTATATGCCGCAACGCCTGCATATTGATGCAAGTCTTCCGTTAACCGTGGCTCGCTTTCTTGCTTTAGGTGGTGTTCCCAGAGTTGAGCTACAGGACATCTTACAGCTGACCGGTATTGCACATTTGCAACAGACAACAATGCAATCACTTTCCGGCGGCGAAACCCAGCGGGTGCTATTGGCTCGTGCGCTATTGCGCGATCCACAGCTATTGGTATTGGACGAGCCGGTCCAGGGCGTCGATGTAACCGGGCAATCTGCGCTATATGGATTAATTAATGAAATACGCAAGCGCCGTCAATGCGGCGTGCTGTTGGTATCCCACGATCTGCACCTGGTCATGGCCACCACCGATACTGTCGTGTGCCTGAACCAGCATGTGTGTTGTCATGGTCACCCGGAAAAGGTGACCAGCGATCCAGCTTACCTGGCGCTGTTCGGCGATACACCAAAGCCCCAGGTAGCGATTTATACGCATCATCACGATCACCAGCATGATGCACACGGCAATATTATTTCCCACCGCCACGGTGCTGATTGTGAGCACGATCATCATGCCTGATTTCTTACTCTATGCATTGTTGTCCGGTCTTGGCGTGGCACTGGTGGCGGGGCCTTTAGGGTCATTTGCCGTATGGCGACGTATGGCTTATTTCGGCGATACCCTGGCGCATTCGGCACTCCTCGGCGTCACCTTTGGTTTTTTACTGGATATCAATTTAAACCTGGCGGTGGCAGTGGGATGTCTATTGCTGGCGTTGATATTGGTGGCCTTACAACAAAACCGGTTTCTGGCAACCGATACATTATTGGGCATCCTGTCCCACTCAACCCTGGCGCTCGGTCTTGTGACGGTGAGTTTGTTCAGCGAAAGCCGTATCGATCTATTGTCCTATTTATTTGGCGATATTCTCTCAGCCAATCTCACTGATGTCGTTACCGTTTGGCTAGTTGCTCTCGCCGTGTTAGCCGCACTCATGTGGCTGTGGCGGGCGTTGCTCGCCATTACGGTTCATGAGGAATTGGCCCAGGTTGAAGGTGTGCCGGTAACCGCCGTGCGCACGGCGCTGATGTTGCTGATGGCATTAGTCATTGCGATTGCCATGAAAGTTGTGGGGGTACTGTTGATTACTGCACTGTTGATTATTCCCGCCGCCGCCAGCCGCCGTTTAACCCACACGCCGGAATCCATGGCAATCCTCGCCAGCATCCTTGGCTGCCTTGCAGTTTGTGCTGGATTAGCCGCTTCGTTTTTCTGGGACACACCTGCCGGCCCATCCATTGTGTTATCCGCCACCGCCTTTTTTATTCTGACGCTAGCTAAACAACGAACGGCTTAGTGCATTTACCCTGTGAGCAATATCTCACACGATCTACCGCCGTTAGCCACTATTCTGCCACCTATGTTTGTAGCAAACTGGCCACATTTTAGCGCACAAGGATCATGCATCATGGCCGTACTTAACATTGGTGATGAAGCCATTAACAGCGAAGAGATTGCCATCAAGGTTCAATCGGATATCACCTTCCTCGCTGACCGGTTGAAATTGCTCGAACAACAACGCAATCCCAACCCGGTAGTGGTTCAAACCTACAAAAACATGCTCGAAAGCCGCCAGGCGGTTTTGGATTGGCTGTTACAGGACAATAAAAAAGTCAGTAACGGCTGAAGTCTGTCCCGCCTAGGGAAGGATGTACTATGGAAACCCTGATCTTTTCCCAAGCCGCTGTTTTCCATCTTCAACAACTTGCCAACCATCTGCATCATCACACCGGTAAACGTCACAAGCTTTCTACAACCCAAGGTATCATCGATTTATTGATTGCCGGTGCCAACTCCCATGCGCCTGATGTCAAACGCTGTTATACCGCTTTCGCTATGGAGTTAAACCGCCGCCAGTTGGATGCGCTGGCGAGCCAGGGCATTTATATTGATCCCTCGGATATCCTTCATCCAAAAGGTGCCCAACATACTGGCTAACTGGTGCCGTCGTTCTTTTCGTCATTAAATCTTCATCATCCTGTTGCAAAGCCGTCACATGGCTGGGTAAAACTTGCGCAAACAGCCCGACGGAACAGCACCATGACTGCATACCGCCAAGCCTTGCGCAACGATAACCTCAGCAATACCCCACTAGCCTCCGTTCCTCCCCAGCTCCAACCCCGACCGCCAGCAAAACACATCAGTGCCCGCACTATCTGGATATCCGACATCCACCTGGGTTACCGCGATTGCAAAGCGGATTACTTGTTGGAGTTCCTCAGCGATATCAAATGCGACACCTTGTACCTTGTTGGCGACGTTATTGACCTGTGGGCGCTTAAGCGGCGCTTTTGTTGGCCGGCGAAGCATTATCAGGTGATGTTGAAATTCTATGAACTCGCGAGCAAGGGCACTCGTGTTATTTATGTGCCGGGGAATCACGATGAACCTATGCGGCACTTTTGCGGCCAATTATTCGGGCCCATTGAAATTGCGTTAGAGCATGAATACACCACCGCTGACGGCAAACATTTATTGATCATGCACGGCGACGCCATGGATGCTTATATTAATCTCAGTTGGCTAACGCGCTTTTGCGGTGATATTGCCTACAATTTTTTATTATTTATCAATCGTTGGGCCAATCGGTTCCGCAAATGGATGGGTCGCCCTTATTTTTCCCTTGCAGGCTTGATCAAGAGCAACATCAAGGGCGCTAAGGCTGCGATTGAAACCTATCAAAACGAAGCCATGGAAGAAGCCCGGCGACGCGGTTTCGACGGCGTGATTTGCGGTCATATCCATTACCCTGCGCTGTTTGAAGCGAACGGTATTCGCTACGCGAACACTGGCGACTGGATTGAAAACTGCACCGCGTTGGTGGAGGACTATCAAGGCAAGATGCGGTTATTGCATTACAGCGATCAGGTGCAATGGCAGGAAGATCTAGCAGACTCGCTCGTGACAAGTCATGTTGCCTGAAGCATCGTGAGCCTGGCTAAGCCAGACTCACGATATACGATTACTTATTGGCGATAGCGTAGTTAGCAACATCCTGCGCTACATCGGAGAGCATAGCGTTGGACGCTACACCAAACGCGTCAGTATAAGCGCCTGCTTTGCGTAAGAAACCGGGATTACTTAATTGCTTACCCGTCTTTGCTTCTTCAAATGACGCATCCAGAATCACCACCGAACTGCCGGCCATTGCGCCAGCCCAGAAACGTGCAGCGCCGCCGATAAATTTAACCTGTTTGACTAGCGGCTTGATCAACAACACATCACGCTCTTCTATTGCTGAAAAATCCATCGCAGCCACTTCCTGAGCAGTCTTAACCTCCACCTCGTCAAAAATTGCCCCAAGGCGGGACGCTAAAACCTCATCAATTTTATTGACCGCCTTAATGTTTGCGGATTGATTAGCGTAGGGTTTGGCGATCTCGGATTTAACCAGGATCACTTTTTTATATTCGCCCAGATTGACCGTAGCGCGAGTGACTTTTGAAGTCTGTTCAGTAATTTGTTTTGCACAACAATAAAAAAAAAACAACTATAAAATAATGGCTGAAACGCGAGTAATTGAGGCAGTAAAAGACATACCGTTTCCCTTTTGTGTTGATTATTGATATTGCTCCCAAGTTGAATAGAGCGACATCAGACTATAACAAGCACAGAGGAAATACCAGTTGTATATGGTTAATCAGAAGCCTTTTTACGAACGTCTTTAATGATCAAAGCCCCGCACAACCGAGGTAAAGGTGAGTTGCAGTTTCTCTACTGAGAAGGGAGGTTTAAAGAAGCCGTGGTAATCGCCCATGGGATTGATAATCACAATATTTCCGCTGTGGTCGACCGTATAATCCTCACCCTGGGTTACCTTGGCGAAGGCAACGTTTAATTCGTTGGCAAAACGCCGCAGTGTCAGAAACTCACCGGTTACGCCGATAAAGTCCTTGTTGAAAGCCGCTACATATTCTGCCAGAACCTCCGGCGTATCACGTGCAGGATCCAAGCTCACCAGAATAACTTGGGTATTATCGGCCATCTCTTGCGGCAAGGCCGGCATCAGGCGGCTGAGGTCCAATAGCGTCAATGGACAAATATCGGGGCACTGAGTGAAACCAAAAAATAATAGCGACCATTTGCCTTGCAAATCTTCTCGCGTAAAAGGCTGGCCGTGATCATCAATTAATTCAAAATCACTGAAACGGCGTGGCGTATCAAACACAATGGCATCCTGGGCACGCAGTTCCATTTGATCCAAGATGCGCGGCTTCGTCACCTTGTGCACAATCAGACCAATAACCGTTGCGACTATCAGCAATAAAATAATAACGGTATTGCGTATACCGCGTTGACGACTGGCGCGATCAAAATGGTCTTCCGGGGTATCAGTCACAAACTCACCTGCTAGAGATTAAATTCAAGGTGTTGCGGCATGGGCAGTAAATAGTGATCGAGCAACATAATGAGGAACAACGCCATCAGATAAACAATGGAGTATTTAAAGGTATCCATACCTACCGAAGGCTTTTTGCTAAAGATCATGGCCAGTGCCCAATATAAAAATCCGGCACCTAATACCAAAGCACCCAACAAATATAACCAGTTAAACATGCCGGTGATGTAAGGCAATACCGTCACAATAATCATGATGATGGTGTACAACAAAATGTGCAGTTTGGTGTAAGCCTCACCATGGGTGACCGGCAACATCGGAATATCGGCTTTTGCATATTCATCTTTGCGGTGTACTGCAAGAGCCCAGAAATGCGGCGGTGTCCAGGCAAAAATAATCAGTACCAGTAGCAGCGCATGACCATGAATTTCACCGGTAACGGCCGTCCAGCCAAGCAAAGGTGGCGCAGCACCGGCAAGGCCGCCAATGACAATATTTTGTGGTGTCGCGCGTTTCAAGAATAAGGTGTAGATGACGGCATAACCCAGCAGAGACGCGAGCGTAAGTACAGCGGTCAGCACGTTGATAAATACCACCAACAGCGTCATACCCAGCGCACCGATCACCAACGCGAAGAGCGCCGCCTGCATTGGTTCAACACGTCCCTTGGCTACGGGACGATTAAAGGTTCGCGCCATTTTTTTATCAATATGACGATCCACCAGATGATTGACGGCTGCTGCTGATCCCGCACATAAGGCAATGCCAAGATTGCCGATAATCAATACATCCAGAGGAACCATGCCCGGTACGGCGAGAAACATACCGATCAATGAAGTCAGGATCATCAACATCACCACGCGCGGCTTACACAACTCGTAGTAGTCGCGCCAGCTGGCCGATGCCAGTGTGGCAGTTTGTCCTTCAGGAATTTTGTTCATTTCACTACCTCTGCTTGCGCAGAATCCGGTTAACAACTTTTAGCGGTAAACAAGCGATGCATCAATGTAATCATCACCAGCAATAACAACGCGCCCACGGCATTATGGGCGACGGCAACAGCCAAAGGTAATGACCCCAGGATATTGGTCACCCCCAAGCTGATTTGTATGAGTAACACTAACATTAATAGCCACGCAATGGGACGCGTAACAAAACTGCCCAGGCGCACTAATTTCCAGGATAACAACAGCACGAGAACCGTCACGACTATGGCACCCAGCCGATGGGTCACATGAATAGCTGTGCGCGCTTCGTTTTCCAGTAAACCACCGAGATAGTTAGGCCCGATACTCTGGGCAAAATTAAACGCATGTTCGAAGTCCATCGCCGGCCACCACTCGCCGTGGCAGGTGGGCAAATCCGTACATGCCAGAGCGGCGTAATTTGAGCTGGTCCAACCACCCAATGCTATCTGGGTAATGATCACCAGTAACGTTACCAACGCCAGCCATTTTAAACCGGATAGTTGGCGATGTTTGTCACCGGGAAGCTGCCATTGGGTACCAGCGCAGCGCAAAGTAAATAACCACAACAAACTGAGCGTTGCGAAACCACCCAGAAGATGCGCGGTGACCACTTGCGGCCATAACTTCAAGGTCACTGTCCACATGCCAAACAAGCCCTGGATGATCACCAGAAACAACAAGCCCAACGCATGTTTGCGTGGATAGGATTGATGCGGCGTCTTCACCGACCAACGCCAGGTCGAGATAGTAATTCCCAGAATGATCAGGCCGAGAAAGCCGGCAAAGTAACGATGGACCATCTCTGGCCAGGTTTTATCGTGCTCTACCGGAAACTCCGGAAAGCGTGCTTCAGCACGCGCTACTGCATCCTCGCTCTTCGGCCAGGTCAGATGTCCATAACAACCCGGCCAATCCGGGCACCCGAGGCCTGCATCAGACAAACGTGTGAATGCACCGAGGACCACAACCACACAGGCGATAGCGGTAGCGATCAAACCCCAACGGTAAGCACTGGATAATGGATTGTTATGCCACACCGGATCTACTCCTCGTATGAATATTTGAGCATGCGCTTGATATCGTCGAGCAAGTCCTTGCCTTGATCCAGCGGCGTATATGACATCATGACAAAACCTTCCTGATCCATCAGAAAGTAGTGACCGGCGGCAATCGCATCAGATGGTAAATTGGTTTGGGCAAGTAATTCTTTTACCGCATCTGCCGGGGCTTTTACGATAGGCACATGGGGATGTTCGGTGTGAATAAATTCCAGCGTGGCTGCATCAATATGGTCGTCGAGCAACAAGTAGAGACGCTCCACGCGCCCGGATTTTTCCGCGAGGCGAATATGCACCTGCCGGGTCAGGTAAAGGTTTTTCTGGCATTGTTCATTGCAACTTGCATAGCCGGGAATAATCCAGCGCCATCGCTTAGCCTGTTCGCTGACTCGCCAGGCTTCGCCATCGGGTGTCTGCAACGGCAGATCATCAATCTGCTGCGGGGGATCAATTAATTGGCCTTTATTAACCGTGCCCTTCGGTATTCCAACACCGGTGTAATACACACTGTAGGCAATTATCATCGGCAGGATAACAATCAACATAATGGCGGCTGCCTGAAGACGACCCCGGCGCTGCTGTTTTTGCTGGTCGGTTAAACGATCTACATCATTGCTCATAAAAAGCCTTAATTTTTATCAGGTTCTTTTTGTCGGCGCCTACGCCAGTAATCCAGCAAATTGGTATTGGCAAATACAAACCAGATAATCAATGCCAGCGCCATGGCAAACCACTGAAATGCATAACCGATATGTTTTTCGGGTGTCATGTTCACGGCTTGCCATTCGGTCACAAGCGCACCGGGGCTACTTTCATCCAACCGCACATAACGCGTTAAAAGCGCTTCCTGTAATTGCCGTTCCATGTCCGGTATGTCGATGGCCATAATGACCCTTGGCCAGTCGGTTTGTCCGGTCTGTGCATTCAATAGAGGATGCTCCACGACTGAAACCAGCTCGGCAAACAGCGTCACTTCCCCTTCAATAGCATCTATCGTCGGTAATTCTGCGCGCGTCTTACCTGCCGCCAACCAACCCCGATTCACCAACAGCCGCTGACCATCACCCAGGACAAAAGGCGTAACGACTTCAAAACCGACTCTGCCATGGCGTTGTTTATTATCAAGCAACCATGTATGGTCATTATCAAAATGTCCCTGCACCATAACGCGCTGATAATCTGGCAAGTCTGCGAGATTAGCTGTGGTCAATGTTATCGGTGGCTGTGCCTGTTGCTGGGCGTAACGAGCTTCCAGTTCCTGTTTTTCCGTTGCTCGATGCCACTGCCATATACCAAGGCCGCATAATATCGGCAGGGTTATTAACGTAAACAGGGTGATATTGCGATTGAACGTCACAATGAAGCGCAGTTGATGTGCGGATTTATCGACAGAGTTCACGTGTACCTCAATCTCACCTTCGCTTACATCACCATCTTTTACTGATTACACGGAAACTGCTATGTGGTTAAAAATAATTATTCTGGTGTTGTTTGTGGGTATCCTGATCAGCCTCAGCAGCGCATTAGGATTTCTATTAAAGGATGCCAATGTTCCTCAATCAAAACGAACATTATATGCCTTGGGTATTCGTATCACGCTGGCTGTATTGATGATGCTGTGTATTTTTTACGGTTTTTACAGCGGTATCTTGCATAGCCAGGCGCCCTGGGACCATCGCATTTAAATTTCCAGGCAACATTTATAATGTCCGGGCAACTATTCAGGTCAGGCAACTACCGGAAGCAGTTGCCTGAAACGCATCATTAACCAAAGATATAAACCACGATAAACAAACCGACCCACACGACGTCAACAAAGTGCCAATACCAACTGGCCGCTTCAAAGCCGAAATTATCGTGGGGTTTAAAATGACCTTTGAGCACAGAGCGCAGCAACATCACCAGCAGCATAAATGTACCCAAGGTCACGTGAGCGCCGTGGAAACCGGTCAACATGAAGAAGGTCGTACCGTAGATACCGGATTCCAGCGTCAGTCCCAGTTCGGTGTAGGCATGATGATATTCCCACACTTGCAACACCAGGAAGATAATACCAAGTAACACCGTAAGACCAAGCCAGGCGTTAAAAGCCTGACGCTTGTCGTTTTTAATAGCACTGTGTGCAAAATGGACGGTAACGCTGGAGCTGAGCAGGATCACCGTATTCCAGAAGGGCAACCAGCTGAACATGGCGGCCAAGCCAGGAAAGCTCATGTTTTGCTGCGGACCTAGTACCGTAGCTTTATCACCGTTCACTGCCATATCCGGCGTGGTCATCAACGGCCATTCCGCTTCAAAACCTTTCCACAAAAACTCATTGGTTGCTGCTGCATGGCCTTCGCCACCCAGCCAGGGTAACGCCATGGTGCGAACATAAAACAACGCACCAAAGAATGCGGCAAAGAACATCACCTCACTGAAGATAAACCAACCCATGCCCCATACATACGAGCGCTTCAGTTGAGGGCTGTTAAGGCCCGCCATGTTCTCGCCGATAACAGCAGAAAACCAACTCCATAAAACAAAAGCAAATACCAGACCGCCCGCCATGAAAATCATCGGGCCATTGCTGTTGCCATTAATCCAGTGTGCGGCACCAAATACTGTCAGAAACAGACCGAAGCTGGCCCAGATCGGCAGCTTGCTCTGTTCGGGTACGTAATAACTTCCTTCATGCGTTGCCATTTTTTCTCTCCGCGTTCGTTATGGTTTTGCGGTTAAACGTCCAATTTAATTCATTACTTTCGATGTTATTTCGTCGCTTTCTCTAGTTTGCTACTTTCGCAACCTTGTCGTCGGCAAAGCGATCTGTTACATCAAACAACGTATAAGACAAGGTAATGGTGTGAATGTGTTCGGGAAGATCCTGATCAACAATAAAGTACATCGGCAATTCCGCGCTTTCGCCCGCCTTTAGCGGCTGCTGCTCAAAACAGAAACATTCTGTCTTGTGAAAATATGTGGCGGCTTTAAAAGGCACCAGGCTGGGAATTGCCTGACCAATCATGTCTCTATCCGTACGATTGTTGGCCCGGTAATTAATTCGCGTTTGGGCGCCCGGATGAACCTTCACCGTGCGTACCTCGGGCGAAAACTCCCACGGCATACCTTCATTATTGGTCGCAACGAATTGCACGGTGATAGTACGACTGGTGTCCACCTCCGCCGAAACGGCCTGGTAAGGGCCGCCGGTTTTACCGTTGAGTCCGGTGATTTCACAGAACACATCGTAAATCGGCGGCATCACCCAGATGGCAAAGACAAACATACCAATACCCAAAGTGCCCAGCTTCAGACAGAGCGCATGGATGGGGTTATTTGGCAGCAGCCCTTTCATCGCGGCCCCCGTTACTTCACTTCCGGTGGTGTGCTGAATGTGTGGTAAGGCGCCGGTGACGGCACAGTCCACTCCAGACCTTCCGGGTCGTCCCACACTTTGTCCGTGGCTTTTTTGCCGCCGACGATGGTGGAGATAACGATGTACAGGAACAGCACCTGCGCACCACCGAACAGGAAGGCGCCAACCGAGGAAATCATGTTCCAGTCAGCAAACATCATGTGGTAGTCCGGGATACGGCGGGGCATGCCGGCCAAACCGGAGAAGTGCATGGGGAAGAACGTCAGGTTCAGGCCGATAAACGCAAGCCAGAAATGGGTTTTACCCATGACTTCGCTGTACATCTTGCCGCTCCACTTGGGCAACCAGTAATACACTGCCGCCGTGATGGAGAAGATGGCGCCAGGCACCAGGACATAGTGGAAGTGCGCCACGACGAAGTAGGTATCATGGTATTGGAAGTCCGCCGGCGCGATGGCGAGCATCAAGCCGGAGAAACCGCCGATGGTGAACAGGATGACGAAGGCAATGGAGAACAACATGGGAGTTTCAAAGGTCATGGAGCCCTTGAACATGGTCGCTACCCAGTTAAATACCTTCACACCGGTCGGCACCGCAATCAGCATGGTGGCGTACATGAAGAAGAGTTCGCCTGCCAGTGGCATACCCGCAGTGAACATGTGGTGCGCCCACACGATAAAGCTGAGAAACGCGATGGATGCCGTGGCGTATACCATGGAGGCGTAACCAAACAGTGGTTTGCGCGCAAAGGTCGGGATGATCGCGCTGACAATACCAAACGCCGGCAGGATCATGATGTACACCTCGGGGTGCCCGAAGAACCAGAAGATATGCTGGAAGAGGACGGGGTCACCACCACCGGCCGCATTGAAGAAGCTGGTGCCGAAATGGATATCCATCAACATCATGGTGACCACACCCGCCAATACCGGCATTACCGCAATCAGCAGGTAAGCCGTAATCAACCAGGTCCACACGAACAATGGCATCTTCATCAGGGTCATGCCCGGTGCGCGCATGTTGAGGATGGTGGCGATGATGTTGATCGCCCCCATGATCGAGCTGGCACCCATGATGTGGATAGCGAAGATAAAGAACGTCACGCTGGGAGGCGCATACGTTGTGGAGAGAGGTGCGTAGAATGTCCAGCCGAAGTTGGGCGCACCCCCTTCCATGAACAGCGTGGAGGTCAGCATCGCGAAGGCGAAGGGCAGAATCCAGAAGCTCCAGTTGTTCATGCGCGGCAGTGCCATATCCGGCGCACCGATCATCATTGGAACCATCCAGTTAGCCAAACCAACGAAGGCTGGCATAACAGCACCAAAGACCATCACCAGACCGTGCATGGTGGTCATCTGGTTGAAGAAGTTGGGATCAACGATTTGTAATCCGGGCTGGAACAATTCCGCGCGGATAACCAGGGCGAAGACGCCGCCCAGCAGGAACATGGCAAAGCTGAACCAAAGGTACATGCTGCCGATGTCTTTGTGATTGGTGGTGTATAACCAGCGAGTTATACCCTTAGCAGGACCGTGTGCCATAACCTAGCTCCTAATTGCCTTGTTTATGGTTATAGATGTCAATTGGCTGGGTCATATCGCCCATGTTGTTGCCCCAGGCATTACGCTCATAGGTCACAACGGCGGCGATATCCACTTCACTTAACTGATCACCAAACGCCTGCATGGCGGTGCCTTTCACACCATTCACAACCACATCGATATGTTGGTCGATGGGACCTACCGCAACACCCACACCCTTCAGGCTGGGGAATGTACCGGGAATACCTTCACCGTTAACCTGGTGACAAGCGGCGCAGGAGCGGTTGTAGACTTCTTCACCGCGCGCATACAGCTCATCGAAGGTAAACGTCTTGGAGGTCAGTTCGCGAACAGCAGCGGCAGCAGCCTGTTTTTCCTGCAGCCAGGCGCGATAGTCCTCTTCTGTCTTGGCTTCCACCACGATGGGCATGAAACCGTGGTCGCGACCACAAAGCTCGGCGCACTGTCCGCGATAGGTACCCGGCTCCGTGATCACGGCCCAGGACTCTTTGATAAAACCGGGGATCGCATCCTTCTTGACGCCCAATGCGGGCACCCACCAGGCGTGAATCACATCGTTGGCAGTAATCAGGAAGCGGATTTTTTTATTGATGGGTACAACCAGCGGCTCGTCGACCTCCAGCAGATAATGCGGGCCTTTGGGCGCCAGGCCTTCGATCTGCTCGCGCGGCGTGCTGAGGCTGCTGAAGAAGCTCAGATCTTCCTCAACATAGTCGTATTTCCAACGCCATTGATAGCCGGTGATCAATACATCCATATCGGCCTCAGAGGCGTCGTAGAGATTAATCAGGCTTTTGGTGGCCGGCATGGCCATAAGAATCAGGATACCCACTGGAATTATCGTCCAGAGGATCTCCAACGCCGTACTCTCATGAAAGTGTGCGGGCTTGACGCCGCGGGACTTGCGGTGAACGATCATGCTGAAGAACATGACGCTGAATACCACAACTCCGATACCGACACACCACCAGAACATCTCCATATGGAGACCGTGGATGTCCTGACTGACAGGGGTAACCCCTTCGGTCATATTGTATTTCCACCGCTCTACCTCTTCTGCCAGTGACTGGTAACTGCTGACCAGCAAGGCAGGGGCAAGCAGCCAAGGGCTTCGCCCGTGTGCTCTATTCAACATCGCCCATCTTCTCCGTGTAGCTAATTATGCTTATTTTCTAACTACTGCAGGACACCTCGAGGGAGTGCCCCAGGCTATATCTTCGCTGAACCTCTGGCGGCGATACCCCTTACCACCTCAACGAAAGCCAGATTCACAACTTCTCTCTACTCTGCTAACAGGAAGACTACGCTTACCGCTTTTCAGGGAAGCTATTCAGGAACGAAGCGGGGCAAGCCGAGCGAAAGTAGAGCGAACGCGGAGTTTACACGCAGTAAAAACCTTGTTGAATCATTATTTCACGCTGCACTACCTGGCGCGACAAGATCCTGAACAAGTCCCGGGGTGTTTACAGCACCCTTCGTGAGTACAGATCATTGCATGCGACGAATTGTCGCATAAAGAGGCGACAGTAATTCCATATAGAAATTAAAAAGTCAATCGCTTTGTGGCTTTTGTGGATAAATTTCTCCGGTTTTTCACGTGAAATAACATTCCTGAGAATCCATGCGCCTCGTATCGCTACCGTGGGCCTCCGCAGAATGCCTGGGTCACCGGCCGGGAACCCTCCGGGATTGCATGCTTCACAGCACTTTTTCGCATTTTTATAAGAACACGGTATTAAGACTCACTTGCGATTACAGCCTTATGGTTTACTTTTAATGTTGCGTTTGACGGCGTTTCTTCCGCACTGAATCGATACTGCTGTCACTGCCTATCCCGATAGAATCGCAAGATTCGGAAAACCATGAGTATCAACCCTGTGAGTCAAATTCGCGACTTTATCACCCACGCCAGAGAACATGACAAGGAAAGCGCGCAACTTCTGAGCTTGCTTGAGAAACGCGCCCAATACCTGCACGAGGCCATCAAGTTACCCGATGACCACGCCGCCGATCTATTAGCGGATTTTGTCGTGCGCTATATCGAGCAGGTGCCCAACTTTATTGAAGCCATCACCAGCATTGCACAAGAAGCTGGCATCTACGATGGTGTCAGCCCATTGCTCAATATTGCCTGCGATTATTTTTTATCGCCGCCCGATATTGTGAATGGCCACAGCCACCTGGAAACTTTACTGGATGAAGCGTATCTGGCGCACCGGTTGCTGGAAGAAGTGAATGACCGGTTTATCGGTTACTGCGGCATTCCGCTCGCACCTATGGATATGACGCGGGCTAACATTATCGTGCATGAACTGATCGGTGAACCCTTCGCTAACGAGCTGGATCAAGCCGTATTATTTTCCGCTGAATTATTACTGAATGAATACGGTTTTTCCGGGGAAAATTTTCAGCGTTACATTGACTCACACAAAACCCGCGGCTGGTCGGAAGAACTGGAGCGCTGGCCTTGCCTGACAGATGATCTGGCGATTGCAGTAGAGTTTGGCGAGAAGCCGGATAAATTGCATTAGCAGACACGATTCATGCACCCAAGAAAAAACCCGCGAGATTTGCGCGGGTTTTTTTACATAAAAACTCATATTATTTTGGTGAAAGGATTTTCACCACTTGCACCTGCTCCTGTTTTTCTTCCTCCGTCGTATTCACGCGTGTGGGGAGCTCTTTGGCCTTACCGGGGAAGCGCATCTCATCCTTATAGCCACAACTCACACATTCGCGATAATCCTTGCCGTCCTCACTGTAGACCACCAGCTTATCCATTACCGAGCAGCGCGGGCACACCGCGCCGGCGACAAAACGACGTTTTTGACTGTAGGCCATTATGCTGCCTCGCCTAAGCCGCTGTGACGCAATAAGGCTTCGATGCTGGGCTCGCGGCCGCGGAAGTTGATAAACAATTCCATTGGCGCCTTGCTGCCGCCCTGTTGCAAAATTTCACGCAGGAAGCTCTCACCGGTTTGTGCATTAAAAATGCCCTCTTCTTCAAAGCGTGAGAAGGCATCAGCAGACAAGACTTCGGCCCATTTATAGCTGTAATAACCAGCGGCGTAACCACCGGCAAAGATATGGCTGAAGCTGTTTTGAAAACGATTAAACGCTGGCGCCTGTACTACAGCGACTTCTCGGCGCACCTGATCAAGCACCGCTTGCGGATCTTGCGGATTGGCGGGATCGTATTCGGCGTGCAGACGGAAATCGAACAGAGAAAACTCCAGCTGGCGCACCATCTGCATCCCGGATTGGAAATTTTTCGCCGCGAGCATCTTGTCGAGCAAGGCTTGCGGCAATGGCTCGGCGGTTTGATAGTGTCCTGAAATCAGTGGAATCGCTTCCGGTTCCCAACACCAGTTTTCCAGGAACTGGCTGGGCAGCTCCACCGCATCCCAGGCGACGCCATTAATACCACTTACGGCGGCCACATCAATTTGCGTGAGCATATGATGCAGGCCATGACCGAATTCGTGAAATAAGGTGGTTACTTCATCATGAGTCAGCAACGAGGGCGTATCGCCTACCGGGGGCGTAAAATTGCAGGTTAAAAAAGCCACCGGCAATTGTGTTCCGGTATCCGTTTTGCGGCGCACGCGGCAGTCCGCCATCCAGGCGCCGCCGCGCTTATGTTCGCGCGCAAACAGGTCGAGATAAAAACTCGCGATTTTTTCGCCGTTCTTAAAGATGTGATAAAAACGCACGTCTGGATGCCAGGAATCAAATACCGCTACCTGCACAATATCGATGTCATACAAGCGTTTAACGACATCAAACATACCATTGATAACGCGTTCGGCAGGGAAATAGGGCCGCAATTCTTCCTGTGAGATTGCGTACTTTTCCACACGCAGTTTTTCGCTGTAATAGGTCATATCCCAGGGTTGTAAATCCGTGCAACCTTGCGTTGCGGCGAAGTCGCGCAATGCCTGGATATCGCGCTCGGCCAGCGGCCGCGATTTTTGTGCAAGCTCATTTAAAAATTCCAGCACCTGTTGTGTGCTCTCTGCCATCTTGCTCGCCAGTGAGCGCTCGGCGTAATTAGCAAAGCCAAGCAATTGCGCCAGTTCATGACGCAAGGCCAGCGTCTCGGTAATCAGCGCACTGTTGTCCCATTGCGCGGCGCTGCTGCCGTCCGCTTTTTTGCCATCCGCTGAGGCACGGGTGACATAAGCGGTGTACATTTCTTCGCGCAGTTGGCGGTTGTCGGCATACATCATTACCGCCAAATAAGAAGGAAAATCCAGGGTCACGACATAACCGGATAATTGTTTTTGCGCTGCCGCTTGAGCGGCCTGTGCCAGCGCCGATTCCGGCAAGCCGGCGAGCGCTTCTGCATCGGTAAAATGTTTAAACCAGGCCTGGGTTGCATCCAGGACATTGTTGGAGAATTGCGTGGACAATTCGGACAGGCGTTTTTGGATCGCACCGAACCGTTTTTTCTGTTCACCATCCAGTGCTACGCCGCCCAGACGAAAATCGCGCAAGGCATTGTCGACCGCTTGCTTCTGGGCCTGGGTCAACTGCGCGTATTCCTCGCTGTCCGCCAATTTCTGATAGGCATTGTAGAGCTCGGTATTTTGACTGACTTCGGTGCTGTACTCTGTCAACAGCGCCAGGCTGTTGTTGTAAGCGGTGCGTAGCGCGTCGTTGTTACACACAGCATTGAGATGACTGACCGGCGACCAGGCCTGCTCAAGCAAGTCGCCCTGGGCTTCCAGCGGGGCGACAAGGTTATCCCAGGTCGGTTGTTGCAGGCTGCTGAGCAAAGCCTGCAGGTGTTTGCGATTGGCGTCGATCAACTGGCTGATGGCCGGTTCAACATGTTCCGGCTGGATAGCAGAAAACGGGGGCAATTCGTGGGTTTCTAATAACGGGTTGGACATAACGCAGACTCCAATCAATCGATCAGCTGAATCACTGTGCGGGATTCCGTATGATACACGCATTGTTTACGGGGTAGCGCCGGCTTGTGAGTGCCACCGACCTCCATCTTCCACGCGTGAGATTCTCCAATGAATAAATCCATGTCACTTTCGCTTAATACCCATCAGGCGCTTCGTACCCATCAGGGCCATACCCCCAAACTGGGCAAAAACGTCCTGGTCGATCCCACGGCGGTCGTTATCGGCCAGGTGGAGATCGGCGATGATTCGTCTATCTGGCCTTACGCGGTAGTGCGCGGTGACATGCACTCTATACGTATAGGCGCCCGCACCAGTATTCAAGACGGCTCTATCCTGCATATCACCCACGCCGGGCCGTTTAACCCGGATGGCTATCCGCTGGTCATTGGCGATGATGTGACCGTTGGCCACTCGGTCAACCTGCACGGTTGCACGATTGGCAATCGGGTATTGGTGGGCATTGGCTCCACACTGCTCGACGGGGTGGTGGTGGAAGACGATGTGGTGATCGGTGCAGGCACATTGGTGCCACCCGGCAAACGCCTCGAAAGCGGCTATCTTTATATGGGCTCACCGTGCAAACAGGTGCGACCATTGAAGGATAGCGAGAAACAATTTTTTACATATTCTGCAAATAATTATGTCAAGCTGAAGGACATTCACTTGCGCGAGCTGTCTATGACGACAGACCGGTAACCCTTGATCCACCCGGTCCCGATGTGCGTATCGCAGGCTGTTGTTTAAGGATGATTAATCAAAGCCATTACAGCCACAACCATAATGTGCAGTCTTTATCGCTACACCACCAAGTGGACGGAGGCATCATGTCATTCACACTGTTGAGAAACATTTATTTATCGGCCAAAACCGTATCGGTTTTCCTCGCGGCAGTATTGCTGTTGAGTGCCTGCGCGAGTGATCCGGTTCTACCGAAATCCGACTCCAAATTAATGGGCACCAAAGCAGGCAGCTTTGATCACGTGTTGATGATGCCCGGCAGTGGCATTCAAGCTTTTTCAAAGGTATTTATCGAAGATCCGCAAGTCAGTTTTAACAAACATTGGCTGCTGGATTTTCGCGGCGACTACACCGACCGCGACCTTGAGCGTATCACCAGCACGTATGGCGAGATGCTGAAGAAAGCCTTGCGCGAAGGCATGACGGAGCAAACCCGGGTCACGGTGGTCGATAGCGCAGCCGAAGCCGATGTTATCTATCGTCCGCTGTTGCGCGAGTTAAATATCTACGCACCGGATTTGAGTATGCCCGGGCGCACGAAAAAGTATGTGTATGAAGTGGGTAACGCCACCTTTGATTTAACTTTGATTCAAGCAAGCAACAATAAAGTGATCGCGCAGTTTATTGATCACCGCGAAACGTCAGCCAATATTGGCAATCGCCTGGAGCGCACTGACCGTGTCACCAACGCGCGTCATTTCAGACTGTTGATGGAACGCTGGACGCGCAACCTGACCAATTATCTGGTGGATACCGGTACCTTAACCGCCAAGTAAGTTATCCGCTTTTTTGACCCTGGATCGAGCCCCGCTCCAGGGTCTTTTTTTATTTCTGTACTGCATAGGGATTTCATTATGCTCAGCGACTCCCAGTGTTCATTGCCGGTTATCGGCCAACCCCATACCCGCTTTGCGGTAAATAAAATTATCTGCATCGGGCGCAACTATGCCGAACATGCGCGGGAGATGGGTCACGATCCGCAACGCGAACCACCGTTCTTTTTTTTCAAGCCGCAAAGTGCCCTGACAGAATCTGACACAGATTTTATTTACCCCTGGTTTTCGCAGAATGTGCACCACGAAGTGGAGTTGGTGATTGCACTGGGCCAGTCAGGTTATCAGGTGTCGGTTGAGGACGCGCCGAGGTTGATTGCCGGTTTTGGTGTGGGGCTGGATATGACCTGCCGCGATGTGCAGCAACAGGCAAAGCAACAGGGTCGCCCCTGGGAATTGGCGAAGGGTTTTGACGGTTCTGCGCCTTGCTCGGCGTTGCAGCTCGGTGGTTATGATGAGTTGCAGAAGATGGGGCAGTTGTCGTTGACCCGTAACGGGAGCCTGGTACAAAAAGGCGATTGGCGGGAGATGGTCTGGCCGGTGGCGGAGCTGATTGCGGAGGTGTCGCGGTTTGTGCATTTGCGGGCGGGGGATTTGATTTTTACGGGTACGCCGGCAGGGGTTGGGCCGGTAGTGCCGGGGGATCTGCTGGTGGCAAATCTTGAGGGGTTGGGCGAGTGCTTGCGGGTGAATGTTGTTGCCGGGTAATTTTTTGTTAAAGACTTTTTGATTATCGCGTTGCGTAAATTCGTGCGGGCCCTGATCTGGTAATGCCGGTTGGGACACGCCGTGAATACATCCTTGTAGGCTCATCATCAGCATCCCTGCTGCTGATGGTCCCAACCGGTATTACCAGACCAAGGCAGCAAGATTGGTGGTATGACAACCAAAAGTTATGGATAAAACAATGACTGACAATCTGGCGATTGAAGCTTCCGGGTTAATCAAACATTTCGGTGCGACGCATGCAGTGAATGGTATTGATCTGCGCGTGCGTAAGGGCAGCGTGTACGGCGTGCTGGGGCCGAATGGGGCGGGGAAGACGACGACGGTGCGGATGTTGGCGACCTTGTTGCCGTTGGATGGCGGGCAGGCGCGGGTGTTGGAGCATGATCTGGTGCGTGAGGCGCATGCGGTGCGTTCGCGGATCAGTTTGACCGGGCAGTTCGCCTCGGTGGATGAGGATTTGACCGGGCGGGAGAATCTGGTGTTGCTGGCGCGGCTGCTGGGCTTTCGCGGGCGTGCGGCGAAGGAACGGGCGCAGGAGTTGTTGCAGGCGTTTGATCTGGCGGAGGCGGCGGATCGGCAGATCAAGCAGTATTCCGGTGGTATGCGGCGGCGGTTGGATATTGCGGCGTCGCTGGTGGTGACGCCGGATCTGATTTTTCTGGATGAACCGACGACCGGACTGGACCCGCGCTCGCGCAATCAGGTATGGGATATCGTGCGAGCCTTAGTGGCTGAGGGCACCACAGTGTTGTTGACGACACAGTATCTGGAGGAAGCCGATCAACTGGCAGATCGCATTGCAGTGATTGATCACGGCAAGGTGATTGCGGAAGGCACCAGCGGTGAGTTGAAAAAATCCGTCGGCTCCGGGGTACTGCATCTGCGCGTTAGCCATGCACAGGAGCGTGAAGCGGCACAACGAATTCTGGTGGAACAATTGGCGGTGCCGGTGTTGATTGAGAAAGATCCTTGCGCGCTGTCGGTGCAGATTTCCGACGCGCAAAAAGCCACGCTGGCGTTAGCAGAAGTAGCGCGAGCCGGCATCGCGTTAAGTGATTATTCGCTCGGTCAACCCAGTCTCGATGAAGTGTTTTTTGCCTTGACCGGTCAGGCTCCTCTTGCAGCCGAACCGACGACAGAGGGAGCGGGTTCATGAATAACACATCACAGGATATCAACGCCGCTTTGCACAAGGTGATTCGTGCTCACACCCGCCCGCCGCAAGCCAGTGCAATCGCCAATGTGGTGGCGTTTGGTTGGCGGGCACTGTTAAAAATAAAACACCTGCCGGAGCAATTGTTTGATGTGGTGATCACGCCGATTATGTTTACGGTGATGTTCACCTATTTATTTGGCGGCGCGCTGGCGGGTTCCACCAGTGACTATTTGCAATTTCTATTGCCCGGCATCCTGGCGCAGACGGTTACCTTCACGTCCCTTTACACCGGTGTCACCCTGAATACCGATATTTCCAAAGGGATCTACGACCGTTTTAAATCCATGCCCATCTGGTCACCCTCGCCGATCGTCGGTGCGATGCTCGGCGATGTGTTACGTTACACCGCTGCGTCCATCATCGTCGTGATTATCGGCTTACTTATGGGTTATCGACCCGAGGCCGGTGTGGTCGGTGTGTTGTTATCGCTGCTGCTGTTAAACGTGTTCGGGCTGGGGCTTGGCTGGATTTTTACCACTATCGGTTTGTTGTTGCGCACACCCGGTGCGGTGATGACTATCGGCTGGCTGATCCTGATGCCCTTGACCTTCGGCTCCAATATCTATGTTGACCCCACTACCATGCCCGGCTGGTTACAAGCCTTTGTCTCGGTGAATCCTGTGACGCATCTGGTGAGCGCCATTCGCGGTTTGATGGATGGCAATGCCAGTGTGCAACTTATCGGCCTCTCCCTGATCGCACCGGCACTGCTGACACTGGTTTGTGGGCCCATCGCCATGACACTTTATCGCCGCAAGCGCTGAAGCGTTGCACAGGGCGACAACTGTGCTAGATTAACCCCTCCCCTAATCTGCCTGTTGAAAAAGGAAGCCTTCATGTTGCTGAGTAATCTGGAAATTGTGCCCGGTCGTCGGGTGGTTGCGCATTATGGTCTGGTGCAGGGTAGTACTGTGCGCGCAAAACATGTGGGGCGTGATATCGCCGCCTCGTTCAAAAATGTCTTCGGCGGTGAGCTGAAAGGCTATACCGAGCTGCTCAACGATTCGCGCGAGGAAGCCATCGCGCGTATGGTGGCCCAGGCAAAAGCCATGGGTGCCAACGCCATTCTGAATATCCGCTTCTCCACCAGTTCCGTTGCGGTCGGTGCCGCAGAATTATTTGTCTATGGCAGCGCCGTTGAACTGGAGTAAATACCATGGAAATCTTTCTTGCCCAATTTATTGGGCCTTTGGTGATTGCGTTGGTGTTACTCACCGTGGGATTTTTTTCCGGGCGTTATCTGGAGAAAAAACACTACGCCAGTATCATCGCCCGGGAGACTTCGCCCGATCAGGTGATGGTCTTCGCTGAACGTTTACCTCCACCGGTCTTGCCAGCACCGGTAACGCAACTGGTGAGCGGCTCCGTGGTGATCTCTTCCGATTATTTCAAACGCTTTATTGCCGGCTTGCGCATGTTGATTGGTGGGCGCTTGAACACTTATGAATCCCTGCTGGACCGCGCGCGCCGCGAAGCCATTCTGCGCATGCGCGAAGAAGCCAAAGCGCTCGGCGCAACGCAAATCTTTAATGTCAAACTGGAAACCATGTCCATCGGCGGACGCAATCCCAACAGCGTCAGCTGCCTGGAAGTACTCGCTTACGGTACGGCCATTATTCCACGCTCATAAATTTTCCCGCGAAGGCCCAGCACATGCGCTACGAAAATCGCCAACCGCCAGAAGGCATCAACGTTGTCGAGCATGGCTGGGCGCGGGATTTTATTTTATTGGTGATCGGCTTTTTTGCCGGACTCGCGCTCTTGTGCTGGCTGCTGTTGCAACTCGTCGCCTGGACCGCCAAGTGGACGCCGTTTTCCTGGGAACAAGCGCTGACAAACTCCTGGGCGCTCGAGGAGCAATCCAGCGAACAACAAGGCTATTTGCAACAACTCGCCGATCAACTCGCACACGCCGGTGGCTTATCACCTGAACTCACCTTGCAGGTTCGCTACAGCGAAGACAACACCATCAACGCTTTCGCCACCCTCGGTGGCAACATGATGATCTTCGAAGGCCTGGTGGATGCCGTCGATAGCGAACAAGGCCTCGCCTTTGTCATCGCCCATGAAATTGCCCACATCCAACACCGCCACCCGGTGCAAGCCGTCGCGCGGGGCTTAAGTATGAGCTTGCTCAGCGCCATGATCTTCGGCCAAACCGACCTCGCCCAGCTCGCCGGTGTCGGCGGCAACCTCGCCCTGTTAAATTATTCCCGCCAGCAGGAAAACGAAGCCGATCGCTGGGCTTTACAGGCACTGCATAATCATTATGGTCATGTGGCGGGTGCTGATGAGTTATTTCGTAAACTTAAAGAAGAGCATGATGACTTGGTGTTGCCGGAATGGATGTCTACACATCCGGATCTGGATGCGCGCATTGCCAATTTGGAAAAGATTGCGCGGGATAATGGTTATGAATTGGATGGAGAGTTATTGCCTGTTATTCCGAAGGATTAGTTTTGGGGAGGCTCCGTAGCAATAACGGAGTACGTTTGTCCTCAGGGGGTTTATGTTTCGAAAACGCATGAATACATCCCTGTAGCTCCCTCAAGTCGTCCCTGACTTGAGGGTTTCGAAACATAAACCCCCTGAGAACAAACTCCGTGCCATTAGGTAGTCAATAATTCTGAACTTATAGATAAATATTCACGACGAGGACGTTATGATACGCGCAAAATTTTTTATCGCTCTTTTTCTATTATTCGTCACCACCGGCACCTTCGCTGCCGATACAGATGCCGACGCAAAAGCGCGGGCACTTTTTGAATTGTTTTTTGAAGAGTCAGTGTCGCTCAGTCCTATGTGGCAAACCGATCTGGGGCGCAAAACCAATTACGATAAATGGGACGATATCAGTCCGAAGCGAAGCGAGCTTTATCACCAACTGAATAAAGATCAACTGGCACGTTTGAAAAAGCTGGATAAGAATTCACTCAATCCTGATAACCAGCTCAGTTACGAACTGCAAAAATTTGAACTGGAAAAAAGCATCGCCGGTTATCAATGGCGCGATCATAATTATCCCGTCAATCAAATGTTCGGACTCCATGCCGGCATTCCTGCCTTTCTTATTAACTCGCACAATGTCACATCTATAGAAGATGCCGATGCTTATGTGGCACGATTGGCTGGTGTAGGAAAGCTGATTGATCAGCTGATCAATAACCTGCAACGTCGCGCAGACAAAGGTATTCTTGCTCCAGCGTTTGTTTATCCCTACGTGCTCGACGACAGCCGCAATATCATCAAAGGCCAACCTTTTGATGACAGTGACAAGATCAGCCCTTTATTGGAAGACTTCACCAAAAAAGTGGAGGCGTTGAAGCTGGAAGATAAACAGCAAACCGCGTTACTCAGTGCAGCAACAAAAGAATTGCAGCATACCGTAAAGCCGGCGTATCAACGTTTAATCAAAGCGGTCGAGGGCTTGCAGGCCCGCGCAGACAACCGTGACGGCGTATGGAAATTGCCGCAGGGTGAAGCGTTTTACAATCATGCGCTGGAGCGGATGACCACAACCACGCTCAGCGCCGACGACATTCACAAGATCGGCTTGGCCGAGGTGGCGCGGATTCGCAAGGAAATGGAGCAGGTCATGAAGACCGTAAAATTCGAGGGTGACCTGCAGGCTTTTTTCACCTTCATGCGAGACGATCCACAATTTTATTATCCTGACAGTGATGCCGGGCGTGAACAATACCTGCAAGACACTCGCGCCATCATTGATGCGATGCGCAAGCGCCTGCCGGAGTTATTTGGCCATTTGCCGAAGGCTGATCTGGTCGTTAAAGCCGTTGAGCCCTTTCGCGAGAAGTCCGCCGGTAAAGCATTTTATAATGGCCCCGCTGATGACGGTTCCCGCCCCGGTACCTATTACGTAAATTTGTACGATATGAGCGGCGTGCCGCGTTACCAAATGGAAGCGCTGGCGTATCATGAAGCACTGCCGGGCCACCATATGCAAATCGCGATTTCACAAGAGATGAAAGACTTACCTTCATTCCGTCGCCACGGTGGTTACACCGCCTATATCGAAGGTTGGGGACTTTATGCCGAGCTGGTGCCTAAAGCCATGGGCTTTTACGCCGACCCCTACTCCGATTTTGGTAGGCTGGCGATGGAACTCTGGCGCGCGGTGCGGTTGGTGGTAGACACTGGCATCCACAGTAAAAAATGGACGCGGGAACAAGCCATTGATTATTTTGTAGCGAATAGCCCAATGAATCGCGCTGATGCCACGCGGGAAATTGAGCGCTATATTGTCATGCCCGGCCAAGCGACAACTTACAAAATTGGCATGAATAAGTTTGTTGAGTTGAGAGATAAAGCAAAACGCGAATTAGGTGAAAGATTTGATTTGCGTGCGTTTCACGATTTTGTATTGGGCGGCGGCGCCCTGCCGCTGACTGTATTGGAACATCAAGTGGATGAATGGATTCGTAAACAAAAAGCGGTAACTGCTGCAGGTTAGCGAACCATGCCCGATAAGTCTTCACTGATCAAAGAAATCCGCGACATGATGGCGGACTGCAATCTGTTCAATAACCTGGCAGCAGCGGAGCTACTGTCTGCTGCTGGTTATTTCAGCCTCAACAAAATTCCCAAAGGCAAGATTATCTTCAAGGAAGGCGACGCAGGCACGTTTATGGGCATCATCAACAGCGGCAGTGTTGCCGTCTATAAAGCCAATGCCGAAGAAAAAAATATCCAGATCGCCACATTGCCCAAGGGTCAGAGTTTTGGGGAAATGGCGGTGCTCGACGGCGAACGCCGCTCCGCCATGTGCGCCACCGCCAGTGAATGTGTGTTGCTGTTGCTATCCAAAGATTCACTCGAAAAAATGATGCAGGAAAACCCCAAAGTCGCCGCCAAAGTGATTCGCGCAATTGCCGTGTCACTCTCCCGCCGCCTGCGCATCGCCGCCGGAAGGTTGGTAAGCAGTTAAACTTGATTATTTAATGTAGGTCGGATTAGCCAAAGGCGTAATCCGACTGACATATTACAGGCTAGCGACTAACTGGCTAATCGAAATGAAAGTGAAAGCCTTTAATCAACCCTGCGTTTTTCTGGTCTTGCTCCACAGAATATCCCAATGAATATTATTAATAGCAGCGATGCGTTATACCACAGCGGATAATCAGAAACTGAATTCTTGTATATGAAGAAGGTGATATGAGTTAAAAATGTTAAGACGGATAGCACCAAGGTATATTTTATTTCCTGTCCGCTTGCGAACTTTTTTACTCTTGTTCCCGCACAATAAAAAATGCCCACTAGTACTCGACCAACGGGCATAACTTATAAAACCAGCTGCTTTCCAACTCACCTACTTCGGCAAATCAAACACCAACGCCCTGACCTTCTGTTCACCGGCCACCAACTGCAACACATCCACGCCATCCAGTTGTGCGCCGTCACCGGGTTTCAGTACTTCGCCTTCCACCGTTAACTCGCCATCAATCACATGTACATAATGTTTACGCTTGTAGGGGTTTTCCAAACTCGCACTGCCTTTTGGTTGGAGCAACAATTGGTAGAGCGATGCATCCTGCTTGATGGTCAGGCTGCCGTTTTCACCGGTAGGGCTGATCACTAACGTCAAGCCATCTTTACGACCAAAATCTTTTTGCTGGTAACCGGGCTCCTGCCCATACACGTTCGGTTGAATCCAGATTTGCAAAAACTTCAGTGGATTTTTCTTGGACGCGTTGAACTCACTGTGCGTAATGCCACTGCCCGCCGACATCAACTGAAATTCTCCCGCCGGTAGTGTTGCAATGTTGCCTTCACTGTCGCGGTGGGCAATTTCGCCTTCCAGCACGTAGCTGATAATTTCCATATCGCGGTGGCCGTGGGTGGGGAAGCCGGCGCCGGGGATCACTTCGTCGTCGTTGATCACGCGCAGTGCTGAATAGCCCATGTGTTTGGGGTCGTAATAGTTTCCGAACGAAAAAGTGTGGCGACTCTTCAACCAGTCAAACTGCGCTGCACCGCGTTCTTTGTTGCGTCTGATATTAATCATGGTGTGACCTCCGTTGCTTTTCGCTTTTGAACGAGAGCGACCTGGTTCGCTCCCGGCGTCTTTCGTACTACGTGTTACTTCACTTGCCTGGCGAGCAGGGCGTCGAGGCTCAAGCGACCACCACCGGACAGTACCAGCGACATGGCGCCGGCCAACAAAGCCAGGCCGAACTCGTAACCGTTGTTACTCATAAACAGGCCGTTGCCGATGTGCACCGCGAAGATTGCGACCACCATGGTGAACGCCAGTACCAGCGCTGCCGGGCGTGTCAGCAGACCAAACAACAGGAATAAGCCGCCGAAAAATTCTGCCGAACCCGCGCCCAGCGCCATCAGGTAGCCCGGTTGCAGGCCGATAGACGCCATCCATTGTCCGGTGCCTTCGAGGCCGTAGCCGCCAAACCAGCCAAACAATTTCTGCGCGCCGTGGGCGGCGAAGATGATGCCGAGGGGCACGCGCAGCACCAGGGATGACCATTGTTGACCGGGGTTAATGATGTTTTTGATTGCGCTCATGATGCGTGCTCCACATAAAAGTTTAGGGTTGTGTCGACGAAGAAGGTCTTCGTCTTCCCTGCGGCGTAAACCTGTCGTCGCCTCAGTGGTTGCCACTTTATGCTTGCACCGCACCGCTTAAAAGCGGAACATTTTGAGCGTAGACTTCAAAAAATTTGAACAAATGAATCGGAGCCCATCATGCACCATGCAATTACCCTGGATGCCCTGCGCGTGCTGGATGCTATTGACCGCAAAGGCAGCTTCGGTGCGGCGGCGGAGATGCTCTTCAAAGTGCCCTCCGCGCTGTCCTATACAGTCCAAAAGCTGGAATCCGAACTTGGCGTCAATCTATTTGATCGTTCAAAACAGCGGGCACAACTCACGGCAGCGGGCCGTTTGCTGCTGGAAGAAGGCCGCACACTCTTACAGGCCACCAGCCGCCTGGAGGATGCGGTCAAGCAACTGGAGTCGGGCTGGGAGACGCGGCTGCGCATCGCCAAGGACACGATCCTGCCCAACGAACCGTTGCTGAAGCTGATTCCCGCGTTTCATCAATTGGACAAGCAGGTGGCCATCGATATCAGCGAGGAGGTGCTTGGGGGCAGCTGGGATGCGTTGGTCAGCGACCGCTGCGACCTGACCTTGGGTGTGGGCGGTGAATTTCCCAAGGGGACTTTCGAGTACCGCCTGATGGGTGAGGTGGAGTTTGTGTTTGCGGTGGCGTCGGATCATCCGCTGACCTTGCATAAAGGCCCGGTGGATGCGGCGGCGATTCGGGCGTTTACGACGATTGTTGCGGCAGATTCGTCGTTGACCTCGCCCCTGCGCTCCAGCGGTTTGCTGGACAGCCGCCAGACGGTGCGGGTGGCGAATATGGCGGCCAAGATTGATGCGCAGCGTTTGGGTGTGGGCGTGGGTTTCCTGGCACGGCATTTGATCGGGGATTTGCTGGCGCGCGGTGAGTTGGTGGCGCTGCCATGTAGTGTGCCGCGGCCGAATATGCCGTTGTATATGGCGTGGCGGAAGGATAATGACGGTAAGGCGTTGGCGTGGTTTGTGGAGGCGTGCGGGGGAATAGATTGGTTTGCGTCGCAGGATTAGTGTGTGGGGGTTGTGTTGGGAAGGGGTTGTGCTTATGGTGGGTTTTATCGACTGATAATAATTATGTTGTAAGGAACAGGGCAGAGGCATTTGAGACACGCCGTAAACCCCTCCCTGGGGGCTCAACGTCGGCATCCTGCCGACGATGGTCTCAAACACCTCTACCCTGTTCCGGCGAGATCGACAATAAAAATAATCAACAAAAAAATAAAAACTAAATCTTGTGCACAATATCGAGGGAGTAACCTGATCATGCAATGCCTGTCCAGCGTTATATTACGCGTGTCCTTTCTATTGGTTTTCATATTATTCGGTTGTTCAGAGAAATCTGCATCGCCGGAAAAAGTGGTTCATTATCAACCCGAGGTCATCAATCCCAATTACACCGGCGCGATGGTTGAGCCGAATTCGCAGGCGATTTTGGTGTGGGGTAGTGATGGTGTTATTCAGCGTTCAACCGATACAAGGACGTGGGAGTTTGTGGGGACGCCAACGACGGCGCAGTTGAATGACTTGGTTAGCGGTGGCGATGCGTTGGTTGCGGTGGGCGAACAGGGTACGGTGTTGCGTTCTGTTGATCAGGGTAAAGCGTGGAATAAAGTTCTTGCGGATACGGCGGCGAATCTGAAGGCGTTGATTTACAGCAGCGCGCATAAGCGGTGGTTTGCGGTGGGCACTGGCGGTACGTTATTGCGCTCTGACGATGATGGCCAACGGTGGCAAAAAGTTGCGCTCGGTAAAGGTTTGGCGGTGCTGGATATTGAGGCGATTTTTGTTTCGCCCAAAAGTCAGCGTTTATTTATCGGTGGTTCGCGCGGTTTGTTTGGTTTTTCGGATGATGGCGGCGTGAATTGGCAGGTCATGCAACTGGATCTGGATACGCCGTTGAGCGGGTTTTATGCGTTCAATGATGTGTTGGTTGCGACCAGCGCTTATGGAAACTTGCTGGTGTCGCGCGATGAGGGTAGCAACTGGCAATTGATTGAAACCGATGGCCAGGCATTTTTTAATGACGGCGTATTTGACAGTACTGCGAATGTTTTTTTGCTGGCGAGCCACAACGGTAAAATTTTGCGCACGGCGGATAATGCAGAAACCTGGCAATTAATCGATGCGCCCTTTCACGGCGCGGCTAATTACCTCGGCAATGTGGTAATCGACAAACAGAAAAACGTATTGCGCGCATTTGGCCATTACGGTACGCATCTGGTATCGCGCGATACGGGTTTAACCTGGGAGTCGCAAACCCAGCATACGCAAACGCCGTTTGAAGATGTGCTTGTGCTGGGTGATGAAAAATCCTATATCGCTTTCGGCCGAGGTGGCTTGCTCGCAACCAGCAATGATCGGGGCGATAACTGGCGGAATCATCGCATGCAACTGGATATTTATTGGCGCAACGCTCTGGTCACTTCCCAGGGCACCTGGTTAGTGGCGGGCGAGTTGGGTTATATGCTGAGGTCCACTGATCAAGGAAAAAATTGGCAACTCGTGAACATCCCCTATACCGACCCCATGACGCCACCAACCTATCGGGCATTGATTGAAGTGCCGCAATCCAATGCGCTCATCGCCGCCGGGCCAACCGGTACCATTGTGCGCTCAACGGATGATGGCGTGAGCTGGACCGAGGTGCATTACACACCCTTTAACCAAGCAGAAGCCTTTACCGATTTGTTAATGGATTCAACACATCATCAGCTTATTGCGGTCGAAGCCGATGGACGACATTACCTGTCAACCGATCAGGGCAAAACCTGGGTTGCATCACCGATTACCACACAACGCAAATTCTGGCACGGCAGTGTATTAACGCGAACACAGGAGAGTGTCGTTCTCATAACCGGCCAAGCTGGTGTAGCAGCACGTAGCCTTGATGGTGGCCAGACCTGGCAAGCGATTGATACCAACACCAGCGCTGATTTGTTTGGCAGCTATGCAGACCAACACCATCAACAATTATTTTTACTCGGCGCGGGCGGCACCTTATTACGCTCACGAGACGATGGACAAAGTTGGCAACCAATCGCTCTGTCAACAAATTCCGATCTGCGGCGAATGACAATGGACCCGAACACCAAAGCCCTACTGGTTTTTGGGGGCGACGGCACCTTGCTGCGTTCATCCAACGCGGGCGATAGCTGGCAAGCGATGGATAGTGGAACAACCCAGGAGCTGCGCGATGCCCTCGTGGAACCTGATACAAAAAATCTGCTGCTCACCGGGCGCGACGGTAAGGTTATCCGCTCAACAAACGGCGGTATAAGCTGGGAAACTTTACCCACCCACACCGCCAGCCATTTCCGAAGCCTGACGACAGATCCAAAAACGCGCGCGGTGCTTGCGGTGGGAGAGCGAATTGTTCGGATTGATTAATCACCGATAATTTTTGCGGCTGAGAATGCGTTATCTAAATAATCAACATTTTCTGATACATGACGCAACTCAGCTTCGGGTATACCTTTGGTGTGGGCGATAGCCGCAATCCTGCCCTGTTTATGGAAAGCCGTTTGGGGAAAACTTTTCGCGATCTTGTCCTGATAAGCTCGCTGCGATGAAATAATTTTCCAACCTTTAGTACGCAGGTGCCCTACCAGATCAGCGACAAATAAAGCGGCCGCGTCGTTTTCATGCAACAACAATACATGCCGGGGCGAGCGGCCCAGGGATTTTCTGGCAAGCGCATCATAAAATTCTATATTGTCATAGAGTGTATTCACGTAAAAATCACGCGCCCGCTCATAGTCTATTGATTTACCCTCTTCCGCCGCTTTGACGAGCAAGGCGTTGATATACCAATCAAAGTTATCGATAGTGACATAGCCGTCCTGGTAACCCAGCTCAGCCAATAACTGTTGCAGTTTATTAATAGACGCTAACTCCTTGCCGTAGTGCAGGTAAGGAAAGCGGTGATACATCACAACATTGTCAAAGGATTTTAATTGCAGATGCGCCTTGTATGCATCCACCGCATAAGCATCAGCGCCCAGTTCATTGGCTGACGTGTGGCTAAAGCTGTGATTGGCCAAATGAAACCCGGCTTGGGTATATTGCTCAAGGCGCGCCGCAGTTTCTGGATTGATATAATCAGCTTTTACATAAAACAGTGCATCGCGAACATTGGCTTTTTGTAGCGCCGCAATTAACTTCGTGGTTCGCTCCCTACCCGTCATCAACGCGGAGTCTGGTGTCGGCGCATCATCAAAGGTTATGGCAATCTCGCGCGCAAACGCGCCGAAGGGGATAAAGAAGATGGCGATCAGCGTGTAGCGTAAGATCAATTTACTCATAGGAATTCCTTTAAACATTGGGGAAATAGATGTTGAGCTTTCATTTTTCAGGGTTTTAACTCGGTAATATGCCAAAGCTCTCCCGACGGCCCCCACAAATAAATCACCTTGCCCCAGCTTTCCTGCTTTATGGGACTGTATTTAACATCGTAGCTGCCAACCTGAATCCCGGACACGGCTTTATAGACTGCTTCAATATCTTCCACCACGAGTTGCAGCATCAGATTCTCTGCAAACTCCTTGTTGTAATATCGTTGAAGAAAGAATGTAACACCGTCCTTTTCCAGGATAGATAAATCATCAGACGCCTTCGATAGCGTAAACCCCAACGCCTGATAAAAGGATTGGGATATTTCAAAATCCTTGCTGGGAATAAACACTCGGATATCGTTGAGTTTCATAAATACTCCTTTCATCGCGTGAAAAAAAGCCCCTCACAGTATTCTGGGAGGGGCTGAGTTTAACACTGTTATACGGCTACGGCTGTGGGTTCCACCCTTCCCCACCGTTATACGCCGAGAAAATTTTCTCCCGGTCGGCGAACTCGTTCAGGTACTCCGTTTCCGTCAGGGTGTAGCCCAGGGTCCAGGCGGAGATATCTACGGGTTCACCATTGAGATTCATGATGTTGTATTGCCGCCAACCGGCAGTTGCCGAGGCAATGGCCGGGTTGGGGGTTTTGGAGCCGTTCCAGCCGGCTGACTGGATGTGGCTGTCAATGCGCGTGTTGATAAATGCAATGTTGTCGTAATAACTGCTGCTGCCACCACTGCGCGCAAGCCAGGCTTCTCCGTCGGGAATTGTGTGTCCGAGTGGGCCGGGGCCGCGTGTGAGCCGGCTGTTAAGGAATACAAAACCTTTGTCGGTGATGTTAGCAGTGCGCGCCTGCAAAATATAACCACCGCCACCGTTACCGCGCGAATCACCGAGCGAACGGATTTCCGATTCTTCAAACAGCGAGACATTGTTGCCGCCCCAGATAAAATCCACGTTGCCGGCAATCAGCGATTGATAAAACCAGTTGTAGCCTTTTACTAACAGCGTGTCCTGTTCGCTGATCAGGTTAATATGTTTTGCAACCAGGCGACCACCACTGTTGAAATACATCGTCTCCGCTTGTCCGCCTTCGCCGATCAAGGTGGTGTTTTTGATGGTGAGGTCTTCCAACGTGAGCAAGTCAACGGCTTCAATCAGGAAGACACTACGTCCACCGTTTGCACCGCCCGCTATACCACTGCCACCCGCGCCGGGATTCAACTTGTCGTTGTTACGATATTGAATGACGACACCTTCACGACTTTCGCCTTGAATGGTGAGTTGATTTTTATCGCGCAGGAACAGCAGTTCTTCATACACACCATTCTTTAGCGTGATGCTAGCCGGATCATCTTTGCCAATGTTGTCCATCACATAATTCAATGCACCTTGCAGGGTGCGGAAGTCGGCTGGACCGTCATCATCAACCACTACCGCATTTTCGGTCGGCGCAGCAGCACGTGTTGTAAATTGCCAGCCGGTGGTTTTCCCGATGCCTTCAAAGGTTTCACCCGCGAGTGTTGCACCGGTAAATACGCCGGCGGTAATGGCTACATAGTAAGGCGTGTTGTAGGCGAGGCGATTGTTATGCAAGTTAATCGTGACGCTATTCCCATCGATACGCACCGGGTTGGTGTTTACCGTGCGCAACCGGCTGGGGTCTACACCAATGCTGTCGGACTCCCCTTCCAGTTTGATGGTGTCTACCAGTGTGTCGTCGTTGCCGTTAAAGATCCGAATACTGCCAGTGCCTAACGCGGGCGGCGAGTCAAACGTGAGACGCAAGAAAGTATCCACCGGTGTGTCGGTTTCTGCCGCCGCAGGAAATGCAGATGCGGCGGACAAATCGTAAGTCGCCACGGGCTGTACAAATTCCGGTGCGATGATCGCATTAATGGTACGCGTCAAGCTCGGATCAGAACCACTGGTAAACGTGATTGTCGCGGTGCCTTCACTCAGCGGTGTCAGCATGGCTACATTCTCAACAACACTCACGTTCACCACCGCCGTATTATCCGACTCAACTGTAAACGTATCCGCAGCACCATTGGGATTGATCGCCGTCACCGTCACTTCGTAAGGATCATCATTGGCTTCGGCATTCCAGGTGGTTGCTTCCGGTGAAAATGTCAGTTGGGATGGTTGTAGCGGCACATCGTCAGCGTCGCCGACGCGTATATAATCCACATCAAACGAAAAATTGTGGGTGAATAATCCGACTTGCCCACGCCCAGATAAACTGCTATCGCTACCCGTAATAACCGGAATGCCATCGAGATAAACAGTTAACGCATCACCTTTGAGTGTAAAGCGAACCGTGTACCAGGTATTTGGATACAGTGATAGGTTATGACGCGGCAGGAAATTTTCGCCACGTACACCGCCCACATTTTTATCCACGGCCACGCGACTGCCCGACGGCGAACTTTGTACATTCAATCCGGCACCGTACCAGTTATTTTCGTCCTGATAACGGGCGAGCAAATACAATTGTTTGTTGCCGCCAATCTTGGTAATGCGCAAGCGTGCTTCCACATAGTAATCATCGCCCTCCACATCACCCAAAGCTGCCGGGTCGCTCAACAATAAAACGCCACCCGTGCTGCCCGAGGTATAACTCAAATACGCGGCGTCGCCGTCGTTGGTAATGGCAAAACCACCATTGGCCCCAATGGGATTTCCAGCCTGCGCTATTTGCGTCCAGCTATTGGTCAAGCCACCGGAAAAGTCATCGCAAAAATATTCGCCAGTATCCGGACAACCCACCACCGATGCACTGGATGACGACGCACTGGTGCTTACCGATGAACTGGCACTGCTAGCCGGTGAACTGAATGAAGAATGTTGATAAGACGAACTGCTGGAAGTAGACCAATCATATTCATCGGGATCATTGGAAAAACCCGCACCCGGTACGTGTTTGACCAGACTGTACCAATAAATTTCTGCATTGGTGTACCAACCCTTCGCTTCAGGATATTGCTGTTGCAAATCCTGAAAAATTTCCCACGCATCGTTTGCATCCTGTGGATCAAGGCCGTTGGCTGTTTCCCACGCATCCGGCATACCATCGTTGTCGGAATCCATGGGTGGCGCGCTGCTGTTCAACACCGGATATCCACCGACATCCTCAGGCCGATTGATGATGCCATTACCTACACTGGCAATGCCATGACGCACCGTGTACAAGACGCGCTCGTCAACGTCATCGCGTTTCAAACTTGCGCCGGCACCCGCCAGTACCCAATCAAATACCTCCGCTGCGGATTGCGTGGTGACCTCACCTTGCACAACAGAAAATGCTTCCGCCTGAATGATATTGTCTTTCAAACTTTCATCGTCGTAACGCACACCCAGTACATTGTTAGCGGTGACCTCTGCGTTACCTTCCAGGTAATTACCATTTACAAAAACCCGACCCACCGGTTTAGCGGGCGAACCATTAACCAGGAATTTTGGATCGAGTGTACCGGCCGCAGCCATCGCGCTGTAATCACTCAGGGTGTACAGGCGATCCTCGTCATACAAAGGACGGCGGCCACTGGCGAGGAAGATAAAGTTTTTCACATTGTCCGCTGTGGTGGCCGGACCAGGTTTGTAATAGTTATTGATAAACTGCACGCTTCTGCCTTCTGCGCCATAGGGCGGAAAGGTTGCGTGATTGTAAAAAATATTATTGCGTAAATCCGCTACACCATCGACATTGGGAATATCTTTGTGGTCGCTCCATTTGTCGAGAATGCCATCAATGCGCGGTGCGCGACTTTTATGGTGAGCCATCACATTGTGGTGAAAACTCGCATTCACCCCACCCCAGTTGGAACCGTAGCCGTGCTCACCCTTGCCGTGACCCGCATCGTTCAAACTTTCACTGATCACACTCCATTGAAAGGTTACATTGTTGTTTGCATAGAATGACGTGGTTTCATCAATAGCCCAGGAAAAGCTACTATGGTCAACAATGATGTTATTCAGATAACGGCCTTCAAACGCATCGGCCTCATTTTCAATCGCGCCAAGACGTGAGCGAATAAACCTAATCACCACATTCTCCACGCCCGACCGGATCCGCAAACTGCCACCGCGCAACGTAATACCATCCCCCGGCGCTGTCTGGCCAAGAATAGACACATCACCATTCGCAATATCGAGGTTGCTACTCAAGTCGATATAACCACTGACCTTGAACAAAATAACCCGCGGTCCGGTTTGGCTAATCGCATACCGCAAACTCCCCGGCTCGTTGTTATCGGACAGGTTGGTTACATAATAAATATCACCACCCCGCCCACCGCTGGCTTTTTTACCGAAGCCCTCTGCACCGGGAAATGCGATGTCGATTTCTTGCCATTGCGTATAAGTTCCGGCAGCGAATGATGACGTGCTGCTGGAGGAGTTTTCATTAGCAGAAGATTGGCTGCTGTTGCTGGCAGAGTTGTTGATTGAACTGGTTGCAGCACTGCTGCTGGATTGTTGATCGGGTTCATCATCGGAACCACCACAGGCGCTGAGGCCGAGTGCGGTGATGATGAATAGACTGGTTAGTACTTTCATCAGGAATCTCTCAAAGTTGTTATGCGTTATTGGGAATGACTTCTTGATTTTTGCGTTGATTATTGCGACGCTTTGGGCTATATCATGGGTGTTGCCTCCTTGGTTGGTGATAGACGGGTGTTGATGGTTTTTTGGCAAATAGATGCCTGTGCCGCTTTTTTTGCAGCATGATTATTTAATTAATTTCAAACGCTGAGTTTTATATTGGTGTCGAGTATTTTCTCCGAATGTGGGCAGCTATAGCGGAGAGGTATGCGAGACACGCCGTGAATACATCCCTGTAGGCTCGGCACCGGCATCCATGCCGGTGACGGTCTCGCATACCTCTCCGCTATACCTGCTGTGCCATATTTGTGAATGTAATTT
>CAMLOU010000005.1 GCA_946481735.1 uncultured Cellvibrio sp.
AAAACGGCGGAATAGGTGTGTTCAACCAGCGCGAGTTGAGCGGCAACACCGTCCTCGGCGCGATCAATTTCCCAATGGTCCTGGCGCAATCCGAAGCCGATAGCTTCTGCCAGCATGTTGTCATCTTCAACCAACAGGATTTGCATAATGAACTCTCTTGCGACCGGGCAGGTGGCACTATTGTAGCGGGGATGGTGCATTATCCATGGTGGATTTTAAGACTTCCTTAAGCCGCCTGCGGTTAACCGTCGCTTTTTCTTAACCCTTTTTTAAAAACCCGCGCGTAGGATGGCACTGTTCACTCAGATGAACTGCCTGTCGGGAGCATTGCCTGATTAGCCGATGCACTCCCCGGTAATCCTACAGCGAATCAACCTGATTTACCCTCGTGGCTGACCAAGCCCGTTAAAGCCCGCCTGTTTTTTTGCACGATACTCGCTAATTTTTTGCACGATACTCGCTAACCTGAAGGGGAGAATCCAATGGTGACGTCAATTCATCACAAAAACGCCATGTTGATCAAACATTTTTTGCACAGCGGCTATCAGGACAACCTGGACGTGCTGGATACCTGTGTCGCTGAGTCGGTGGTGTGTCATCACTTTCCGGAATTCAGCCCGGCCAGCCGTGAAGAATTCAAAGCCTTTTTTCGCTATATGGCCGATGCGATTAATCAACTGCATTTCAAGATTGAACACCTCACCGCCGATGAGCATATTGTGAGAGTGCATTTTCATATCAACGGTGTGCATCACGAAGAATTTATGGGCTTTCCTGCCAGTGGCAAACGCATTGATTTTCATGGCACCAGTGTGTTTCGCCTGGAGCAGGAGATGATCGTGGAGGCCTGGATGTACACCAGCGAGGTGGTGCTGTCAGATTTGCCTTCGTTAAAGCAACGCAACAGGGCGCGTTTGGCGTTGGCAGAGGGCAGTGCCGGTTTTCATTGTGCAGCGCTGGCACCCTGAGTGCGACGCCATTACATTGGTTGCCACAGAAGCAACGGCTGGCTTTAGGTTGTGGCCAATAATAGCAACACGATGATGCCTAATATCAACGACACCACCTGCCAGAACAACACCGGATTCTGCTCGATCAAAGGCGGACGGGTTTTGTTGAGGAATACCGGGTTGGGGTGGCGCAGGTCGTAAATAAATTCAGCGGCTTCCTGGTAGCGTTTGTAAGGATGGGGGTGGACTGCTTTGCGGATCGCCGCATCAACCCAGGTGGGGATCTGTCGCTCATCTTTGGCAATCGTCCGGTAATGTAATTTGTGTTGCGCGGCTTTGGTTCGGGTTTTGGCGACCTGGGTACCGTAGGGTAATTGTCCGGTGAGCATCTGGTAGGTGATCACCCCGAGTGAAAAAATATCGGCGCGGGCACTGCCGGTTTCACCGAGGAAATATTCCGGTGCAGAATATTGCGCAGTACCGAGGATGCTGTGTGGCTCACTCACATTTTCCATGATGCCCGCGACGCGGGTCGCGCCGAAATCAATAATTTTTACCGTACCGGAAGCGTCGATCATGATGTTATCCGGCCGCAAGTCCTGATGAACCATTTCGAGCCGATGGATAGCCCGCAAGCCTTGTGCAATTTGTTCAACGATCACGCGCACACTTTCCAGATCCGCTTGTGGGTGGTCGATCATCCACTGGGTCAATGTTTGACCGTCTACATATTCCATGACCGTGTATAAAAAATTGCGCTTCCGGTTGAATGGATGGGCTTTCACGACGTGGGCGCTATGGATGCGCCTGGCGATCCATTCTTCTGTTAATAATCGTTCGAGGTGTTGCCTGTCCTGCTGTTGATCTACCGACGGCGTTTTAATAACAACCGGCGTTTCGGTCTCTGTGTCGACCGCGAGATACACATGGCTGCGGTGGCTGGCATGAAGTTCGCGCTGGATTTTAAAACCATCAAAGGTCATCCGCGCGTCCAGTAGCGGCGCGAAAGGCAACTCGGTTATCGACTGATAACGCTCAGCAGCTTCTTGGGAAGGTAATTGATCAACACGCACAAGTTGCAGGGTGAGATTATCGGTACTGCCACTTTCATAGGCGCGCTCCAGGATGGCGTGTGCCGCCTGATTGAGATCATCCGGGTGCTGTTTCAGCGCGTCGGTAATCTCGCTTGACGTCACATGCTCATAAACACCGTCGGTAGCCAGGATAAACAGGTCGCCCTGTTCAAGGCTCAGTGCCTGATAATCAATTTCAATATGCGGATTAACACCCAGCGCGCGGCTGAGGTAGCTGGTGTCTTCAGAGATGCGTAGACGATGGTCGATCGTTAACTGTTCCAGCGTGTTTTCATGCAGACGATAAATACGCGCATCGCCGATATGAAAAATATGCGCTGTCGTGGATTTAACAATCAGCGCACTGAAGGTGCACACATAACCGCGATCCTGTTCATAACGGTAGGGGCTTTGGCGTGTCTGCGCGTGCAACCAGGAGTTGGTCGCCATCAACACGCGCAAGGCAGATTTTTTAACGGACCAGCTTTCCGGTGTACAAAAATAATCAGCCAGAAATCCACTCACCGAGGTTTCGCTGGCGATATGGCTGACACTGCTGGTACTGATGCCATCGGCGAGCGCGATGGCAATACCTTTGGTGTTGAGCGCAGGGCCATTGGGAATATACGCACCGTGAAAATCCTGATTGGTTTCCTTGCGGCCTGTGTGAGTGGCCTGGCCGATGGTGAGTAGAAGTTGGGTGGGTGAGGGCATGGATGGAGGTGGCAGTATTATTTCAGGTTCGAGGTGTTTGTCGGATTACGCCGCGTTGCGGCTAATCCGACTTACATTCAATGCGTATTAATTAAAAGCTGCGTTTGGGGGCGGTTCTGACATGGGTGCTGTACAGGGTTAAGCCGGTAAGCGACAAGCCACCCACCAGGTTGCCGATCACCACGGGAATTTCATTCCAGATCAGGTAATCCATAATCGAAAAATTACCGCCCATGATCAAACCGGAAGGAAACAAAAACATATTCACTACCGAATGCTCAAAACCCATGGCGAAGAACAACATGATCGGCATCCACATCGCAATCACCTTACCGCTCACACTCGTCGACACCATCGCACCTACCACACCGAGCGATACCATCCAGTTACACAACACCCCGCGGATAAAAATAGTCAACATCCCACCCGCACCATACTCCTTATAACCCAGCGTGCGTCCCTCACCAATATCACCGATCACCTTGCCGACTTGACTGGGCTCAGTGGTAAAACCATAGGTAAACACAATCGCCATTAAAAACGCGACCGTCAACGCACCCAGGAAATTACCGGTAAACACCACACCCCAATGCTTAAAAATCGCACCCCAGGTAACACCGGGACGGTTATCAAACTTCGCCAGCGGCGTTAACACAAACACCCCGGTCAACAAATCAAAACCCATCAAATACAAAATACAAAACCCAACCGGAAACAACACCGCCCCCAACAACGGCGAACCGGTTTGCACCGACACCGTCACGGCAAACACCGCCGCAATAGCCAGGATCGCACCCGCCATATAGGCCCTGATCAACGCATCACGCGTGGCCATATAAATTTTGGACTCACCGGCATCCACCATTTTGGTAACAAACTCTGACGGGACAAGATAAGACATAGCGCACTCTCTCAAGAACAGATTTATCGGTAGACATGACGAAAAGCAATTTCTGCCTGACAGGCTTTTCGCAATATCTGTGCCCGATTCTTGAGAGGGTTTTGTATCTTGTTGTTTAGGCTGGAATTTTTATTTTGAAGTGACGAAACTGCAGAGAGGGCAACCTATTTTTGCATTAATTTAATGCACAAAATATTTACGTAATAGGTGAATGATTTTAAATGGTGCAAATAATTAATTCTAAAATGGTGCAAAAATCCCTGTATTAATTGGTGTTTGTTCTAATTTGGTGCTGTTTTTTTCGGCGCCGCACAATGTGAGTTTGTTATCAGGACAAGGTTTCGAAACCCTCAAGTCACGGACGACTTGAGGGAGCTACATGGACGTATCTATGCGATTTCGAAACCTTGTCCTGATAACAAACGGATTACGACCCTCAAACCTTCCGCTTAAAAACCACAGTTAGTCATCTTCATCCCGCATCACCAACTGCTCCAACCCCACCCCGGGATCCTCCTCACCACACACCGCCACATCCGCCGGACTTCCCGCCTCCGCCTCATGATGCGTCAACAACATATCCCGATGCTCCGCATCAGTCCCCCGGCTTTGTTTATCCACCTGCGGCTGCTCCGGTGCTTTACTCTCAGAATGCTTACTCATACTCACCTCCTGCAAAAATCACGTCAGATCAACATCAGCCTCGCTCGCCTTGGCAATAAGCTTCGCAGTGCTGATCAAGCCAAGATGGCTCAAACCCTGTGGAAAATTACCCAATTGAACCTGGCGGCGCGGATCATATTCCTCCGCCAGCAACCCCACATCATTAGCCAGGCTGAGCAGCCGCTCGAACAACCGCTCCGCATCCGCCTGTCGGCCACTCAGGCAATAGTTATCCGCAAGCCAGAAACAACAGGCGAGGAACAACCCTTCCTCATTGGCCTGGTCCCCGCTTCGGTAACGTCGCACCAGGCCGTCTTCACATAAATCCCGTTCAATCACCTCGATGGTGGCAAGCATGCGCGGATCATCAGCGGGTAAAAAACCCATCAGCGGAATCATCAACAGGCTGGCATCCACCTCCGGATTACCATAACGCTGCGTAAAATGACCGCCCTCCGGATCAACCCCATGTTCGAGAATATCCGTCCGGATGTCATCGCGCAGGCGCCGCCATCTATCCAGTGGCGCGTCGAAACCGAACGTCTCTGCATCCTTGATACAACGATCAAAGGCCACCCAGCTTAAGACCTTGGAATGGGTCAGATGATCACACAGGGTGCGAAACTCCCAGATGCCGGTGTCCGGCTCGCGCCAGCGGGTTTCGAGGTGGCTCATGATGTCGCATTGCAGGGCCCAGATCTCATCGCGCAGGTCCAGCCCGTGCTTGCGCGCCAGGTGCAGGATTTCCATCAGCTCGCCGCGCACGTCCAGTTGGTACTGGCGGTTGGCGGCGTTGCCGGTGCGTACTGGCCGGCTATCGGCATAACCGGGCAGCCAGTCGAGCAGCTCTTCCGGCGGCGCTACCCTGGCCTCAAGGGTATACAAGGCATGTAGCGGTTCATCGTGCAGGTCCATTATTTTCAGCAACCAGTCGCGCCAGTGACATGCTTCGTTGCGAAACCCCTCGTTTAACAACACCACCAGCGCAAAAGCGGTGTCGCGCAGCCAGCAGAAGCGATAATCGTAGTTGGCGCTGCCGCCCGGGACTTCCGGCAAGGAGGTTGTAGGCGCTGCGACCATGCCACCGGTGGGCATATAGATCATGGCTTTGAGGGTGATCAGTGAACGCCTGACCGCGCTTTCCCAGCGGCCCCGATAGTCACACCGGGAGATCCAGTCCCGCCAGCGGTCAGCGCACTCCACCAGCGCCTGGCGGGGATCCGGCAGATCCGGTGCGCGCTGGTCGGCATTGCTGTAACTGAGGACGAACCAATGTTGTTCCCCGGCATGAAGCGCAAAAACGCTCTCGGCGCCGGCATCGCCGGGAGTCAGCTCAAGGTCGCTGTTGAGGAGCAGCCGCTCTTCCTGGCATTGAAAGATGATCTGCTGACCGCTTTCCCTGTGTAGCCGGGGCGCATGCTTACCGAAGTGAAAGCGGGGGTGACAGGCCATCTGCATGGTCACTGTGCCACTGATGCCCTCAACCAGGCGGATGATATGACATGCCGGACCCATCGGCATCGCGTCCAGGATGCGCACACTGCCGCCGGCGGTTTCAAAGTGGGTTTCCAATACCAGCGTATCTGCCTGGTAATGGCGGTGGCTGCCCGCCAGCGCATCGCGGGGTGCAATAGACCAGTAGCCGTGACGCGCGTCACCCAGTAACGCGCTGAAGCAGGCGGGCGCATCAAAGCGACCGGGGCAAAACCAGTCGATACTGCCGTCCCGGGCCACCAGGGCGGCGCAATGCAGGCTGCTGAGCAGGGCATAGTCTTCGATGGGCTTGGACACGGTATTTCCTTCTAAACAATTAACCACACGGATAGCAGGGCGAGGCAAATCACCAACAACAGGCCAGCCAGGGGCGCGCGATAGATGCTGAGCCAGTATTGCAGGCTCCAGTCAGTGGCCCGGGCATCAAACCGGCCATGGCTGGCGAAGTCGCCGGCCACCGGCGTGAACAGGTTGTCGTCCCGTTGCGCATCCGGCGGCGGGACGGAAAGATCCATTTGCCCGGTAAACCCTTGGCGGGCGGCCATGCGGTCGGCGAGGTTCGGAAACAGCTTATTACCGACAATGGTTTTCAGGGCCGGAAAGCCGACATAAAGCTCGCGCCGCTTGTGCCGGGCGGCCCACACAATGGCCTTGGCCGCCAGTTCAGGCTGGAAGATCGGTGGCAGGGGTTGCGGCTGCGCCGATAACCGGTGGCGGGCCCACTGAAACTGCGGTGTGTTGAAGGCGGCCAGTTGCACCATGGTGAGGTGGATGGGGCTGCGCTCATACATCAGCTCAACCCGCACCGAATCGGTAAAACCGCGTACCGCAAACTTGGCAGCACAGTAGGCGGATTGCAGGGGAATGCCGCGATAGGCCAGGGCGGAACCCACCTGGACGATAGCGCCACGCTGGCGGGCGCGCATATATTTCAGGGCCGCGAGGGTGCCGTGTACGGTGCCCAGGTAACTGACCTCCGTGACCCGGCGATATTCCTCCGGACTCATCTCAACCGCGCGCGAAAAAAGGGTCACCATGGCGTTATTGACCCACACATCAATAGGGCCAAGTTCTTCTTCGACGCGCGCGGCGGCCTGAGTAACCTGTTCGGCATCTGCGACATCCACTGGAATCGCCAGCGCCTTGCCACCGGCCGCGGTGATTTCTTCAACTGCGGCCTGTAAACGGTCCGCGCTGCGGGCCAGGAGCGCCACGGCAGCGCCTTCTTTGGCGAAGGCCAAGGCCGCCGCCCGGCCCACCCCCGCAGAGGCACCTGATACCACTACCACCCTGATTGGTGTTTTTGTCATGCATGCTCCCCAGGTTGGGCGATTGGCGAAGGTTCGCGGCAACTGAAGCTGTGGATCATGATCAAGGTTCTTGCATCGGGGTTCCGTGCGCTTGGCCTCAGTCGGTCGGTTTACGACGTGTTGAAGATGTGTTGCGCGTTTAAAAAAATAACCGGGCACCTGGCCCGGTTATTTTTCGTCATTGTGATGTAAAAAATCAGTCGTCGTATTTGTCCATTAATTTTTTACATTCTTTGTGCTTGTCTTTGTAGCGGTCATGCCTGGCTTCTTTCCACTTCTCCAGCTGATCCATTTCTGCATCGGTCAGCACGGCATCGAGTTGTTCTTTCTTGCGATCTTTCAGCGCTTTTATTTCTTCGTGCGCACGATCTTTGATGTCTTCTTTCTGTTCTTTGTAATTGTCCATGATGGTTTTTACCTGATCGGCTTTTGCACCTTGCAGGTTCAATGCTTTAATCGCATCGTCATCTGCAAAGGCTGCCAGGGGCATTGCCATGGTTAAACCTGCTATTGCAATCATTTTCTTCATTTGCATGATGTATCTCCTTACATGGTCGTTTTACAGGGTGGGAACAGAGCCGGGCAATTAATGAAGCCATACATAACGTTTTGATCAATGGCCTTCACAAAAAATGGCGCATTGATTGCACAAACAATGGCTACCTTTTTCTTGACCGGAACGCGGGGAGAAAGTTGTGTAGGTTGCCACACATAGCCAGTATTTTTTAACGGGTATTAGCGTATTTGGCTGCCATAAAACGATTTGACCCGACACAGGGTCGGGTCAATAGTCGTAGCGGTGGAGGTTCACAAAAATTTATTGCCAGGGTTTGCCGCGCGTGCGTTCCACATAGGGCAATTTAATGTGCAGTGCGGCTTTGGCAACAATATGCGCACTGACCGGTGCCGTGATAAATAAAAATAGGGTCACCAGTAATTCATGCAGGCTGATGCCGTCGCCGCGCGTGCTGAAAAATACCACAGAGCCGATCAAGACGCCGCCGACACCGAGGGTGGTTGCTTTGGCCGGGCCGTGCAAGCGCATATAAAAATCCGGTAATCGAACCAGGCCGATGGAACCGATTAATGCAAAGCTGGCGCCGACCAGCAAGAACAAGGAAATGAGCAATTCAACAAGCGAAAAGTTAGCCACAGGTTTACCTCCACTATTCGATGATGTCACCGCGCAATAAATATTTTGACAAGGCGACGGTCCCCACAAAACCCATCACCGCAATCAATAACGCGGCTTCAAAATACAAGGCCGATTGTTGGTAAATACCGAACAGGATCAGCAGCGCGATGGCGTTCACGTACATGGTGTCCAGTGCAAGGATACGATCCGGTAACGATGGGCCGATGGCCAGCCGCCACAGGTTGAGCGCAATGGCGATACTGATCATCAACATGGCGACAGGAATGACGATCATGAGCATTCGAAGATCTCCTTCAGCGGTTGTTCATAGCGCTGTTTTAATTCGGCGATGGATGCATCGATATCATCGACATGCAGTACGTGAATCAGCAGCGCGCTGCGATCAACACTCAAATCTGCCGAGACGGTGCCGGGCGTCAATGAAATGGTGCTGGCCAGGACGGTGATGGTGAAATCTTCCTTGATGTCTAGCGGCAGGGTCATAAATGCCGGCTGTAATTTCTTGCTCGGGCCAAGGATACGCACCGCCAGAACACCGTTGGCGATGACGATGTCCCACAGGACCATCAGTACAAAGCGCAGCGCCAGAAGCGGTTTATGCAGCGTGGTTGCCTCGGGCCAAAAAGCGTGCGTCAGGAAGGGAATCAGCCAGGCGAGTATCGCCCCCAGCACAATATGGCCTGCGCTGAATTCGTTCACCATCAACAGCCAGAGCACCCACATAAACAGGCTCAGGGCCGGGTGCGGCAGCCAACGGCGCGCGGTGCGCGGCAGAGGGGGCGATGAGGAGTTTTCGGTGGATTGGCTCATGGTCAATCTCCTTGCAGCGGACGGTGGTTGAGCACCGCATCAATGTAGTGACCGGGGTTCATCACCTGCTCGGCAATGCCCCGGGTGTACTCGATGGCGTAGTTACCCCAGATCATCAAGGCAAAGCTGAAACCCATCAAACCGAAGATCGCCAACAGCGACCAGATGTCGGCCTTGGGCGCTTCCTCCACCCGATTCTCCGTGCGCCAGAAGATGGTGCTGCCGCTGCGGCTAAGCGCCGTCAGCACAGCGAGGCTGGCAGCCAATACCGTGGCCCACAACCACACGGCCTGGATACCGCTGGCCGCCTGCAGTATCAACGCCTTACCGATAAAGCCGCTGAGTGGTGGCATACCGATAACGCTCACCGCGCCGGCAAAGAACAGGCTGCCTAACAGGATCGGCTGACGCAGCATGGGACCGGCAATGATCTGGTCCGCCGTGACTCCGCGCTGCCGCACAATCAGGTCAGCCAGCAGGAACAGCGCACCGGCAATCCAGGTGGAATGCAGCAGGTAAAAGAGCGTTGCACCCAGGGCGATTTCACTGTTGATGGCCACCCCGGCCAGCAGTGTACCGACGGAAATAATCACCAGGTAAGCAATCTGCATCCGCAGTTCCTGGGCGGCCAGGGCGCCGATAAAACCCAGCACCAGCGTGGTGATCGCCAGCGGCCAGAGCCAGGGCAGGGCGAGGTTGGCCAGCAGGCCGGCTTCGTCGCCGAAGATCAAGGTATACACCCGGATGATGGTGTAAACCCCCACCTTGGTCATGATGGCAAACAGGGCTGCGATGGGCGCGCTGGCGGAGGCATAGGCGCGCGGCAGCCAGAAATACAAGGGGACCATCGCCGCCTTGAGGCCAAAGACCAGCAACAGCAGGATAGCGGCGGCGGCCACCAGAGGGGCATCGGCCGGATTCACCTGGGCCACCCGTTGCGCCATGTCCGCCATGTTGAGTGTGCCGGTCAAGCCGTACAGGATGGCGACCGCAATCAGGAACAGCGCCGAGCCCGCCAGGTTAAGCACGACGTAATGCAAACCCGCTTTGGCTCGCGCCGCGCCATTGTCCTGTAACAGCAGGGAGTAGGAGGCCAGCAGCAATACCTCGAAGAACACAAACAGGTTAAAGATATCGCCGGTCAGGAAGGCGCCGTTGACGCCCATTAACAGAAAGTGCGCCAGGCTGTGGAATGACTGGCCACCCTGGGGTGCCTCTTCAGCGGTGGTGTAGAGCAGGCTGAAAAACGCCAGGGTACTGGTCAGCACCAGCAGGAGTGCGCTCAAGCGATCCAGCACCAGTACGATACCGAAGGGCGGCGCCCAGTTGCCCAGGGCATACACCACCAGCTCGCCGGTGTTGGCGGTAAACAACAATTGCAGGGTGACCAGGGTCAGCAAGGCTGTGCTGATCAGGCTCAGGATATGCCCGAGCATCCGGCGGCTCTCCGGTACCAGCAGGAGCAACAATCCCGTCAGTAACGGCAGCAGGATAGGGAGGATAATCAGGTGGCTCATTGCGCGTCATCCTCCGCCGTCGGGCGGCCATCCACATGGTCATTACCCAGTTCAGCGCGGGCGCGCAGGGCCAATACCAGCAAAAACGCCGTCATGGCAAAGCTGATAACGATCGCGGTGAGCACCAGGGCCTGGGGCAGGGGGTCGGTGTAGCGATCACCGGCACCGATCACGGCGGGGGCACCGCTGTGCAGGCGACCCATGACGAAGATAAACAGGTTGACGGCGTAAGACAGCAACGTCAGCCCGATGATGACCGGAAAGGTACGGCCGCGCAGCATGAGGTAGACGCCGCAACCGGTCAGCACCGCAATAATGATAGAGATCAAGGCTTCCATGGGGATTCCTCCTGTGTGGTCTCGGCGGGTGTGTCATAGCTGGTCTGGGCCAGCTTGCCCAGGTTGGACAGGATGACCAGGGTCGCACCTACGACGGTGATGTACACGCCGGTGTCAAACACCATGGCAGATGCCAGCTCGAATTCACCGACAATGGGCCAGTGGACATGGGTAAAGGTGGAGGTGAGGAAGGGATAACCGAACACCCAACTCGCCAGGCCGGTCGCGGTTGCAACTAGGACACCGCCGGCAGCGACACTGCGGTAGGGCCAGTCAAGCCGCTGCTGTACCCAGTCGGTACCACTGGCGACGTATTGCAGGATCAGCGCCACGCTGGTAATCAGGCCCGCGATAAAACCACCGCCCGGCAGGTTGTGACCGCGCAGGAAAATATAGAAAGACACCATCAGCGCCAGGGGCAACAGAATGCGCGCCAGCACCATCAGGATGGGCGGGTAAGGATCTTTCGACCAGACCCGGCCGGTACCGTCGGCATTGGGCACCGGCAGGCGCAGCCGGCGCAGCATGGCGAAGATGCCCACTGCCGCAATAGCCAACACGGTAATTTCTCCCAAGGTATCAAAGCCCCGGAAATCCACCAGGATCACGTTGACCACATTGGTCCCGCCCCCACCGCTGACGCTGTTGGCCAGGTAATAGTCGGCGATGGAGTCGTAAGGACGGGTGAGCACCGCCCAGGTCAGCAAGCCCATACCGATACCGGCGGCACTGGCGAGCAAAATGTCGCGACTGATACGCAGCCGGCTGGATTCGCTCGGGCTGACCTGGGGCAGGAAGTAAAGCGACAACATCATGAGTACGATGGTGACCACCTCGACCGAGAGTTGCGTCAAGGCCAGATCCGGCGCCGAAAAGCGGACGAAGATAAGCGCCACAATCAAGCCCACCACGCTTAACAGCAGGAGTGCGGCGAAGCGATTGTGATGGATGATCACCGTACCCAGCGCACCTACAATAAGCACAAGGGTGGCTAGTACGCTGACGCCGTCGAGGGGCGTGGTGGCCACGCCGCCGGTGAAACTTGCCAATGGCCATAACTCAAGCCCGGCAGCCACTATCGCCATGCCCACAAACAACACCAGATAACGTTGCAGGGAGCCCGTCTCCAGCCGTTTGGTGATCGACTGTGCCAGACGGACACTGCGCTGGACCCGGGCCTCAAAGACAATTTTTTCGTCGCGCCGGTATTGCCGTTCATAAAAAGCGAAGAAGCCTTTGCGTTGGTAGTACAGGAGCAAACCGCCCGCGAGGGCGATAAAGCTCATCACCAGCGGCAGGTTGAAACCATGCCAGATGGCGATCTTGTAACTGGGCATCTCCGTGCCGATCACCGCCAGGCTGGCGGCATCAAGGAAGGGCGCCACTGTGAAGTTGGGCAGGGTGCCCACGAGCACGCACAAGACCACCAGAATCGCCATGGGCACGATCATATAAGGCGGTGCTTCATGAGGCGGGTATTTAGGCAGGTCGATGGGTTCGCCGTTAAAGAACACATCGTGGATAAACCGGTAGGAATAGGCCACCGCGAAGATACCCGCGAGTGTTGCCAGCAGCGGCACCAGCCAGGCGTAATGCCCCAGTGCTTCCAGGTGCAAAGTCTCGGCAAAAAACATCTCTTTGCTTAAAAAGCCGTTGAGCAGGGGCACACCCGCCATGGCCGAGGCGGCCACCATGGCGACCGTCGCCGTCACCGGCATATAGCGCCACATCCCGTTGATGCGCCGCATATCCCGCGTGCCGGTCTCGTGGTCGATGATCCCCGCCGCCATAAACAGCGAGGCCTTGAAGGTGGCGTGGTTGATGATATGGAAGATCCCGGCAATTGCGCCCAACTGGCTGTTTAACCCGAACAGCATGGTAATCAGCCCCAGGTGACTGATAGTGGAAAAGGCCAGCAGCCCTTTCAGATCGTGTTTGAAGAGCGCGGTGTAGGCGGCAAACACCAGGGTGGTCAGGCCGGTGCCGGTCACGATGTAGAACCATAAATCGGTACCCGCCAACGCCGGATACATCCGCGCCAGCAAGAACACCCCGGCTTTTACCATGGTGGCCGAGTGCAGGTAAGCGGAGACGGGGGTGGGAGCCGACATTGCATGGGGCAGCCAGAAGTGGAACGGAAACTGGGCCGACTTGGTGAAGGCGCCCAGCAACACCAGGATCAGCACCACCGGGTACAAACTGTGCGCGCGGATCTCGTCTCCGGACGCCAGGATCACACTCAAGCTGAAGCTGCCGACGATATCACCCAACAACAAAGCGCCCGCCAACAGCGCCAGGCCGCCGGCACCGGTGATCATCAGCGCCATGCGCGCACCCTTGCGCGCCTCGGATTTGATCGACCAGTAGCTGATCAGCAGGAAAGAGCTGAGGCTGGTCAACTCCCAGAACACAATCATCAACAGGATATTGTCGGACATGACGATGCCCAGCATCGCCATCATGAAGATCTGCAAGAGCCCGTAAAGTTTGCCGAGCGAATCTTTTTCGGCCAGGTAATAACGCGCGTAAAGAATAACCAGCAAGCCGATGCCGGTAATTAATAATCCGAACATCATGCTCAGGCCATCAAGCCGCAGGCTCAGGTTCATTCCCAGCAGCGGCAACCACTCCTGGTGAAAAAACAGCACATCGCCAGCAAAGATAACCGGCAGGTGATAGATCAATAAGCCAATGGAAATGAGCGGTGCAACCGCCGCTGAAAAAGCGCACACCGTGCGCCCGTAGCGTTCACACCACAAGGGCATACACGCGCCCAATAACGGTAAAAAAATAACGAGCAGTAATGTCATGGAGACAACACTCCTGGTAGCAAGACACAGCCAGTCAGCGTGAGCGCTGACAATAATTATTGCAATATGGCAGACGTGCCAACCAGCGGTGGGTCAGTGAAGAAGGGGCGACGCTTTGCCCGGAAACAGCGCGCGCGCAACGTGAAGATAATATGCAGGAGTGACATTTCGCGTCCTGTTAGGGTTGTGAGTGGATAATAAATGCAACACCCAGCCAACATAAAGCCCGACAGTTATACCGCGAGACGTAGGGCAACGCCAGTATTTCTTAACACCCGGTGTGGTAGCCAACTGAGTTAAACGTCGTGCCAAACCACGCTCCGGTGGATAAGCGTCCGGGTTAACTTTTGTAAGGAAAAATAAACAGGCGGGATGGAACAGCTTTCATTGCGAAAGCTGTTTCAGGTGTAACCGTTCGCACATAAAAAGTGTCAGTGTTTGACGATGGCGATCTGGATGCTGCCCACACGGAAACCCCATTTGCGCAGGATGGAATGATTAATCACGGTGTTTTCATCGACTCGCCACATCCAGTCTTCTACATCGAGGTTGATCTTTCTATCGCGGTAATCAATCTCCAGCACGTAATCAACCTGCATGGCATTACCGCTGATTTGTGCTTTGCCTGCGCCGATCACATCACCGGCGGTAGCCTGGTAAGTGTTTGGGCCTGTGGGTGTCAAGGTCCAGGTTCGAAATTGCACTTCGCCGTCGTTAAAGACGAAACGCTCAGCAAGTGTGCCGACATTGTTGTTCCAGGATGCATCAATCGTTGCGGTGAAATAACGGGTAACCTCGCCGCGCCGATTCTTCAAAACGCCGTGGGCGGTTAAATGGCCGTTGAAAAATTCCTGTGGGGCAAAGGCGGGGGTGTTGTCAGCGTATTGACGCACGTCCGTTGCAGAACATGCGCCGAGGGTGGTGGCGAAATACAGCAGCAGGATTTTTTGCCAATGTTTAAACGGAGCCAAACTGATCATGTATCACCTCTTACATGAAGATCGGTAACGGCTCCCTAAAACAAATCGGTAAAGATGAATCCCAGGGCAATGACCTGTGAATGGTCGTTGTAATCAATCAGCGATTGGCCGTAACCGTTAAAGTATTTAACGTAACCGCGAATGGTTTGGGAGCGCTGCGACACCGGAAAGCTCCAGCCCAATTCCACCGCACCTTTGTTCTCGCTGCGTAAGTTATTGCGCAACATGACATTAAAGATGTTCTGTTTACGTTTGTAGGCACCGTTTAGTTCAAAGTTACCCATAAATTTTTCGATATCCGGATTGTCATCACCGCGCGGGTCGCCCGGATAATCTTCCTCATCTTCCGGCAGGCGATACCAGGGCGTAAAAGCGAAGACATAATTGCCTCTTTCGAAAACCGTATTGAACATCACCCGATTCCAGCTGCGCGACAATTCGCCACTCTGACCGTTCGACTGGTGGTTGATGATGCCTTCGTTCAACACATTGCGGAAACCGAAGATTTCCCAGTCGTTGGTAAAACTCAGGATCAGCTCCGGCTGATGGTTGGTGTCGCGAAAGGGGGCCGAGATATCGCGGTTGTAGACTTGCCAGAACGCCTGATTGGTATACCCCAGGAACAAGTGTCCGTTGTCATCAAAAATGCCTTCCCGCAACAGAATCTTGATGCTCAGCTGGAACTCGGCTTCGGTATGCCGCAAGTTCTGCAATTGGTTATCCGCGGCAATATAGGGCTCGTTGTTGGGATCATCCTTGTAGCTGGCGAGCATGATGTAGTTGCGCCGATGCGGGGTAAGAGTGAACCGGTTGGCCCGGTTCAAGGCTTCGATGGTCATGCGCTCATTCAGCGCGCGCCGCTCGTTCTTGGGTTTTTCCGAGATCGTTTGGGTTTCCAGCTCGTCAGATTGTGACAGCACTTTTTTTTCCAGCAGGATGATGCATGCGGCTTTTAGTTCTTCTACCGACATATCGTCTGCCGCGCCGGTCACGCTGGAGCGGAGGCATGCATTCAGGTCCGGGGCAGGGATGGTAATGTCTGTTGCAGAGGTTTGGGCTTGGGTACATACGGCGGACAATAGGAGCCCGCTCGCCAACAACAACCGGTTTGCCATGGATACCACCTGAGAATTAAAGAGTTTGCGGGTATTGTAGGTATTGTGCCTGTTTAGGCAAGCACTCATTTTCAGGGTGCCAGCGCGGTCGGGTTGTTTTGATCGGGCCAGGTTTTTAAGCGGATTGCAACCAGGTTTCGATATCTTCCTCGTGCCAGCGTGTAATCAGCTGGATACCGTCTTCAATTACATGCAGGTAGACATCGATAATATCGGTGGCAACGCTGAACAAGCGATTGCTGTCGGTAGTAATTTTTCCGCCGTGCAGCACATCGGTTTCGACCATGGTGAGCAGGAACATCAGCTTTATTTCGTAACTTTTCAGTTGTCCCAGAAGGCCGATGTCACCCTCCAGTATGCCTTCCAGACGTTTGGCCTGATGCCGTAGTTTTTCATTATTGACCCGCGTGCATTGAATCACATAACGCAATTTCCCATCGTGGTGACTGTCGCAATGACCGATAGCGGCTGCATAGGTTGCCAGCGCGCGAATGCGACCTATCTGTTCAACCACCGACGGCATCAGGCGAGTGGAAAAGTGCAGGACTTCCAGGTGACGAAACCGGTTGGGATAGCTGGTGCCATCAACATTCACCAGCGGGACATCGGCATGATTATTCACCAGGGCCGACACCGGTTGCTCCAGTTGTTTGGCCAGGGTCGCGAGCATCCCCAACAATTGCTCTATCAGGTGACAGTGGAGTTCATAATTGTCGATCACCGAGTCCTGCTGCCAATCGCGACTGATGGTTACCCAGGCGCTGTGCAAATTTTCCTGGTCCCGCTCGGACAACAACGGGTTGGTGTGGGCCGCAAAGGTTTGCAACGACATAAGCCGGCGCTCCAGCTGCAGTTGCAAGCGATCAAATTCTTCGCGGAACAGTGTGTTACCACCCAATAGCGCCATGCTCATGCCGCGATGCCGTTGAACCGCCTTGATCATTTGTATAAGTTGTTTGATCAGGTTGAGCGCGTCCTGGCGTTGGCGGTAGAGTTCACAGAACTGCGCGAACATCCCGGTGTCCGTGCTGGCAGATGGTGCAGAAAATAAACTCTTGTGTGCAATCATGGTGCTCTTGAGTCACTTGTGCCGATGATGAAGAAACAAACGCGCCGGGTAAGGGCTCAGCGGTGGTGCATTAGCGAAAATGTGAGCAACAGCTATGCCAGTTAGCTACTACCGAGTGAGTTAACCGGGTGGAGCCGTACTGGTGCCTGAGGTGGCTTTGTCTCGATTATAACCGCCTCTATGGTTGACTATCGATGCCGTGTGTCTATCCATACGCAGACGCCATACACAAACGCCATAAGCGAGCGGCGTGTGACATTTTTATCTAACGAAGGAAATCCTGTTATGAAATTACTAGCCATCAGTGGAAGCCTACGCAAAGGTTCTCTCAACACGCACTTGATACAAGCTGCAATCCAGGCCCTGCCAGACGGCGTAACTGCCGACCTTGTCTCGATTGCCGATATCCCCGTGTACAACGAAGACCTGGACGGCGAGGATAAGCCGGATGCCGTTGTTCGCTTGAAAGAAGCGGTGGCGGCGGCAGACGCGTTATTGATTGCGACCCCCGAATACAACTACGCGCTGCCGGGTGGATTGAAGAACACCCTGGACTGGTTGTCGCGCCCGGCATTTAAATCCGTGTTGGCCCATAAGCCGGCAGCCATCATGAGTGCCTCCAAAGGGCCTACCGGCGGAGCCCGCGCCCAGGGGCAACTAAAGCTGGTATTGGCCGCTGTGTTGGCGGAAGCCTATCCGGCACCGGAATTCATAGTGCCCCAGGCTCAGCAATCCTTCACCGAAGACGGGGTATTAACTGACGACAATGTTAAAACCCGGCTGCAACGCTTTGTGAATGATTACATCGCCTGGGTGGAGGCGCGCTTTAGTCGCTAGTCTATTTCACTGGATGTGGATTTCAGGATGTCCGCAGGCATCACGCGGCGGACATCACCTTGCGTTTTACCAGGCGCCTTTTTTACACGGCTCTTTTTGAGCCTTTATCTTCAATTAAACCTTTCTCGACAATGCCGTTCTCCAAACACTGTTCCGTTAAATAGTGTTAGGTCGCTACAAAATTCCTGACTTGTATACTAGAGTTCAAAAACAATAACGAGGACTCACACTATGACTATCTCCCGCCGTAAATTGCTGGCATCTACCGCCTTGCTAGGCACCTTGGCCCAACTGAAACACGCAGCCTTCGCAAAAGCGGTTGCGGATACCGGGCTAAAAGACCACTACCAAAAAGACTTTCTTATCGGCACCGCTGTCAGTTCTGCTTCCCTGGCTGAAAATGACAACAAGATGCTCGGTCTGATCGCGCGCGAATTTAATTCCATCACTGCCGAAAACGCGATGAAATGGGGACCGATTCGTCCAACCCTTGATAATTGGCAGTGGGAGTTGGCCGACAAATTTGTTGACTTCGGCACGCGCAACAAGATGCACATTGTCGGTCACACACTGGTGTGGCACAGCCAGGTACCGGATAGCGTCTTTGTCGATGAAAAAGGCAAACCCCTCAATAAAAAAGCGCTGCTCAAGGTGATGGAGGAGCATGTCACCACCTTGATGGAACGCTACAAAGGTCGCATCCCGGCCTGGGATGTTGTCAATGAAGCGATTGAGGATGATGGACAGTGGCGCCAGAGCCCCTGGTATAAAGCCACCGGCACAGACTACATTGCGCGCGCTTTCCAACTGGCCCACGAGATCGATCCTAAAGCACATTTGATGTACAACGACTACAACATGGCCATGCCGGGCAAACGCGCCGGGGTGGTTGCCATGTTGAAAGAGTTCAAGAAAAAAGGCGTGCCCATTCACGGCGTGGGTCTGCAGGGCCACGTGGGTATGGGGCATCCTGAGCTGGCAGAGTTGGAGGCGAGCATCGTCGCTTACGCGGAGCAGGGTGTGCGTGTGCATATCACCGAGCTCGATGTTGATGTCTTGCCAAGCGTATGGGGCATTACCGGCGCGGACGTTGCCACCCGCTTCCAATACCGCCCGGAGATCGATCCTTACATCAATGGCCTGACCGCCGAAGCTGAAGAGGCGCTGAGCGAAAGGTATGTGGCGCTGTTCAAGATCTTCCTCAAGCACCGCGACAAGATTGACCGGGTGACCTTATGGGGCGTGAGCGATAACCTCAGTTGGCTCAATGATTTTCCGGTGCCGGGGCGGACCAACTACCCGCTGTTGTTTGATCGCGAGCTGAAACCCAAAGCGGCTTACTTTCGACTGCTGGACCTTAAGCGTTAACCACAAGCGTTAACGAAAACGCCTTGCCTGCGCAGGAACATCTGCGCAGGCGTCACGCCCCTTCGCTATCCCCGCACAATTGTCTTTTAACTATCAAATACCCCGCCCCGATAAATCCTCTCTCGGCTACATTAAGTGTTGTTAATTGTTGTTAAACCACAGGTAATAAACATTGCACAGGTGAAAAAATTCGCCTATGATTACGCAAATAGTCATATATACCATAATAATGCGTATAGTCAGAATTTTGGCTATGCCATAAAAATATAAAAAAAGAGGTCTTTTTATGTGGAGCAGGTGCCTGACCCTGGCCACACCGGCTAAATCCCGCAGTTGCTGGCTGCGACCCCTATGCTTGATAGTTTGGGCTTTGGCGTGGGCGATGTCCGCCAGTGCGGCTCCGACAGATCAAGGTATGCACATCTGGTTTGATCAACCCGCCAGTGATTGGGAGCGTGAAGGCCTGCCGATTGGTAACGGTGCTATGGGCGCGGTTATCCAGGGCGGTGTTGCGCTCGACCAGATCCAGTTCAATGAAAAAACCCTCTGGACCGGCGGCCCCGGCTCAACTCAGGGTTATGACTTCGGACTGCCCAAGGAACCGCGCCTGGAGGCTTTGGCCAAGGTACGCAAAACCCTGGAAGCGCAAGGCCGGATGAAACCGGAGGCCGTTGCGCAGCAACTGGGCAATAAAATTACCGGCTATGGCGACTACCAAACCTTTGGTGATTTGCTGCTGGAATTTCCCTCGCTTGATGGCGTGAGCCACTATCGACGCGAACTGGATTTGGAGAATGCAGTTGCGCGGGTGACTTATTCCCATGAGGGCGTGAACTATTCCCGTGAATATTTTGCGAGTTACCCTGACAAGGTCATCGTGGTACGTGTGACGGCGGATCAGCCGGGTAAAATCCATTTCAACGCGCGTTTCCAAACACCGGACAATCGCACACAAAAATCCACAGCGCGCGACGGGCGCATTACCCTGGCGGGCCATTTGAAAGACAACCGCCTCGCCTTCGAGGCGCAGGTTCACGTGATTAACGAGGGCGGTCGTCTATCCAGTCGTAAAGAGGGAAGCGTAACGGTAAGCGGTGCCGATGCGGCAACCCTGATTCTTCACGCCGGTACAGATTACGCGTTGGACTATCCGCATTACCGTAGCGACAATCCCCACGCACGCGTCAGCCGGCGTGTAACGCAAGCCAGCAAAAAAAACTACCAACAGTTATTGAACGACCATCAGGCAGACTATCGCGCACTGTTTGGCCGCGTTTCATTGGACATTGGGCAAGCCATTCCCGATAAACCCACGCCGCAACTGCTGGCGAATTATCGCAAAGGTGATCACGCCGCTGATCGAGCGCTTGAAGCGATGTATTTTCAGTTCGGTCGGTATTTGTTAATTGCTTCATCGCGCGCCGGCTCATTGCCAGCAAATTTGCAAGGTGTATGGAATCACTCAACCACGCCGCCATGGAATGCGGATTATCATGTGAATATTAATTTGCAGATGAATTATTGGCCGGCGGAAGTCACCAACCTCAGTGAAACCACCGGTCCCTTGTTTGATTTTGTCGACGCATTGGTTGAACCCGGTCGCGTCTCCGCCAAAAAATTGTTGGGCGCGAATGGCTGGACGCTCTTTCTGAATACCAATATCTGGGGTTTCACCGGCGTCATTGAATGGCCCACCGCCTTCTGGCAACCGGAAGCCGGCGCCTGGCTGGCGCAACATTACTACGAACATTATCTGTTTCATGGTGACGAGAAATTTTTGCGTGACCGTGCTTATCCGGTGATGAAAGGTGCCGCGCAATTCTGGCTGGATGCCCTGGTAAAAGACCCGCGTGACGGCTTGCTGGTGGTCTCTCCCAGTTACTCGCCAGAGCAAGGTGATTTCACTGTGGCGGCGGCGATGTCCCAACAGATTGTGTTTGATTTGCTGACCAATGTGCACGCGGCAGCGGAACAACTGGGTGACACTCAATTTCAACAGCAGGTCGGCAAAACCCTGCTGCAACTGGATAAAGGAATTCGTATCGGTTCATGGGGGCAATTGCAGGAATGGAAACTGGACCTCGATGACCCGAAGAACGACCATCGTCACGTCTCACACTTGTTTGCCTTGCATCCCGGTCATCAGATCAACAACAGTGACAATCAAACGTTATTGGCTGCAGCGCGCACCTCGTTAAATGCCCGTGGCGACGGTGGAACCGGCTGGGCGCAAGCCTGGAAAGTGAATTTGTGGGCACGTTTACTTGATGGCGATCGCGCCCATAAATTGCTGGGCGATCAGTTGACCGCAAGCACCTTGCCCAATCTCTGGGACAACCATCCCCCCTTTCAAATCGACGGCAATTTTGGCGCAACAGCGGGCATGGCGGAGATGTTGTTGCAAAGCCAGAATCGCGAGATTCAGTTATTACCCGCCTTGCCCAAAGCTTGGCCAACTGGCTCGGTAACCGGCTTGCGCGCGCGCGGTGACGTGACACTTGCGATGGAGTGGAACCATCACCAACTGGAACGCGCAACCATTAAAGCCGGCAAGGCAAGAACGCTTTATTTGCGTACACCACTGTTCAACAAAACATTTCAGTTGACCAGGCTCTCTGACGGAGCTGCCATCACCACCCAGGGCGATGGCGACACCAGGCACTTTGCTGCGCAGGCAGGAGAAACCTATGTCTTATCCAAAGCCTTCGCAGAATAAAACCATAACAACCGGGACAGTAGATAAAAATTAAACGGCTTTAGTTTTCGGAAAATAGTGATAACAGGTAGCGAAACGTCGTATCGAACATACTGGTTTTTTAACGTCGTAAGGAAATAGCCATAACCATGGCAAAACAATAATAGATGTTCGGGGTGGTTTAACCTTCATTTGGAGAAAATTCATGATAATTAAAAATAAAGATCAATTTTTAAAGAAAAAATTACCACTGCATATCAAGCTGGCCTCCGGCCTCTCGCTGTTAGGTGCGATGAGCGCAGTCGCACCAGCGATGGCTCAGGATGTTGGTGGTAGTGATATTGAAGAGATTGTTGTATCGGGGCAGCGGGGGAGTGTTCAATCTGCGCAACTGATTAAACAGAACTCTGAACAAATCGTTGACTCGATCGTGTCGGACGATATTGGTAAATTACCGGATCGCAGCATCACCGAAGCTATCCAGCGTATTCCCGGTGTAACCATCGAACGCTTTATTTCCATCGGCGATCCAGAACACTTTTCTGCAGAGGGAAGTGGTGTTGCTATTCGCGGTATGAAACACGTTCGCAGTGAGCTGAACGGAAGAGACAGTTTCTCTGCCAGTGGCGGTCGTAGCTTATCATTTGAAGATGTTCCGGCAGAGTTGATGGCCGGGGTAGATGTATATAAAAACCCGTCAGCCGATATGATCGAAGGTGGTTTGGGTGGTACGGTAAACCTGCGTACCAAGATGCCATTTGACAGCGACGGCCAACACCTGGCTGTGTCCGCCAGTGCAAACTATGGCGATTTCGCTGAAGAAACCAGACCATCTTTTTCTGCACTCTACAGCAACCGCTGGGACACAAATGCCGGTGAGTTTGGTTTACTTCTGGATGTGGCCTCTTCAGAAATTGCCACGCGCACCGACGGTATTTTCGTGCGTCCGTTCTTTGCGCGCACAGACATAGTTGAAGGCGAGACAACCTGGGTTCCAAAGGGTGCTGACTGGCGGACGATGAACTTCGAGCGTGAACGCCTGGGAACTTATGGCGCATTGCAATGGCGGCCCAACGACGAAACTGAAGTCTACTTTACGGTGTTCCGCAGTGAATACGATATGAACTGGGATGAGGATGCCATCTTTGTTCAGAATGACCCCTGGGCTACCAATTTCTCTGATGATTCTGTTTTTGATGAGAATGGTGTTTTTGTTAGCGGTAGATTAACCAACGCCGCGCCACCAGATTGGGCACCGCAAGTGCCGGGTATTCCATTCGGTGCAGATATTCGCTTATCAACCAGAACGTCAATCACTACCGATTACTCTACCGGTATTAAATGGCTTCCCAGTGACAGCTGGGAGTTCAGCACCGACTTTCAATACACTGATTCATCTACGGAATCGCTTGATAGCACCGTCGCTACCGGCATCAATTTGAATTACATTGATGTTGATTTGTCTGGCGGCTTGCCTTCCATCCGTACTGATGCGGATTACCTGGCAGACCCCACAAATTATTACTGGGGCTTTGCAATGCCTCATATCGAGGATAGCAGTGCGGATCAATTCGCATGGCGTGCAGACGCGCAATATAACTTCGAAAGTTCAGTGGTTAAATCGGTAAAATTTGGTGTGAGGATCACGGATCGGAAAGCTGAAAACATCAATACCGGTTACCACTGGCAAGGTATTTATCAAACCTGGATGACAACCGCCTGGGGCGGTGCACTCAATGTTGATGAGTTGGGTATGCCCTACATGCAAGACGGCTCCCAGATGCGTTTTAATACCTTCTCAAACTTCTTCCGCGGTGATGCGGATCTAGAAGGTGTAGTTTGGGCGCCCAGTTTGGAAATTGCCAAAGGCTACCCGGAAAGTTTCGTACAGCTCTACGAGGAGGCCGGCGCTTATGCGGACTCTTTAGGTCACACTGCAACAGATGGCACGCCGTTTTCTGAGTTTTATCCTTACACTCTGCGCGATAAAAATGATCCTGAATGGCTGAATGTCCAGGAAGAAAAAACCTACGCAGCTTATGCGTTATTGCGTTTTGGTTTTGAAGACTGGTCGCTTCCGTTAGATGGTAATCTGGGATTGCGTGTTGTTCAGACGGATGCTGTTTCAGAGGGTAATCTTGTATATCCTAATACGGTGCCACAGGCTCCTTATGGCAACGGTCAATCGGAAACCATACAGGTTGGCAACAAATATACTGATGTGTTGCCGAGCCTGAACCTGCGGTTACAAATTACCGATACGCTGATTGCACGTCTGGCACTATCACAGGCTGTTGCGCGGCCTGACTTTAGCCAGATGCAAGCTTACCGCGTGCTAAATGCCGATCTTGATTCCACTTCAGGTGAATGGGATTTGACGGCCAGCTCCTGGAATAATCCTAATCTTCGTCCGTTGGAAGCTGACCAGGCTGACTTGTCGTTTGAGTGGTATTTCAATGATGCCGGTGGAATGGCTCACCTCAACTTCTTCCACAAATCTATCGACGGCATTATCCGTAACCAGACAGTAGTGGAGCAGTATCCAGACCTGAACGGCACAATGCAAGATTATGACGTTACCCAGCCCGTCAATGCGGGTAGTGCAGATATCAACGGATTTGAAATTGGATACAGTCAATTTTTCGATCAGTTACCCTCGCCGCTGGATGGTTTAGGCTTGCAACTCAACTACACCTTTATCGACAGTTCTACGGATATCCCACTGTCTGACGATCCTGATAATCCTGGTCAAACCATCGCGCCTCGAGATACGGATGGCCGCGACTATGTCGGTGAGCTGCCTTATGAAGGACTTTCAGAGCACGCATACAACATTGTTGGTATGTATGAAAAAGGTCCGTTGTCGATTCGTCTGGCTTGGAGTTGGCGCGACGAGTATCTGATGTCAATCGGACCAAATGGATTTAACGGGACCGACGGCGGGATAGGTTCTAACCAAAGCGCAAGTTGGAGACTACCCGTATACAGTGATGACAGCGGTCAGCTCGATGGTTCGATTTTCTACAAGCTCAATGACAATCTGCAGATTGGTTTAGAAATGAATAACCTGACCAATGAAGAAACCCGCACCATCATGAAACAAAACCCTGACGGCGCTGGCGATCATTACGCGTCTTACTTCGTCAATGACACCCGCTATGCCCTGACACTGCGCGCTAATTTTTAATTAGTGTGTTTCAGTTACCTTGCACCGACGGCGGCGGTGCAAGGGCCTTGTTGAGTGTCGTATCAGGCGTAGCCTGAATGCTCAATAGAATGCTGTTTAACGATGTGGGTTAAGTGGTGTTCGTAAGGTTGAGTTGTACCACCGCTAAACTATGCCGAGTTGGAGCTCTTGCGCGTCCACAGACTTTTTGCGAAGTGTGTGGGCGCATTTTTATTGATCGGCAGTTGTGATAATTCGGAGAACATTATGTCTACCCGTCGTATGGCTGATGCAGGCTATGGTCTGTTTTTGCGTTACCTTTTTTCCTGCTTATCGCTACTTGCGTTGACTGTTTTGCCAACACAGGCTGCGGAAATTCCCTCGTTGGTTACCCAGAACGGTCGCCATGCGCTGATGGTGGATGGTGAACCCTATTTGATCCTCGGCGCACAAACCAATAATTCGGCGAATTATCCTGCGGCTCTGAAAGATGTCTGGCCCACGCTGGAAAAAATGCACGCGAACACCTTGAGTATTCCTGTGGCCTGGGAGCAGATTGAGCCCGAAGAAGGAAAATTTGATTTCTCGTTTGTAGATTATCTGGTTAAAGAATCCCGTAAGCGCGGTTTACGTCTAAATTTATTGTGGTTTGCCACCTGGAAAAATAACGCGCCGCATTACGCACCGGCATGGGTGAAGCTGGACAATAAGCGATTCCCGCGCGTGGTAAAACAGGATGGCGATACGCTGAACTCTTTGTCGCCACATTTCAGAACGACTCTGGAAGCCGATAAAAAAGCCTTTGTTGCTCTGATGACCCATTTAAAGAAGATTGATAAGCAACACACCGTCATTCTTGTACAGGTGGAAAACGAAGTCGGAACCTACGGCTCGGTAAGGGACTTTTCACCCACTGCACAAAAACTATTTAATTCGCCCGTGCCGGAAACGCTGGTCAAAAAACTCGGTGTTAAATCAGGCACCTGGGCGCAGGTGTTCGGCAAAGATGCGGACGAATTTTTTCACGCCTACCACATTGCGATTTATGTCGATGAAATTGCCGCTGCCGGTAAAGCCGTAAAACCCCTGCCGATGAATGTGAATGTGGCCTTGCGCAATCCCTTCAACCCCGGATTGCCGGGCCAGTATTCCAGCGGGGGGCCTACGGATAATGTGATTGATATCTGGAAAGCGGCGGCGCCCCATATTGATATGCTCTCCCCGGATATTTATTTCCGCGATTACAAAGCGGTCGACAAGGTGCTGGAACTTTATTCGCGGCCAGACAATGCGCTGTTTGTTGCCGAGATCGGCAACGATCAACCCTTCGCCCGTTATTTCTTTTCTACCCTGGGTTACCAAGGCATTGGCTTCGCCCCCTTCGGTATGGATGACACGGATTATGTGAATTATCCACTGGGTACTAAAACGATGAATGATGAAGCCATCGAGCATTTCGCGCAGAATTATCGTCTGCTGGCGCCTATGGCGCGGGAATGGGCAAAAATGAGTTTTGAAGGCAAGGTGTGGGGTGTGGCAGAACCGGTCGACACTAACGCCACGAATGAAAAAATCTGGAATGCCGAAGCCACACCGGAAGAGCAAAAAGCGGAAGCGGCAAAAAATGCAGCGAATTATACCCAGTTACTCGACCTGGGCTTATGGGATGCAGAGGTAACCTACGGCCGGCATATGTTCTGGATTGATCCGCCGGTGGGCAACCAGCCTTCGTCCGGCGGCGTGTTGATTGCACAGCTCAGTGACAATGAATATCTTGTTACCGGCTATCGGGCGCGCGTCACCTTCAAGGGGTCAGCCGAGCTGCAGGGTAAAAAATATATGATCGACCGCGTAGAAGAAGGCCACTATAAAGATGGACAATGGGTGTTCGAGCGAGTGTGGAATGGCGATCAGACCGATTGGGGTTTGAATTTCACTTCGCGTATGCACCTATTGAAAGTGCGCATGGCAACCTATGAAACGCAGTAATCACTAATAAATAAAATTCGAGGAGAAAACGATGCTAACCACCGGGCATTTTATCAAGGGGTGCGTCATAGTAATGACGTCAATCGCCTTGTTACAAGCGTGTTCCAAAAATGGCAATGAAACCCATCCGAACGCCTCAGCCAAAACCGAACAAGTGCAGTCATTGGCACAGGTGGAACGCATGGCGGATGGCGTTATCCTGACGCTGCCGGACGGGCCAGCCAAAAAAGTACGTTTGCAGGTGATGGCGGACAATATTATCCGCGTGACGGCCGTGCCCGGTGAAAGTCTTGATGTGGTTCCGCCCAGTATTCAGGTCGTCGCCCAGCCCACCACTAATCTGCCATTTACCACGGATCAGCAAGGCAATAACCTGATCCTGAAAACCGATGCGATGACGGCAGAGGTGTCACTGAGTAATGGTGTAATTACTTTCCGTGATGCAGCAGGGAACCTTTTGCTGCAGGAAGAGAATCGCGGCACCTTTTCACCAGTGATTGGCGACCCGGATGGGGCGGATGCGGATTCCTTTGCGATTCGCCAGGAATTTAACCGCAACACCGATGAAGGTTTTTTTGGTTTGGGCCAACACCAGAATGGCCAGGTAAATTACGCCGGTGAAAATGTTGAGCTGACCACGTACAACCTGGTGATCTCGATTCCTTACGTTGTGTCATCGCGTAATTACGGCGTGCTGTGGGACAACAATTCGATTACCCGTTTCGGTAATCCGCACGAAGCCCAGCCCTTGAATGCTTCCTTGAAACTTTACGACGCCGAAGGCAAAGAGGGCGGCCTCACGGTGCGCTACTACGTCGGTGATGAATTAAAACTGACGCGCGTTGAAGCAGATTTTGACCATCAGTTCCTGCGCCAGGGTTCCAACCTGGAAAATCCGTTCCCCGCCGAAGTGGCAGATGCCTACAAAAATAATACGCTGCGTGTTGAACTCGAAGGCAGCATTGAAGCCGCGACCTCCGGCAAGCATCAGTTCAGAATGTACTCCTCCGGTTACGCCACCCTCGCTTTCGATGGCGAAACGGTACTGGAGCGTTGGCGCATGAACTGGAACCCCTGGTACCACGACCATTATATGAACATGAATGCCGGTGAGAAAAAAGCGATTCGTGTTGACTGGAAACCCGATGGTGGTTACTTCCATTTGCGTCACCTGGATGCGCAATCAGACGAGCAACAACATCAACTGTCATTGGCTTCGGAAACGGGCAAGGCCATTGATTATTATGTTGTGGTCGGTGACAACAAAGATGAGGTGATTGCGGGTTATCGTCACCTGACCGGTAAATCGGTCATGCTGCCGAAATGGGCTTACGGATTCTGGCAGAGTCGTGAGCGTTATAAATCCTCCGATGAAATCATCACCAACCTGAAAGAATATCGCGAGCGCAAAATCCCTATCGACAATATCGTGCTGGACTGGTCCTACTGGCCGGAAGACGCCTGGGGCAGCCATGACTTTGACAAGCAATTCTTCCCTGATCCGAAAAAGCTGGTAGATCAGGTGCACGACATGAATGCGCAGATCATGATCTCGGTGTGGCCCAAATTTTATCCCACCACGGAAAACTACAAAGAGTTAAACGCGAAAGGTTTTATGTTTAACCGCAACATCGAAGAGGAAAATCTGGACTGGATCGGCAAGGGTTACCTGAATGCGTTTTACGATCCTTTCACGCCGGAAGCCACCGCCATTTTCTGGCGGCAAATTAAAGACAAGATTAACGTTCACGGCTTTGACGCCTGGTGGCTCGATGCGGTTGAGCCAGACATCCATTCCAATTTGAGCTTCACCAAACGCAAGGAATTGATGACCCCCAATGCCTTAGGCAACGGTGCGGAAGTGTTTAACGCTTACGCGGTGCCCCATGCGGAAGGTGTTTATCACGGTGAACGAAATACCGATGGTGATAAGCGCTCTTTTATCCTGACGCGTTCCGGCTTCGGTGGTATCCAGCGCACCGGCGCTGCCATCTGGAGTGGTGATATCGTGTCGCGCTGGAGTGATATGAAGGATCAAATTGCGGCGGGTATTGGCGTGAACCTGGCCGGTGTAACCAACTGGACCTTTGATATCGGCGGCTTTACACCGGAGAACCGTTTCCGTGGTTCAAAGAAAGGTTTTGTAGGCTCATGGAAAGATCTTGATAAAGAACAGGTCGAAGAATGGCAGGAGTTAAACGCACGCTGGTATCAGTTCGGCGCCTTTGTTCCGCTGTATCGCTCCCACGGGCAAAACCCGTACCGCGAAATTTTTAACATTGCCGATCAAGGCTCGGAAACCTACGAGAGCATGGTGTGGTACACCAAACTCCGCTACCGTTTGATGCCTTACATCTACACCCTCGCAGGTGATACCTTCCACAAGGATGGCACCATCATGCGTGGCTTGGTGATGGATTTTCCTGAGGATAAAAAAGCCTGGGATATCAACACGCAGTACATGTTTGGTCCGGCATTTCTGGTGAATCCGGTGGTGGAATTCAAAGCGCGCAGCCGCGAGGTGTATTTGCCGAGCGGCACCAGCTGGTACGATTTCTACACCGGCGAAAAACACGAAGGTGGCCAAACTATCGACGCGGCAGCGCCTTACTCACGCATGCCACTATTCGTTAAAGCAGGCTCCATTGTGCCGACCGGCCCGGCTATTCAATACACCGATGAAGGGCTGAATGCACCGCTGACCTTGAACGTGTACACCGGCGCGAATGGCACCTTTGAAATTTATGAAGACGATGGTCGTTCCTACGATTACGAGAAAGGTGAATGGTCGCGCATCCCGGTCAGTTACGATGACGCGAAAGGTGAGTTGACCATCGGCGATCGTATCGGCAGTTTTGAAGAGATGGCAGAGAAACGCCGCATCAGCGTGCGCTGGATTTCCGGCCCTACCAAAGATGCCGCTAACTTTGATGCGAAACCGGCGGAGACACTGGAATACACCGGCAAAGCGATTACTGTAAAACGCGCGCCGTAAATTACTTTTTTCACAACAAAAAAACCGCCGTGTTGTTGCCGACACGGCGTTTTTTTTCTTTTAAATGTAGGTCGGATTAGCGAAGCGTAATCCGACACCTGGTTATTTTTGTCGGATTACGCTGGCGCTAATCCGACCTACACCAGCAAATAAAATCAATAACAGCAGCAGGGTATTGCTTGCACCACCGCCGCCACCGCCACCAGAACTTGCCGGTGCAGATGATGCTGCAGCGCTGGATGAGCTTGATGATGATTGACTGCTGGACGATGAACTGGCGGCATTACAACTTGCCGGGGTAATCGTGCCGACTTCACCGGTTTGCACATAGTCTCTCAGCCAGATTAACGCCGGGCGTTCTTCTCCATTGCTGCGCACCAGGTAAGCGCCCTGATCATTGCGCCACAGGCCGGGGCGCCAACCCCACAAGGTCACACCCGCCACGCCGGGATGTTCCCAAAACGCGGGGAAGATACGTTGGTAATTGGCCAGCTGCACCGCGTCATTATCCGGATTGTTTTCGCACGCATCGATATCCATCTCGGTAACATAAATCGGCAGGCCGGTCGCGGCCAATCGGTCGAGATTGCTGATGGTTGTTGCTGCACTGACGGTGGTGGAAAACGCGTGCGCTTGTACACCAATCACATCAATCAAATCACGGTCCTGCAGTAATTCAATAATCTCCAGATAGGGATTAATGTTACTGCCATTGGTAACGCTGTATTCGTTGATCATCAATTTGGTATCGGGGAAATGTGTGCGGCCCAATTCAAACGCGGTGATGATCCAATCCCATCCGGTTTCACCGGTACCGCCGAGCGCTTCGATATAATTCCCACCACCGGTGTCATCAGTGTCCGGCGCATCATTAACCGGCTCATTTACAATTTCGATAATTTCAATATCGCTGTAACGGGCGGCGACTTCGGTAAACCATTCTTCAATTTCTTCACGTTGTTCTTCGGCGGGCAGGGTCTTGATCCACTCCGGTTGCTGATTGCCCCAGATCATGACGTGCATGCGGAAGGGCAAATTATTATCTTGTGCCAGCGCATAGGCCGCATCCAGTTGGGTCCAGTTCATCACATCGCGCGTGGCTTCAACACTGCCCCATTTACCGGCATTTTCCGGTGCGACCTGATTCCAGTAAGCGGTAAAATTCTGCACTTGTGAGGCGCTGTAAATATTGCCCAGGTATTTTTCCTGCCCCTCGGCGATAGGTGTTTCGTCCGCCGGTTGTTCCGGTGCGACGCCGTCATCCAGATTTTGTACGGTGTAATCAGTACCCACCGGTGCGAAGACAAATTTATCAATCCACAAACCATCTTCGCGCCCGGCGATCTGGAAGGTTTGCATCAGGGCATCGGCGGTGACGGTGAAGGTGATACCTGGATCGCTTTCGGCTGAATAATTGGAGAGTTTCACCCATTTCCAGCGTTCGTGCTTGCTACCAGGATCAGATGAGCCAGTTGCCGAGCCTTCAACAATTTCTTCTGGCACAAAGTAACCCGTGCCGGCGATATTGTTCACCGTAACCCAGGCATCTGCATTGTTGATATCTTGCGCCCCGAAACCGGCGCCATAGTAAAAGCTGTCATCCTCAAAGGCGCCGGCTTCCGACCCGTTGCGCAAACGCACGTAAAGGTTGTACTCGCCGGCGGCGGGAAATTCCAGTTCATAAGTGGTAATACGATCCACTGATGTCGGTGCCTGGCCGGCCAGGGTGGAATTGATAGCAATATAAGCGGTGGCGGGTTCAGCCGTGGTATCCGTCGCGCTATCGAATGACGAACCCAGCGCTCCACTCTCTGCTTCAACCACCAGCATATCCGCCGTAGCGAGATAGGGTAGACAGGTGCAAAGGCCGATGCCCACGAGTAATTTATTCAAGGTTTTCATCTATGACTCCGTTATTGTTATGTAAAAACGTACCCTGGCACTGTTGGAGATGTGCTATCAGCGTCAGGTAAAAGTTCGCTCTGCCATGCTTGTATGTCAGTGGTGAGGCTGGGCATCCAAATTTATTGTCTTTGTGACTACAAGCTAGCGCAGCGGGCAATGAACGTCAACGCAGGCGCGGGCGGGTGAGGGGATGCCTTGTCCTAGAGAAGTCCATCAGCTTGCAACAGGGCTATGCTTGACTGCGTTAACATTGTTCTTGTGTACTAGTGTTTATTAATGCGACAAACGAAAACGCATTTTCGTCTACAGAAGGAGAGGATCGATATTTTCAGTGGCGCAAGTGACAGAAGAGTTACTAAACGTGACACGTCGCCCGTCAGAGACAACAAAGAGATTTATTCATAAAACGCGTTTTGTGGATGAACGGGTGAGGCGCTTCTTGCAAAACATCTCACCCGCTGAGATCAGAGTTTTTTTCAAGGCGGCGTCAACGGCTGCTACAGACCGGTCTCAACCTTATCGCGTGAAATATCCGCAATTCTGGTGCAGCCCGACAACGCCATAGCGACACGCATTTCGTGAGCGAACATCGCCAACAATTCACTGACGCCCGCTTGTTGTCGCGCAGCAAGTGCATAGACCCACGGGCGCCCGATCATGACGGCGCGCGCGCCTAATGCAAGGGCGCGCACTATATCCAGGCCGCTGCGAATGCCACTGTCCATCAATAAGGGAAGATCATCACCTACTGCATCGGCAATACGCGGCAAGGCTCGAATGGCAGAGATGGCACCATCCAGCTGACGGCCGCCGTGATTGGATACCACGATGCTATCGGCGCCGATGGAAGCTGCCGTGCGCGCATCGTCAGGATCAAGAATACCTTTAATAACGAAATCGCCAGGCCATTCTGCGCGGATACGATCAATATCTTCCCAGCACACGCTGGGGTCAAAATTTTTCCCCAGCCAAGCCCAGAAATCGTCAATGCCGGCGCGTTCGCCCAATACCGGAACAATGTTGCCGAGGTTGTGCGGCCGACCCCAAAGCCCTACATTCCAGGCCCAACGAGGCTTGGTCATTACCTGAGTCATGCGGGCCAGTTTACGGCGTAACACGCTGCCACCGGAAAGTCCGGACCGAATATCGCGGTAGCGCGTGGCGGGCACGGGCATATCTACCGTAAACAGCAGCGTCCGGGTTCCTGCCGCGTGGGCGCGGCTGAGCATTTCGCGCAAAAAGCCCCGGTCGCGAATCATATACAGCTGAAACCAGATGGGATTGGTCACAGCGTTACAGACTTCATCCAGCGAACAGGCTGAGACGGTGGATAAACAAAAAGGCACCCCCGCTGCTTCTGCGGCGCGTGCCGCCTGTACCTCGCCGCGCCGGGCGTTGAGCCCGGCAATGCCTACGGGTGCCAGGACCAGTGGCATCGCCAGGGACTGCCCAAATAGAGAGGTTTGTGTCGACACGTCCGACACATCGCGCAGTACCCGCTGGCGCAATGAGATCTGCTGCAGGTCCTCCTGGTTGTTGCGCAGGGTGGTCTCGCTGAAGGCACCGCCATCAATGTATTCAAACAGGAAGCGGGGCAGGCGTTTGCGTGCCAGGCGGCGGAAATCATCGGTATTAGCGAGAATCATACTAGCCTCGGTGGGATGCTCGATGTTATGGTTTTATAGACTTTATGTTATCATGTTTTACTTATAAATAACGTTTTACATATAAATTACGTTTGTGCTACAAAGCAAAGAGAGAAACGAGAAAGCCTGTTGATGAGCGGTTCGGACAAACGGGCACCGTAACAATAAATATAAAAGTGCGGTTGGAGGACCAATGGATAATAAAGAAAAGTTACCGCTTGTTCTGCCCCTGCTATTGATCATTAGCCTGTTTTTTTTGTGGGGCATGGCGAATCACCTGAATGATATTTTAATTACGCAGTTCAAGAAGGCATTTACGCTCTCCGATTTCGCCTCCAGCTTTGTGCAGATGGCGTTTTATTTCGGCTATTTTGTCTTTGCCATTCCTGCCGCACTGTTCATGAAATATTACGGCTATAAATCCGGCGTGATCCTGGGTTTACTGTTGTACGGTGCCGGTGCCTTTTTGTTTTATCCCGCCGCGCAATTACACGAATATCAGGTTTTTTTAATCGCCCTGTTTATCATTGCCAGCGGCCTTGCCTTCCTGGAAACATCCGCTAATCCATTAATTGTCGCCATGGGCGACCCAGAGACCGCGGAACGTCGGCTTAACTTTGCCCAATCGTTTAACCCCCTCGGTGCGCTGACCGGCATCCTGATCGGGCGTGAATTTATTTTGTCCGGCATTGAACATTCACCGGACGAGTTGGCGGCACTGACGCCTGCAGAATTAACACAGCTGTATGAGATGGAAGTGCAAGCGGTGCAAGGGCCGTACATTGCACTGGGTATCTTTGTATTGTGTTGGGCCTTGTTGGTATTTGCCACGCGTTTCCCGGCGGTTGCCCGACAACCGGCGGCGGAAGACAGCACCGGCGGTTGGCAGGATTTTAAAAAACTCTTGCATCACAAGCTGTTTATATTCGGTGTGGTTGCGCAATTCTTTTATGTTGGTGCGCAGGTGTGCATCTTCAGTTTTATGATTCGCTACGGTAAAGAAGCGCTGCCAGGTACGGGTGAGAAAACCCTGGCGACCTATGTATTTTTCTCGCTTGTGGCCTTTATGGCGGGTCGGTTTATCGCGACTGCGCTGATGGGCAAGATCAAAGCCTCACGCTTGATGATGATATTTGCGTTGATCAATGTTGGCCTGTGTCTGGTAGCCGTCGTTTCGCCCAATCTGGTGGGGATGTTTGCGTTTGCCGGAACAACTTTTTTTATGTCGCTGATGTTTCCCACCATCTTTGCGTTAAGCATCAAAGGCCTGGGCGAATTAACCAAACCGGGCTCGTCACTGTTGATCATGGCAATTATCGGCGGCGCTGTGCTCACGGCATTGATGGGTTTGATTTCTGATGTGAGCGAAATCCACGTCGCCGTGTTGGTACCCATGGTGTGCTTTGTGGTTATCGCACTGTTTGCACGCGCCTGTTATCGGCGCGATACAGCCGCGGCGTGAGGTGCAGAATATGATCGACGCGCACCATCACGTCTGGCAAATCGGTCAACACGATTGCACCTGGCCCACACCGGACGACAAACCCTTGTACCGCGATTTCGGGATGGATGACGTCGTGCCACTGGCTAAGGCCGTGGGTGTACAGGGTTCAGTGCTGGTGCAATCGCAAGCAAGTGATCGCGACACGGATTATTTATTAGCGCTAGCCGAGCGCCATGATTTTGTGTTGGCGGTGGTCGGCTGGGCCGATCTGGCTGCTGGCTCGGCACCACAACGCATTGCCCAATTGGCCCAGCACAAAAAAATGCGCGGCCTGCGCCCGATGCTGCAAGGACTGGCAGATGATCGCTGGATTTTGCAACCGCAGCTGGCGCCGGCGGTGCAGGTAATGCAAGAACATAAACTGAGTTTTGATGCCTTGATCTTCCCGCGTCACCTGCCGCACATCTATCAATTCGCGTGCAATTGGCCGGATCTGCCTTTGGTGATTGATCACGCCGCCAAGCCGCCGATTGCTCAGGATGACAAAAAAGCCTTCAGCACCTGGTGTGAAGGGATGGCCCGCCTCGCGGAGTTGCCCTGGGTCTATTGCAAATTATCCGGGCTGTTAACTGAAGCCAATGCCGCGCAGGGTGCGGACGCATTGCGGCCTTACGTTGAACAAGTCTTTCACGTTTTTGGTGCACAGCGTGTGATCTGGGGCAGCGATTGGCCGGTGGTTTATGCAGCGCCCAATCACGCGTATGCCGATTACCGGGCCTGGTTTGAGTTGGCGCACCAGTTGATTCCCGGACAAAACGCTTCAGTCATCCGGCAGGTTTTCAGCGAAAACGCGCGCGCATTTTATCGTCTGTGAAGAAATTTTCAGGCCGGGCGTGCGACAAACCTTGTTGCTGGGAGAGGCTTCTGTTAGCTTTTGGTCACGCACACTATTTGGGTTAGGCATTATAAAAAATATATCAATTCACCAACTTGAAAGCGCAAACTATGAAAAATCATAAAAAACAGCTGGCCGAAACGGCCACGGAAGATGAACGTAAGTACCGGGCACCCGCATTGGAAAAAGGACTTGATATCCTGGAACTGCTCGCACGCAATGGCTCACCCATGACGACTTCACAAATGGCGGCAACCTTGGGCCGCTCCGTCAGTGAGTTGTTTCGCATGGTATTGGCATTGGAGTATCGCGGCTACATTGTGGCTTCTCCGGAAGGGCGCGAAGGCTACATGCTCACCAACAAGTTGTTCACGCTGGGTATCGCGCAGGGTTCTGCTCGCACGCTCCTGGAGGCGGCACTGCCGGCCATGAAAGAACTGTCACGCGAAGTGGGGCAGTCCTGTCATCTGGTGGTGCCCTCCGGTGATCAGATTGTGGTGGTTGCCCGCATTGAAAGCGCGACCGACCTGGGATTTTCGGTGCGCGTCGGTTATCGCCGCCGGCTTATCGATACCAACTCGGGTTTGCTGTTGTATGGCCTGGCGACGCCGGAGGTTCAGGCGAGTTGGCTGCCGCAGCTGAAAGACTCGGCCCGGGATGATCCGGAGCGCATTGATGCCTTCCTGACCAAGTCCGCGGCAGCGGCGGAGCGCGGTTATATCCAGTCACCCAGCGAGTTCGTGGCTGGGGTAACCGACACCTGTATGCCCATCATGGGGATGCAGGGTGCAGTGGCCAGCCTGATCGTGCCGTTTATTGCAATCAAGCAGCAGAAAGTCACCGCCGAGCAAGTGCTGGATGTCTTGCGGGTAGCGGTAACCAAAATCGCAGAAGCCCTCAACGACGACGGACGCTAAACCCTCCGGCTGGCAACCGCCCCCGCCGTTGCCAGCCAATTCTTCCTGAACAACACCTTCCCCTTTCCCTCCCCCTTGCTTTCTTCACAAAACTTGCCCAATCTTCCATCAAAAAGTCTAATTAACCATATGTCTTTTCTTTTCCGTCTTGGGTAAAATGCTTTTTATTGGCAATTTTGTTTTTAATTATAAAAAAGGAAGCTGCCCATGCTTTCCACCCAAACACGCCCTTTGGGGCAATCTTCCGTGAGCCTGTCCCTGCTGGGATTTGGCGCCGCCCCTATTGGCAACCTCTACCAGGCTGTTGCAGAAGAGCAGGCAATGGCGACAGTGGAGGAGGCGTTAGCGCTGGGAATCCGTTACATCGACACCGCCCCCCACTATGGCTTTGGCTTGAGCGAAACCCGCCTGGGCGCTGTGCTGCAGCAACGTGCCGAAACCATCGCTATCTCCACCAAGGTGGGCCGCCTGCTGGTGCCTACCGACTCCACCGCTGCTGTGCGACACGGCTTTGCTGACACCCCGGCGCTGGAACCGGTATTCGACTACAGCTACGACGGGGTGATGCGCTCCTTCGAGGCAAGCCTTGAACGATTGAAGGCCGAGCGCGTTGATCTCCTGCTGGCCCACGATCTGGGTGAGATGACCCACGGCGCGCAACATCCGGCCCGGTTTCGCGAATTTATCGAGGGCGGTTATCGGGCTATGCGCAACCTGCGCGACCAGGGTCTGGTGCGGGCGATCGGGGTGGGTGCTAACGAATGGCAAGTGTGTGAACAGGCTTTGCAACATGCCGATCTCGATGGATTTTTACTGGCCGGGCGTTACACCTTGCTGGAGCAGGGCGCCTGCGAAACCTTCCTGCCGTTGTGCGCCCGGCGCGGGGTGTCGGTGATCCTGGGTGGCCCGTTCAATTCCGGCATCCTCGCCTCGGGTGTGAGTGGCGCAGGGCCGGTGTATTACAACTATGAACCGGCACCGGCGGCGATTCGGGCGCGGGTCCATGAGCTGGAATTGGTCTGCCGGGAGTTTGATGTACCCCTGGCCGCTGCCGCCCTGCAATTTCCGGCGGCCCATCCGCAAATCTGTTCCGTGGTTGCCGGCCTGGCCAGCCCGCAACAGGTGCGACAAGCCGTCACCTGGATGAATCACATTATTCCCGGGGATTTCTGGCTGGCGCTGCGCGAATTGGGCTTATTGCACCACCTGGCACCGGTCCCCTCGATTCACATTCCATCAACCAAGGTTGAAGCATCCCTATGAGTAACCTGAATACGCCGGCGGCATTTGCACAGGCGATCCTGTTGCACCCGGACGACAATGTATTGGTTTGCGTCGCGCCTATCCAGCCGGGCGACCGGTTAGTGATTGACGGCGAACCCGTCACCACCACCGAGGCGATCAACGTCGGTCACAAACTCGCCCGCCGCGCTCTGCGCACGGGTGACAAAATCTTCAAGTACGGCGCGCCGGTCGGTTCGATGACCGCCGCTGCTGTGCCCGGTGCACACGTTCATATGCACAACATGCAGAGTGATTACATCCCCAGTCACACCCGCACTCACCAAAATAAAGATCGGAGTGAAAACTGATGAACACCGCCGTATCGTTTCAAGGTTATTTGCGGCAGGACGGCCGCAAAGGTATTCGCAATGTAATTGTGGTGGCTTACCTGGTGGAGTGTGCCCATCACGTGAGCCGCCGCATCGTTACCCTCGCCAATGATATGGATGTGCATCTGATTGGTTTTCCCGGTTGCTTTCCCAACGAGTATGCGTTTCGCATGATGAATGCGGTATGCACCCATCCCAATGTGGGTGGCGCGCTGCTGGTGTCACTCGGTTGTGAAAGTATGAATCGTGAAAAATTACTCACATTGATTCGCGCCAGCGGTCGCCCTGCGGAACTATTGGTGATTCAGGAAACGGGCGGTACCCGCGCCACCATCGACGCCGGTGTTGCGGCAGTGACGCGCTTGCGCGCGCAGGCGGCCCAGGTAAAACGCGTGCCCATGGCATTGAACGAATTAATCGTGGGTACCATTTGCGGCGGCTCTGACGGCACCAGCGGGATCACCGCTAACCCGGCAGTAGGCCGATGTTTTGATGCACTGGTTGCTGCGGATGCCGCTTGCATCTTTGAAGAAACCGGCGAGTTGATCGGCTGTGAAGCGGTGATGGCAGATCGCGCGATCACTCCGGAATTGGGCGCCGCTATCGAGGCCTGCGTGGAAAAGGCAGAGCATTATTATCGCGTGATGGGCTTTGGCAGTTTTGCGCCGGGCAACGCCGATGGCGGGCTAACAACGCTGGAAGAAAAATCCATGGGCGCCTATTCAAAATCCGGCTCGTCGCCCATCAGCGGTTTGATCAAACCCGGCGATATACCACCCGGCGGCGGTTTGTATTTGCTTGATGTTGTACCCGACGGCGAACCGCGCTTTGGTTTTCCGAATATTTCGGACAACGCGGAGATTGTTGAATTAATTGCCTGCGGTTCCCACGTAATTTTATTCACGACAGGGCGCGGTTCTGTGGTGGGCTCGGCAATTTCGCCGGTGATAAAAATTTGCGCGAACCCGGAAACCTATCGCCGCCTGGCAGGCGATATGGATGTCAATGCCGGGCGCATCCTGGAAGGTGAGGCAACACTGGACGAGGTGGGTAACGAAATTCTCGGTCAGGTGATTTCTGTTGCTTCGGGCGCGCGCAGCCTGTCGGAAGAATTGGGCCACCAGGAATTTATCCTCACCTACAAGGCCTTTGAGCCCATTGGCCCGGCGTGTTTGCCGGTTCGTCAAATTGCCTGAACCAGGGTTTAAACACGGGAAAAAATAATGAAACGGCTCGCAGGAAAAACCGCACTGATCACCGCCGCCGCCCAGGGCATCGGCCGCGCCGCCGCCGAACTCTTTGCCAGCGAAGGCGCGCGGGTGATTGCGACGGACATCAACATCGATTTACTACAGACGCTGGAACATTGTGAAATCCGGCCACTGAATGTGCTTGATCCCGACGCGATAAAAGCACTCAGCGAGGCGCTGGGCCCGGTGCATGTGTTATTTAATTGTGCCGGTTACGTACACAACGGCACCATCCTCGATTGCGATGAACAGGCCTGGCAATTTTCGCTCGACTTGAATGTCACCTCCATGTACCGCATGATCCGCGCCTTCTTGCCCGGCATGTTGACCACCGGTAACGGCTCCATCATCAACATGTCGTCGGTGGCCAGCTCCATCAAAGGCGCGCCCAACCGGTTTGCCTATGGCATGACCAAAGCCGCCGTGATTGGCCTGACCAAAGCCGTGGCTGCCGACTTTGTTACCCAGGGCATACGCTGCAACGCCATTTGTCCCGGCACCGTGCAGACGCCATCGCTTGAAGAACGCATGCGCGCCACCGGCGATTATGAAACGGCGTACAAAAATTTTGTGGCACGACAGCCCATGGGGCGTCTGGGCAGCGCGCGGGAAATGGCAGAACTGGCGTTGTATCTGGCCAGCGATGCATCCGCCTTTACCACCGGAACGATCAACGTGATTGATGGTGGTTGGAGTAATTAATTTTTCTTGTCTGATTACGCTGGCGCTAATCCGGCCTACTTCAGGCTTTTGTTTTTTATAGCGAGACAGATTATGAAATTATTGCGTTTTGGTACACCGGGTCAGGAGCGGCCAGGCATGCTCGATGCACAGGGCCAGGTGCGCGATCTCTCTGGCGTTATCGACGATATCACCGGTAAAGTCCTCTCTGCCGAGAGTTTGTCGCGCCTGGCAGCGCTGGATAGTCAAAGCCTGCCGCTGGTTGACAGCGCCACGCGCCTCGGCCCTTGCGTAAACCAGGTGGGTAAATTTATCTGCATCGGTCTCAACTACGCCGACCACGCCGCCGAATCCGGCCTCGCCGTACCGGCAGAGCCTGTGGTCTTTATGAAAGCCACCAGCGCCATCACCGGCCCTAACGATCCCGTTATCAAACCGCGCAATTCGACTAAACTGGATTGGGAAGTCGAACTGGGCATTGTGATTGGCAAACACGCCAGCTATGTAGAAGAAAATGAAGCCATGGATTACATCGCCGGTTACTGTGTGATCAACGATGTGTCCGAACGCGAATTCCAGTTGGAACGCGGTGGCCAGTGGGACAAAGGCAAAGGCTGCGACAGCTTCGGCCCGCTTGGCCCTTATCTCGTGACCAAAGACGAGGTGCCTGATCCGTTAAATTTAAATTTGTGGTTAAAGGTAAACGGTAAAACCTTCCAAAACGGCTCAACCAACCAAATGGTATTCGGCCCGGCATTTCTGGTTCACTACCTGAGCCAGTTTATGAGTTTACAACCGGGCGACGTCATCTCCACCGGCACACCACCTGGCGTAGGGCTGGGGCAAAAGCCGCCGGTTTATTTGAATGTCGGGGATGTGATGGAATTGGGGATTGAGGGGATGGGAATTCAAAAACAGGTGGTTGTTGCTTGTTGATTTTTTTGGAATTGGAGTAAGTGATCGGTTGTTGCTTGTGAGACACGCCGTGAATACATCCTTGTAGGCTCAGCAGCGGCGTCCTGCCGCTGATGGTCTCACAAGCAACAACCGATCACTCCCGCACCGCCTTGGTTTTTAATGGGATAAAAAAGCATTCAGTTTTTTTAATTGTGCTTTTAGTCTTGTCTGGTACAACGATAAATTTTAATTAAAAGATTCTTAAATTAATTCCACGACGATGTTTCATTCTTGGGGGGTAAATAGAAAACCACTTTCCGAAAGAATCCTCAGTCGTGATGCAGGAGTTGGGTAGAGGGGGGCGAGACCATCAGCGGCATGGATGCCGCTGTTGAGCCTACAAGGATGTATTCACGGCGTGTCTCGCCCCCCTCTACCCAACTCCCCACCCACTCGCACTATTTAAAAAATCTAAAAAGAAGGTAAAAAAGCATGAAAAAACCCTCATTAAAACTAACGTTGTTTAGCGCCCTGCTAATCACCCTGACCAGCTGCTCCAATCAGGACGTTACCCCACCCGTAACGCAAAACCTCGGCATCGACGCTTGGCCCAAAGTTGAAAGCCCCCTCAACGACGCCGCCACCGAACAACGTGTCGAGCAACTCCTTTCCCGCATGAGTCTGGAAGAAAAAGTCGGCCAGATCATGCAAGGCGAAATCCAGGCCGTCACGCCCGAGGATGTCAAAAAATATCACCTCGGCTCAGTACTCAATGGCGGCGGTTCCATGCCCAATCGCATCGCCAATGCCCAGGCACAGGACTGGTTAAAACTTGCCGACACACTTTACGCTGCTTCCATGGACACCAGCGACGGCAAGGTTGCTATCCCCATCATCTGGGGCACCGACGCCGTGCATGGCCACAACAACGTCACCGGTGCCACGATTTTTCCGCACAACATCGGCCTCGGTGCTACCAACAATCCTGAATTGATTCGACAAATCGGCGCAGCCACGGCACGCGAAGTGCGCGCGACAGGTATTGAATGGGTGTTTGCGCCGACGATTGCGGTTGCCCAAAATGATTTTTGGGGTCGCACCTACGAAAGCTATGCTGAAGATCCACAGCGGGTGCGGGAATATGCCCGTGCCATGGTGGAAGGTTTGCAGGGGCAGGTAAATTCTCCTGCGTTTTTGCAAGAAGAACACGTGATTGCCACGGCGAAACATTTCCTCGCTGATGGCGGGACCTTTGGTGGCGATGACCAGGGTGATGCGCGCATCGGTGAACAGGAATTAATTGATATTCATAATCCCGGTTACCCCGCCGCGCTCGAAGCCGGGGTGCAAAGTGTGATGGCGAGCTTCTCTGCCTGGAACGGTGAGAAGATGCACGGCAACCGCTATTTATTGACCGAGGTGTTAAAAGAGCGCATGGGCTTCGACGGCTTTGTAGTCGGTGACTGGAACGGTCACGGTCAAGTGCCGGGTTGCACCAACGATTCCTGCGCGCAAGCGATCAATGCCGGTATCGACCTGGTGATGGTGCCCTACGATTGGAAATCGATGTATGAAAATACCCTGGCGCAAGTGAAATCCGGCGAGATCAGTCCGGCGCGCCTGGATGATGCGGTGCGCCGTATCCTGCGGGTGAAAGTGCGCGCGGGGTTATTTGATAAAAAGCCTTCCGAGCGCGCATTGGCCGGCAGCCAGAATGTTATCGGCCATCCGGCGCATCGCGCGATTGCCCGTCAAGCTGTGCGCGAAAGTCTGGTGCTGTTAAAAAACCACAATCGCGTGTTGCCGATCAAGCCGCAGCAAACCGTGTTGGTCGCGGGTGATGGTGCCGACAACATCGGTAAACAATCCGGCGGTTGGAGTGTGAGCTGGCAGGGTACCGGTAACACCAACGCCAGTTTTCCCGGTGCAACCTCGATTTATGCCGGCATAAAAAGTGCGGTTGAAACGGCCGGCGGTAAAGCGCTGTTGTCGGCAGATGGCAGCTACACCACCAAACCGGATATCGCCATTGTGGTGTTCGGTGAAGATCCTTATGCAGAGGGGCAGGGCGATCTGGGCACGCTGGAATTTGAACCGGTGACCAAAACCAATCTGGCGCTGCTGAAATCGCTAAAAGAAAAAAATATTCCTGTGGTGTCGGTATTTATTTCCGGTCGCCCGCTGTGGGTGAATCCTGAATTGAACGCGTCCGATGCGTTTGTAGCGGCCTGGTTACCGGGCACAGAAGGTGCGGGTGTGGCCGATGTGTTGATTGCCAAGGCGGATGGTTCGCCCAACCACGACTTCAAAGGCACACTGACATTCTCCTGGCCTAAGTTGCCACTGCAAGCGCAATTGAATGCGCACCACCCTGACTATGATCCGCTGTTCGCCTACGGCTATGGTTTAACCTACGCTTCCGGAAAAACCGGGCCGAATAAATTGCCGGAGAAAGTGGCCGGCGTGGCTACCGGTAAAGCCGGCGATATTAAATTTTATGTCGGTCGTCCGCTGCAGCCCTGGAATGTTTTCTTCAACAACCATGAGCGCAACCAGATCCTCAGCGGTGCTTATGCGGCTTTGCCTGATGGCAGTGTGGTGATCAGAACCAGCGATAAAGATGTGCAGGAAGACGCGCTGACTTTAACCTGGAAAAACACCTGGAGCGCAGGCCTCTCCCTCGAGGGCGGCAAGCCACTGGATTTGCGCGAGCATGTAAAAAACGGTGTTTTATCACTGGATATGAATGTGATTGAGCTGGCCAATGGCGGTGTGAATTTCCGTTTGCAATGCGGCGAGCAATGCAAACGCAAAGTACCCTTCACCGAACAAGCCTTTGCCATGGCTGGAAAAGGCTGGCAAAACATCCGCCTGCCCCTATCCTGTTTTGCACAGGACGGTGACGACTTCAGCGCAGTAACCTTACCCTTCGCGCTGGAAACCGGCGGTGCCGGCGAACTGGCCATCGCCAACGTCCAGTTCCTGAGAGACGGCACACCCAATGCCACCTGCCCGGATTACAAAACCGTTGCGGTAACGCCGTCCATGCTCAACGAATTCTGGGCGCGCGACTGGTGGGAACCGCGTCACCAGGAAAAATTGCAACGCATTCGCCAGGGCAACGTGGACTTGCTGATGATCGGTGACTCCATTACCCAGGGGTGGGAGAAAGAAGGCAAAGCCGTATGGGAAAAATACTATGCCGACCGCAACGCGGTAAACCTCGGTTACGGCGGCGACCGCACGGAAAATGTATTGTGGCGTTTGCAGCACGGTGAAGTGGACGGAATTAATCCCAAGGTGGCGGTATTGATGATCGGCACCAACAATACCGGACACCGTCTGGAACAACCGCAATACACGGCTATCGGTATTAAAACCGTTCTACAAGAACTGCGCACCCGCTTGCCCGATACAAAAATTCTGCTGTTAGGTATCTTCCCACGCGAAGAAAAACCCGATGCCGAAATGCGCCAGATCAACAACCGCATCAACGACATCATCAAAACCTATGCCGACAACCAGCATATTTTTTACCTGAACATCAACGATCACTTCCTGACCGACGACGGCACCCTGTCGCGCGAGGTTATGCCGGATTTGTTACACCTGAATGAAAGCAGCTACGCCACCTGGGCCAAAGCCATGGAGCCAACATTGCTGAAACTCTTGCAGGAATAAAGATGCTACAAATACAGGATAGATAGTAACAAGTTTGGCGTTATCGCCAAGCGAGTTTGGCGTTAGGCCTGTTATTTCGAAACCTTCAAGTCAGGGACGACTTGAAGGAGCTACAGGGAAGATTCATTCGCCACATCCCTGTGGCTCACCCTGCGGGCAGCTTCGCTGTGCAAATTGGCTCTCCTGCCAATTTGTCATGCGTTTTCGAAATAACAGGCCCAATCACAAACGGATTCTAGAGCCCCTTTTTTATCCCCTCTTTACCCCACAAAAAAACTGTACTAGCATCCATCGTTTTCAACACCCGCATAACCCTCCTACTCACCACCACGGACGAAACTATGAAAACCTATAAAACCTGCATCGCGTTATTACTCGGTTGTGCAATCAGCACACCAGCCCTGGCTGTAAAGATCGACATGACCCCAGGCCTGTGGGAACACAAATTCACCATGACTAACCCGAGCGGCGAAATGGCCGCCGCAATGAAACAAATGCAAGATCAACTGGCAAACATGTCGCCGGAAGAGCGCAAGATGATGGAGACCATGATGGCGTCCTATGGTGTTGGCATCGGGGAAGACGGCACAACGGTCAAGATGTGCATTACGCAAGAAGATATTGATCGCGGCGACCTGCCGCAACAGGATGAAGATTGCCAGCAGGAAATCCTCGAACAAACGAAGAATAAATTTAAAATTAAATTCACCTGTGCCGGTGATCCGCCATCAAGCGGAACGGGAGAAGTTACCTTCAGCAGTCCCAAAGCCTACACCGGCAAATCAAGTTTTGTAACCCACGTGAACGGCAAGACAGAAGAAATGGCAATGACGCAAAGCGGTAAATGGTTATCGGCCGATTGCGGTGCGATCAAGCCGGTCAGCGACAGATAATATGAGCGTCGGGCCGATGGCCCGACCGTATGTTATTCACTTCACAAAATTCCATCCTTACTTCAATGTGCGTTAAGCAACAAAGTGTAAACTCCTCGCAACCTATCCTGTTAAATTTAAACGTCAATTGCCATGAGATATTCTGGTGCATAATTATCGCAATTGCCCGTTTGTGGACTGTCTAGCCATCGCAACAAACGAAGCGCAAATTTGAAAAATTTCGTTAAGCCAGATTAATGGTGATGAGGCCTCACCAAAAAATATTCACGCCAGACGCACTTTAGATGCCACAGGACTATAAAATGCGCGCCGTTTGTTGTTACCATCCGTTAATAAACTTTTTGCTTGTCAGTGCAGATGTCTATACTTTTCACGTTAATCGCCATTTTTCTCAATTACCTGTTTCAAAGATCCCAATGTGTGTCCCGGGACGAGACCGATCAATAACTCATCCCATCTTCATCATCACAAAAAACAAAAAAGGATTTAGATGCCTGAACCCTTTTGCTCATGCACGTATTAACACATAGCAACTGTTGAATAGTTTTCGGTTGGTATGTTGCTTACCGGAACGCCGTCACGCGGCCTTAATCCGCTAACTTGCATATTGAGAATATTCATGACGTACATGGACACCAAGCTAATGAATGATGCTGCAATAAATACGAGTTCGTCTTCTGCTATGGGTTGGCTTGATGCGAAACTGATCGACCTGATGCCTGCGGCCGTTTATGTTTGCGCGGCGCCCTCTGGTTTGATCGTGCGTTACAATGAACGCGCGGCTGAGCTCTGGGGAAGGCGGCCGCACCTCGGTGAAACTGATGAACACTTTTGTGGTGCGTATCGCCTGTTCTGGATAGATGGCACGCCCCTGCCACATGCGAATACTCCCATGGCACAGGTGTTGAAAACTGGCGAACCGGTGCGGGATCAGGACGTGATGATTGAGCGCCCGGACGGTAGCCGTGTGATGGTAATCGTTAATATTGATGTAATCCGCGATGACCAACAAAATATTGTGGGTGCGGTGAATGTTTTAAAAGATGTTACTGAACGAAAAAAAACCGAAGCCAGATTGGCTCATGTCCAACATGAATCCGAACGCTTGCGCCGTCTCTACGAAACTATTCTCGCGACCATTCCTGATTTTGTTTACATTTTTGATCTCAATTTCCGATATACCTACGCTAATGATGCATTGTTGAAAATGTTAGGAAAAACCTGGGATGAAGCTATTGGCAAAACATGTCTTGAGCTGGGTTATCCCGCCTGGCATGCTGCCAAGCATGATCGGGAGTTAACCCAGGTATTAACAACGGGGCGTCCGGTTCAGGATGAAGTGCCGTTTATCGGTACCCATGGCTTGCGTATCTACGATTATATTTTTGTTCCGGTGTTTGGTGCCAATGGCGAGATTGAAGCGATTGCCGGCACCACACGCGATGTGACGGAACGCAAGCATATGGAACAGGAACTCCAAAGCCGTGCAGAAGAGCTGGCCGAAGCCGACCGAAAGAAAGATGAATTCATTGCATTGCTTGCCCATGAATTGCGCAACCCTCTTGCGCCGGTACGCAATGGTTTGCGCATCCTTGAACTGGCAGAAAACGATCCGCAGACGCTGTCCCAGGTACGCCTGATGATGGAACGGCAGCTGACCCACATGGTGCGTTTGATTGACGATTTGCTGGATGTCTCGCGGATGAACCGCAATAAATTACATCTGCAAAAACATCGCGTATCGTTGCAAGAAGTGATCAACAATGCAGTAGAGGCAACACGTCCGGCTATTGAAGCCGCGAACCATTCGTTGACCGTGTCATTGCCGGACAAACCGATATTCCTTGATGCTGACCTCACGCGCCTGGCACAGGTGTTCAGCAACCTGTTATCCAACAGCGCAAAATATACCAAACCGGGCGGAAAGATCTGGCTGATCGCTGAGCCGGAGGGGGATCAACTGATCGTGGAGGTGCGCGATAACGGTATCGGTATTCCCGCTGCTTCCTTGCCGAATATCTTTGATATGTTTTCGCAAGTACCGAGTGATAGCGATCATTGCACGGATGGCCTGGGTATCGGGTTGGCGCTGGTGAAAGCCCTGGTGGAGATGCATCAGGGCAGGGTCAGTGCAAGCAGCGATGGGCCAGATCAAGGCAGCATCTTTCGGGTAACTCTGCCCATATTAAGCGCGGTGGTGGATGTACAACCGGAGCCGCGCGTGCAGGATATCCATGCGCCTGATCAACCGAAACGACGCATCCTGATCGTTGACGACAATCACGATGCGTGCGATTCCATGGCGATGCTGCTGAATTTATTAGGCCACGACGTGCGTATCGCCCACGATGGCTTTGAAGCCCTGGAGTGCGTGAAAGAATTTGCACCCCATATTGTATTGATGGATGTGGGCATGCCCAACCTGAACGGGTACGACGCGACGCGTCTGATTCGCGAACAAACTAACGGAAAAGCGATTACCATCGTGGCGGTAACCGGTTGGGGCCAGGAGGGTGATCGCACCCAGTCACGGGCGGCGGGGTGCGACGGGCATCTGGTGAAGCCGGTCAATTTAAAGGATATCGAAGACTTGTTGCGTGACTTGAAACTGCGCGAGGAAAAAGTCCAGATACACGGCGAAACCATGCTCTAGGCATTATTCACTCACGCGATCTTGCGCCAGATTTTTTGATCGCGTTCCGCCAGCTGGAATTTATTTGCCACGGCAGAAAATTTCAGCGTCTCCTTGGTGCCCAATGCCAGAAAACCCAGGCTCTCCAGACTTTCATCAAATAACGCCAATACCTTTTCCTGCAAGGGTTTATCGAAATAGATCAACACATTGCGGCACAAAATCAATTGAAACTCGTTAAAAGAGCGATCAGATACCAGGTTGTGTGTAGATAAAACAAAGCGTTCGGACAAGGTGCTGTCGAGTTTGGCCCGATTATAATTGGCCGTGTAATAGCGGGAGAAATCCTGCTTGCCGCCAGCGAGGATATAATTCTCCGACCAGGTTTTCATCTGGGTCAAAGGGTAAATCCCCTCGCGCGCAACATCGAGCACAACGGGATTGATGTCGGTGGCATAAAGCAATGATTTATGCAGCAGGTTTGCTTCGCGCAGCAGGATCGCCATGGAGTAAACTTCTTCGCCGGTTGAACAACCGGCGTGCCATATCCGGATTAATGGCTTGGTCGCCATCAGCGGCAGAATGTCTTTGCGAAGAACGCGATAAAACTCCGGGTCGCGGAACATTTCGGTTACGTTAACGGTAATTTCTTCCACAAAACGATTCAAAAAGCCCTCATCGTAGCGCAGGCGAAAACGAAACTCCGCGAAGCTGGCATACTTGTCCAGCGACATTAAACGATAAATCCGGCGGGTAAGCGACGAACGGGAATAACCCCGGAAGTCGTAGCCGTGATGTTCAATCAGATCATTCAGGATGATGTTGATATGTTCGTCATCCAGAACGACCGGCGGGTTGTGCGAACCGTCAATGTTTTTCATAGAGCCAAACGCGCAGTAATGACAAAAGTTGGTCAATATCGACGGGTTTGGTGATGTAATCAGAAGCTCCCGCCTGGATGCATTTTTCGCGGTCACCGACCATCGCTTTTGCGGTAACGGCGATGATCGGCAATTCATTATAAGCAGGATTATGGCGTATAGCCTTCGTCGTTTCGTAGCCGTCCATCTCCGGCATCATCATATCCATCAGGACGATGTCGATGTGCGGATTCTCTGCCAGTTGTTGCAGGGCGTCCTTGCCGTCGATAGCGGTTATGACGTTCATCTTGATGCTTTCCATCACCTTGGTCAGGGAGAAAATATTGCGCACATCGTCATCAACCAGCAGCACGGTTTTATCTTCCAGTACCTCGTCCAGGGTCAGGGTGTGCTGGCGGGATTTTTTGGTGCTGTTGTCGGCATCCTTCTTCTCCATCAGGTGGAGGAACAGGGACACTTCATCAAGGATGCGCCGGAACGAATGCGCTGTTTTCACCACAATGGAATCGGCGTAGCGTTTGATCCTGACCTCTTCGCTGGATGATAAACTCTTGCCGGTGAACACAATAATCGGCAGGTTTTCCAGTCCCGGTGTTTTCTTTACTTCTTCCAGTGTGTCATAAGCACGTTCGTGGGGAACGCACATATCCAGCACGACACAATCGACATCCTGCTGTTTGAGCGAGCTGACGGCGTCATCAAGGCCGCTCTTGACTTCGAGGCGCACATCAAACTTTTGCAAGAAGTAGGCGAGTGCATTGGCGTGCTTGGTGTTCTCCTCAACGATCAATACTTTTTTCGGATGGTGCGTCAGCACGTACTCAATCTTCTGAAAGACATCGTGCATCTTTTCAAAGGCAATGGGTTTTTCAATAAAATCGACAGCGCCTTTTAGCAAGCTTTCATTTTTAAACTGGTGCACCGACATAATATGTACCGGAATATGACGCGTACCCGGATTGGCCTTCAGCTCTTCCATCACTTCCCAGCCATCTTTCACCGGCAGCTGGATATCAAGGAGGATGCCCAGGGGCAGGAATTCTTTTGCCAATTCCAGCCCTTCGTCGCCGCGCACGGCCACGATGCCCTTGTAGCCTTTTTCACGCGTGTATTCCAACAGTGCCTTGGCAAAATTAATATCATCTTCAATGATCAGAATCACTTTGTCGGCACGGCCGATATGCGCGCGGTCATCGGGAATGCCACGGGGAACATCGGTGCTGATAAATTTCTTGCGGGTTACTTCAGCGGGAGCCGGTGCAGGAGGGGCTGCCGGTGTCGGTTGCGGTAACGCCAGGTTGTTTTTGCACAGGGGGATACGAATCGTAAATTCACTGCCCGCATTCACTTCACTGACCAGGCGAATTTCACCACCCAATAATTTCACCAGCTCACGGCTGATGGACAGCCCCAGACCGGTACCACCGTATTTGCGCTGGGTTGAACCGTCAGCCTGTTGGAAAGCTTCAAATACCAGATCCTGTTTGTCCTTGGGAATACCGATGCCGGTGTCTTTTACGATGATATCCAGCAGGCGCGTATCCTTGGCCACCGGTGCCACCGTCAGGCTGACATAACCCTCGGCCGTAAATTTAAGTGCATTGGATACCAGGTTACGAATGATTTGTTCCAGGCGCAGCTTGTCGGTTTCGATAGTTTCCGGTAGACCCGGAGCCACCTGTACTTTGAATTCCAGGTTCTTGCCGAGTGCCACCGGTGTGAACAGGGATTTAATATCATTCACAATCTCGGCGATGGGCACCCATTGATATTCCAGCTCCATCTTGCCGGATTCGATCTTCGACAAATCGAGAATCTCATCAATGAGTGTCAACAAACCTTGCCCGGAGGTTTCAATCACGCGGGCATATTCGATCTGGTCGCTGGTCAGGTTATGGTTGTTGGTTTCCGACATCAAACGCGACAACAACAGGATTGAGTTCAGTGGTGTGCGCAATTCGTGGGACATGTTGGCCAGGAATTCCGATTTGTAACGCATGCTTTGCGCCAGGGCATCGGCTTTTTCCTGAATCTCGATATTTCTGGCAGAGATAACCTGGTTTCGCTCTTCCAGTAACAGGCTGCGTTCTTCCAGCGCCTGATTGGCAAAGTGCAACTCATCCTGTTGCGCACGCAGTTCTTCTTCCGAGGCTTGCAGCTTCTCGGCCTGCATCTCCAGCTCGCTGTTGATATTTTCCAGCTCGGTGTGTTGTGCCTGCAGTTCCTCCGCTTGTGATTGGGTTTCGTCGAGCAGTTCTTGCAAGCGGCGACGATTTTGTGCGGCAGAGATAGCAATACCGATGTTGTGCACGGCGTTTCTCAAAAATTCTATTTCGCGCTCACTAAACTGATTCAGGGACGCCAGCTCAATCGCTCCCTTGATGGTATGTCCGTCCGTAATCGGAATGGCGACGAGATGCTTCGGCAGTGCTTCACCCAGGCTGAACTTGATATAGATACTTTCCGGCGGAATATCTTTCAACTCCATCATGCGATTGGTGGCCACTGCCTGACCGATAACACCTTCGCCCAATTTAAAACGGTCTCGGGCCGGGTCGGCAGAATAGGCGTAGCCGGCAAAAAAGCGCAGCTCTTCGTGTTCGAGAATATACACAGCGCCGGCGTGGGCATTGATGAAGCCGGCAATAAACTCAACGATGCTTTTGCACAGTTTTTCGATATTGTGTTCGCCGATCATGACATCATTCAGTGAAGCCATCCCGCCTTGCGCCCACTCTTTATCGGACAGTATCTGAAATGACTGTTCCAGCGACGCCGCCATTTTATTGAGCGACACGGCGACGTTGCCGAGAGAATCGGATTGCTGATTGTCGATCCGAATCGCGTAGTTGCCCAGGGCAATGCGATCAGCAACGCTCTGGATAATCTCAATGCGTTGGCTGATATCCTGGTCTTTGCGTTCCAGTTCCTTTTGTAGCAAGGCCCGTTGGGCAAAATCATTCCTGATGCGAACATAAAACAGGGTGGTGATAAGCAAGGCAATCAGCGCAGCAATGACAATGAGCGCCGTGGTGTATCTGGCGGAGCCATTCATATCAGCAACCCGGCCTGCCAACAACTCAGTCTCATGTTGTTTCATGGTCGACAAGGTTTGTTCAACCTTGTCCATCAGTTCCTTACCCTTGGCGAGGCCTTCGGTATCAATAATGCCGGTTGTGTCTTTGTGGGCAACCAACTGGTTAAGCAAAACCAGGCGGTTTTCGATATGTGCCCGTAACTCCTGTGCAGATTCCTGTTGTACCGCGTTATCCACCGTCAATTCATCAATCAGGTCCAGTGCGTCGCGCGCGCTACGTTGGGAATAATGAAAAAATTCGAGATATTCGGTATCACCCGTCATCAGGTAACCTCGTTGCCCCGCTTCTGCCTCACGCATGGCCGCCAGTATTTCTTCCGCATCAATAATGATTCTGTTGGAGTGATTAACCCAATGGATATTGGCCAGCAGGTTATTAATGCTGATGAACGAAGCGGTAGAGCTGATAAACAGTACCAGCAGTGATATGCCAAAACCGATAAGCAGGTTACTTGTGTATTTTTTCATGATTAATCGTCGACACGCATGGCGGATTGTTTGATGGGCAGAACCATGATAAATCTGGCTCCCTGATTCTCGTTGCTTTCTACCGTGATGATACCGTTGTGGGTATCGATGACTTTTTTGACAATAGCCAAGCCGATACCGGTGCCTTGCGCACCATCGCGCTGGTTCAGTCGCTGGAATATCTCAAATATCTTGTCAGAGAATTTTTGATCAAAGCCAATACCGTTGTCTTGAAAGATGATGCGGCAGAATTGGCCGTGGTCATCTTGCGCCGCCGTAAATGACTTTTCCTCGACCAGCTCTGAAGTGATGGCGATTTCCGGATGTTGGGTATCCTGGGAAAACTTGAGTGAATTGGTCAGCAGGTTCTGGAAGACCTGGCGTATCTGGCCGGGGATAGCTTCCATATGAGGGAACTGGCCCAGGTGAATTCTCGCCTCGCGCGATTTTATTTCCCACTCGAAATCCTGCAGCAGCTCATTGATGACCGCGTTAAGGTCAAGGGTTTCGTAGAAGTTCTTATCGGGCAGGCGTGAATACTCAAGGACGTTTCTGATCAGGGTGCTCATCTTGGCTGCGGATTCAATAATCTTCTGCAACAATTTGGTACTGTTGAACGAATCGTTAATATAACGCTTGATAATCATATCGCTGAAGATCTGGATCTTGCGCAAGGGTTCCTGTAAATCGTGGGAGGCAATAAAGGCAAACTTTTGCAGTTCGGTGTTGCTGGCCTCGAGCTTCCTATTGATTTCAATCAACTCGCGGGTGCGCTCTTCCACTTTTTTCTCAAGGGTCTGCGACATGAGTTTTTGCTCGTGGATGTCGGTAAAGATGCCCACCCAGCGCACAATTTTTTCATCTTTGATGACCGGTGTGAAATAGAGAACGTGAAAGCGGTAGTCTGCACCAGCCGGTAACTTCAGGCGAAGTTCCTGCACACTTTGTTTGCCTGACGCAATGGTATGTTTGATATGCGCAGCGATGGCGAAATTATCCGCTTCGGGAAATTGGTCGGCTTGTTCGCTGTAGTTAAACCAAAGGTGGTTGACGAACTCAATCTCCCCATCCTGGCAGGTGGTAAACGCCATGTGCGGCAGTGATTCCAGGGTAGACTTGAGTTCCTCCACCTTTTGCTCAAGCGCACTTTCTGCCTGCCGGCGAAACTCAATCTCTTCGCGCAGGAAGTTGTCTTTTTCGATCAGCTGCCGTTTCTGTTCCGACAGTTTGTAAAATGTTTTGATCTTTAGCAGCAGGATGTCCGCATCGACCGGTTTGGTGATGTAGTCCACCCCGCCGGACGCATAGCCCTTTGCAATATATTTTTTGTGGGTGTTAACCGCGGACAAAAAGATGATGGGAATGTCTTTGGTTTTGCTGTAACTCAATATGGTTTCGGCCACCTCAAAACCATCCATTTCCGGCATTTGCACATCAAGGATAATCAAGGCGTAACTGGAAGGGTTCTTCAGGATCAGCTTCAGTGCTTCTTCGCCGGACGATGCCGCATGCACGCGAAAATTATTTAGCTCAAGCAGCGCTTGTAAGGAAAAGACATTTTCCTGGTTATCATCAACTATCAGGATCATAGGAATTAATACAGGCAGTTCAATTTTTTCGGTTAATTACTTTATTCATACAATGCTCAGGTCGCGCGATAGTAGCACGAGAATCCATTTGATTCACAAGAAATGGGCCAGGTTACACAGGAAACGCATCACAAACAGGTTGGTTTTAAAACGGGGCTCGGCGGGAAAATTAAGCGAGGGAAAATCCTAGCAGACGCTTTTCGATGGCTATGTGCGCTTGGGCACATAACCGGAAGAAACAAAACAGTAGGTCGGATTAGCCAAAGGCATAATCCGACATATTCTCTGAACAAGCTGTCGGATTACGGCGCGTATGCACCTAATCCGACCTACGGGTATGAAATGAAAAAGATCCTCGACAGTCTTCCTTGACAAACTCTGTATAGGTTACGGAATTCGCCGAAGAAGCGCTGTCGAAGAAAAATCGTCGGGCCGGATCACACAAGGCTAACCGAACCACTGACGAGGCCAAGCCATGAATTAATAAACTTCAAACGCCCACAACGAATAACCGTAACCCGTTCCCCGTTGTGTGCCCAACATCTGCACATACCGACCGCTCGCCGACACCGGAATATCATCAATCCCGCCATCGCCATTCACTTCGGTATGCACCGTCGTCCATTGGTTTGCATCATCGGACACCTGAATCTCATAACCGCGACCAAACGCACCTTCCCAATTCAGCACTACACCAATGATTGAGCGGCTTGAACCCAGGTCTACATAAATCCATTGGTTATCACTGAACTCACTCGACCAGCGCGTACCTGCGTTGCCATCCACGGCATAGGTCGCTGCCCAGACACCGCCCTCGGTAGAAGAGGCCACGACCGGTTGGCTCAACGCCAGGTTGCC